>JBFHXP010000001.1:0-106119 GCA_041598875.1 Desulfobulbales bacterium
AAAATCGCCCTGTTCGTCAAAGAAAAAACAGCGGTCAAAGTCCCCGTCCCAGGCAATACCCATGTCAGCGCCATGGGTGCGCACCGCGTTGGCGGTTATCTCCCGGTTTTCCGGAAGAAGGGGGTTCGGCACCCCGTGGGGAAAAGAGCCGTCCGCTTCGTGCTGTACCTTGAAGAAGGTAAAGGGCAGTTTCTGCTCAAGGATATCAATGACCTGGCCGGCACACCCGTTGCCGGCGTTTACCACCAGTTTCAGAGGCTGCAAAACCCCGGGGTCGACATAACGGAGCAGATGCCCGATATAGGCTGACCGGTTATCCACGGCAGTGATGGCGCCTTTCTGGTCCGGGGGGGCGAATTCTCCGGCCGCGGCCAGCCGCTCTATCTCATCGAGACCGCTGTCCCCGCTGACCGGTATCGCCCCCTTTCTGACGAATTTCATCCCATTATAATTGGCGGGATTGTGGCTGGCGGTGACGATGATCCCGCCGTCGACCTCCAGATCAAAGGCGGCAAAGTAGATTTCCTCGGTGCCGCACAGGCCAAGATCAAGGACATCAACCCCGGCATCAAGAAGGCCGCTGGCCAGGGCGTTGGCAAGGGCTGGACTGGAAAGCCGGATATCATGGCCAATGGCGACCCGCTGCGGCCGGACCACCCGGGCATAGGCCCGTCCAATCCGATAGGCCAGGGTCTCGTCCAGATCCTCAGGCACACGACCTCGCACATCATACGCCTTGAAACAACGAAGTTTTTTTCTGTCCGCCATACTCTTTTCTCTCTTGTTAAAGGAGTCCCATCCCACTATGATTACAGGGAGAGAGGTGGTTGAATCCCGACTGCGCCCGGCCAGGGGCAGACCCGGGGCAAGCTTCGACTTGACTTCGCCCGGCAGAGCGATTAAAAAAAACATTTCTGAAGAATCGGCAAGATACTGTGATGCCCGGGGGAAAATGTCTTCTGGCAGGTGCAGTCTTTCCCCGTTCTCATTATTTTTACAGTGTCACGGAATCCGTGGCAAACTATTTGATGCATGACAACAGACGCGAATTCTCGGTGAAGATGCTGCCGGCGCCTTCCTTTTTTCCGATACTGGCCACGGGATTGAGTGAAAACCCTTTATGGACATCAGAGAAACAGCGGCGGGATCGCCGAAAAAACATGGGCTGCTGATCGGTGGCTCCGGCCTGATCGGCGGATATCTCACCCATTACTTCAAGACCAAAACCCCGCACGATATGGAGATCCGGGCCCCGAACAGCAAGAAGCTGAGTCTTCGGGACCTGGAGGATATCCGGGGATACTGCCGCAAATTTCAGCCGGACTTCATCATCAACGCGGCCATCGCCGCCATTGACAGTGACGAGGAGTTATCCCTGGAGGTTAACTTCAAGGGAAGCCTTTACCTGGCCCGGGCCGCCCTGGCCCTGAATATTCCCTATATCCACATCAGTTCCGCAGCCACCCTGCCCACCGGCGAAAATCTCACGGAAGAAGACCACCACTCCCTGGATTCAGGCCTTTCCAATTACGCCAAGTCAAAGCTGATGACCGAAATGGCCCTGCAACACATGCACAAAGTCGAGGGCCTGGACTATACCGTGATCAAGATGGCGGTGGTCTACGGCGAGCATGACCATAAAATCCAGGGTATCCAGCGGCTGCTTTTTTCCATTGTCGATGACTCCATGCCCTTTCTGGTGACCAAGAAAGGGGTGATGCATTCCTATTCCAATGCCAACAAGCTTCCCTATTTCGTTCACCATATCCTGAAAAACCGCAGTGAATTCACCGGCCAGGCCTATAATTTCGTGGACAAGGACCCGGTGCGCCTTGACGAACTTATCCTGACGATCAAGTCTCTGCTGAATTCGAGCACCCCCAAGGCGCTCTATGTCCCCTACCCGGTTGCCAAAACCGCCAAGACCTTCATGGCATTCCTCTTTGGGGTGCTGGGCAAGATCGGTGTGCGGGCCCGGTTGCCGGCGGAACTGATGTTTCTGGAAAATTTTTACCGGACCCAGACCCTGTCGGCGGAAAAACTGATGAAGTCAAGTTTTCCCGACCCCAACCCCGAATCAACGATCTACAAAGAGCTGCCGTCGATTATTCAGTACTACCTTACCCGATGGAATCATCTCAACCTGATCAACTATGATGATGGGTTCATCGAGCCCCAGAATACAATGGTTGAAGAGTTTATCCATTCACCGCAGACCCTGTTTGAGCGGGTGATCAAAGACGGGCTCGGCCCTCTTTCCGGGATCCGTTGACCCCATGAAGCCCGTTGTCTTTCTCCGGGGAATTTTCATGCTGCTCCTGGCGCCGCTTCTGACCCTGATGGTCAGCCTGGCCGGACTTGTCTGGCTCGGGGTCTTCAGGCGGCCCCCGGACAGCGTTCACGGGTTGATACAACTCTGGGGCCGGATTCTCTGCCGCGCAGGCGGGGTCACGGTGACGATCAGCGGGACTGAGCATCTGCAGCCAGGCACCCCCTATATCTTTGCCGCCAACCACCAGAGCCAGTTTGACATCATTGCCCTGCAGGGATATCTCCCTGTTACGTTCAAGTGGCTGGCAAAAAAGGAATTATTCGAGGTGCCGATCTGGGGCAGGGCCATGCGGATGGCCGGATATATTCCGGTTGACCGGTCGCGGGGACGGGAGGCGATGAAAAGCCTCGACCTGGCGGCACAACGAATTGCCGAAGGAACCTCGGTGATCATTTTCCCCGAAGGCACCAGAAGCCCGGATGGAAAGCTGCAGCCGTTCAAGCCGGGCGGCATGGTCCTGGCGATCAAGGCGGGAGTTGAACTGATTCCCATGGCCATCCACGGCACCTACTCGATACTTCCCAAGGGAACCCTCCTCATGCGGCCGGGCGCGGTTCATATCAGCCTCGCCCCCCCGGTTGCCACCAGCGGCTTGACCTCCAGGGACAAGCAGGACCTGGCCCAGCGCCTGGAAGAGAGCGTGGCCGCACTGCTTTCCGGTTCTTGATTTCAAACCGGGACTCCGCCAGTTCCTCCCTGTCCGCCCTTGAGTGTGGGGGGGCTGGAGGCCTGCCGGAAAAAG
Source organism: Desulfobulbales bacterium (assembly GCA_041598875.1). Lineage (GTDB taxonomy): Bacteria > Desulfobacterota > Desulfobulbia > Desulfobulbales > BM004 > JAKITW01. Next base: position 3,075 of record JBFHXP010000001.1, read on the forward strand.
CTCACATGAGTTCCTTGACCTTCTGCACCGGTTTGCCGTGGGTCACCAGGACATACTGATCAATCGGCTCACTGCAGACCGGGCAGAAGGCCTCCGGCAGTTTCTCGAGGGAGGACCCGCAGAAGGTGCAGATATAGAATTTCCGGGCCTGTTTTTCTATCCTGCCGGCCACCATTTTGAACAAAAACCCCATCCCCGAGCGCATCTGCCGAAGAAGATCCCGGTGCATCTTTTCCGACTGCCAGGCATAGTCGATGAACCGGATCACCCTGGCATGGGCCTCGTCGCGGATATCTTCCAGACTCTCCGGATAGACCATTTCAATGTGATAGAGCTCGGTGTCAATGGCCTTTTTCAGGTTTTCCTTTGTGTCACGGACCTCCGACGCGACCAGCACCCCTGATTCTGGTACGTCGAGTTCCTCAAGCAGGGTCTTGAAATTTCTCGCATGAATTTCCTCGGCCAACGACAGTGCCCGGAAAAGATTGCCGATTCCAGGGTACCCATCCGCCCTCGCCTGTTCGGCATAGTCCTTGTAGGCGTGTTGGACGCTGAGCTCAATTCCGTGCAGAAACTTCAAGGCGGCCACGGTTTCCGGATACCGATGGCCGGCACGGGCGATCTCAAAGGGCATCAGGGTGTAGAGCACGGTTCCCCTGACCATGATTCGGATGACGGCACGTCGCGAAAGATTCATGTTCCACCTCTTTTCAGGGTTTCATGACAAAACAATACCCCTGATAAAAAATCAGGTCAAAAGAAATATCACAGGGAACAGGACAACGGCACACCACCCCGATCTCGGGTTAAAACTGGTATCCCTTCCTCCTGTTTTTTTCCGGTATTGTGCCGCAACGACGGCAGCCGATGATTTTCGCCGAATATGGTAACCCCATGCTGTCAACGGTGTTGAAAACCAAAAGGGCGGTCCAGGTACCAGATGGATGAGGAAGAATAACCGAAGCGGAAAATCGGGTTCTGAGGGGACAGAGGGGTATTGATGGGTGCTCCGGTCTGTTTTTTCAGCCAGGGTGCTGGTTGTTGATGATATCGAGGAAATCTTTGGGAGAGATTATGTGGATGGCCATGTATTTCTTGACGGCCAGAAGGTGCTTGTCTCCCGAGACAATGTACTTGCACCGCAGGGCCACAGCGCATTCAATAAATTTGTTGTCGGACGGGTCGGCATCAACAACCGATATCACCGGAGTAGCGGCAGAATAAAGAATATTCGGGGCCTGGGCAAAGAGGTGCAACAACTCTTCTATCTGTCTTTGGTTCTGCAGGCCGAGCCGGTGAAGAACATCCACGTACTCATCGACAACAGGACGGCTCAAGCAGAGAAGTATTCGCCCTGTTCTCCAGAGATCGATGATTCTTCTGGGATTGCCGCCGAAAAAAGAGGAGACGAAAACATTGGTATCCACCACGACCCTGATCATGTGTCAGCCCTGGATTCCAGGATGGCGCGTTGAATATCATCAGGTTGAACCCTTTTGACCTTGAGCTCGTTGCCGATACGGCCCCAGAGATCATCGATGTAGGATGAAATGTCACGATTTTTAACATAGTCTTCAAGGAGTTCCCGGACAACAACGCTGACATTTTTACCCTCGGCCTTGGCCAGGTTGTTCACTTTCGATTTCAGATCGTCCGGGACGCGGATGATGAGTTGTGTAGCCATATGCACCTCCAGGATAGCAATATTGTATATACAACATATCACTTGATCCAGGCAAATGTAAAGATACAAATGCGGTACGAAACCACCGACACACTCCAATCCTTTCATCACGCGGAAAAGACCACCGATGAACCCCTGACCCGGGTCATGGCCCTGCACGCCCTCGCCTGTTGCGAACGGCGCTATTACCTGGAAGAGGTGGAAGAAATGGAGGATCGTACTCAGATTGCCGATAGGCGTTGGGCACGATTATGCACAGGCATCACAACCCGGCCGGAAACGCTCTATCAAGAGATACCTGGAAGGCTACAATCATAGCGCGAAAGAAATATTCATATCACTAATAATAAAGAAAAAAACAAAAATATTACAAAAAAAATAGTCTGGAAAAACCCGCTCGCGGGAGACCGGTCATCCTCCCAGATCAAACTCCATGATCGCCTGGTCCACGGAAAGGCTGTCGCCGGGCTGGGCCATGATTTTTTTCACCACCCCGTCCCGATCGGCACGCAGGGTGTTCTCCATTTTCATTGCCTCAATGATTGCCAGCTCCTCGCCGGCCTTGACCTCCTGGCCCTCACAGACCGAAAGCCGGGCCAGCAGACCGGGCATGGGGGAAATCAGAAAACGGGACATATCCGGGATCTTTTTCTCGAGCATGAAGCGGTTCAACTCCGCCGCCCGCGGCGAAAGCACCATGGTATCGGCCTGGGAGCCACCGTGGAAAAGACGGTATCCAAGCCCATTTCGCTCGATCTGCACACAGACCGGGGTGGAGTTGATCCTGCCCATAAACAGGGGTTGCCCGAAACACCAGTCACTTTCCACAATATAGGTCCGTCCGGCAAAATGGACCCCATACCCGTTGAGCTCGTCATCGGTCCGGTACACCGAGACCGGATGGTCCTCATGACCAAAACGGACCACCCATTCGGCGGCAACCTGACGTTCGTGGCCCGGGAGCTGACCGGAAATCTCCGCAGCCCGATCCAGGTAGCGGCGGTGGATAAGGGCAGCGATAACCACCGGCACCTCGGGATTTTCATGGGGCAGATCCGTGGGATGAAAGCCGTCGGGATATTCCTCGGCTATGAAGTTTGTGGTCAGCCGCCCTTCGAGAAAGCGGGGGTGGGAGATCAGGGCCTGGAGAAAACTGATATTGTGGGAGACCCCGCGAATGCAGAAGGCGTCAAGGGCCTCGCGCATGCGGAGCGCGGCCTCGGTCCGCGACCTGCCATAGGTGATCAGCTTGGCAATCATCGGATCGTAGTACATCGAGATCTCGCCGCCCTCGTAGACGCCGGTATCCACCCGGACATTACTGTTTTCCTCGGGAGGGATGTACCGGGTCAGCCGGCCGATGGAGGGCAGAAAATTACGGAAGGGGTCTTCGGCGTAAACCCGCGCCTCCAGGGCCCAGCCGTTGAGCGGGATCTGGTCCTGGGTCATGCGCAGATCCTGATTAGCCGCCACCCGGATCATCAGTTCAACCAGATCAAGGCCGGTCACATATTCGGTGACCGGGTGTTCCACCTGCAGGCGGGTATTCATTTCGAGAAAATAGAAGTTCCGGTCGCGGTCAACGATAAACTCCACGGTGCCGGCAGAGCAGTAATCTACCGCCCTGGCCAGTTGTACCGCCTGTTCCCCCATGGCCTTGCGGGTCTCGGCGTCGAGAAACGGGGAAGGCGCCTCTTCAAGCACCTTCTGGTGCCGGCGCTGGATGGAACACTCCCGTTCACCGAGGTAAAAAATATTGCCGAACTTGTCGCCGATGATCTGGATCTCGATATGGCGGGGCTCTTCGATAAATTTTTCAATGAGAATCCGGCCGTCGCCAAACGCGGTGACCGCCTCGTTGGTCGCCCGGTCAAAACCCTCCCTGCATTCGGCGTCGTTCCAGGCGATGCGCATCCCCTTGCCGCCGCCGCCGGCCGAGGCCTTGAGCATCACCGGGTATCCGATGGAAGCAGCCACCTCCACCGCCCGCTCCGCATCGGGGATAACCTCGGCATGGCCGGGAATGGTGTTGACCCCCACCTCCCGGGCGAGTTTCTTTGACTCGATCTTATCACCCATGGCCCTGATAGCACCCACCGGGGGGCCGATAAAGGCAATGCCGTGGGTGGCAAGGGCCTCGGCAAAGGCAGAGTTTTCGGAAAGAAATCCGTACCCTGGATGCACCGCCTCCGCTCCGGTTTCCCGGCAGGCATCAAGGATCCGTTCCATGACCAGATAGCTTTCCGCGACCGGCGCAGGGCCAATGCACACCGCCTCATCGGCCATCTGCACATGGAGGGCACCTCGGTCCGCCTCGGAGTAAACCGCCACCGTCTTAATCCGCATCTTCCGGGCGCTCTTGATTACCCGGCAGGCGATCTCACCGCGGTTGGCTACAAGTATCTTTTTAAACATGACAGGCCTCACAGGGGGATGTTTCCGTGCTTACGCCAGGGGTTGGTAAGTTTTTTATTCCGCAGCATGGCTAAAGAGCGGCAGATACGCTTGCGGGTGGCATGGGGCATGATGACATCATCGATAAAGCCCAGGCTCCCGGCGATAAAGGGATTGGCAAATTTTGCCCGATACTCGTTGGTTCTCCGGGCGATTTTCTCCGCGTCTCCCAGATCCTTTCTGAAAATTATCTCCACCGCGCCCTTGGGCCCCATGACCGCGATCTCGGCGGTGGGCCAGGCAAAGTTGACATCGCCGCGCAGGTGCTTGGAACTCATCACGTCGTAGGCGCCGCCATACGCCTTGCGGGTGATAACCGTTATCTTGGGCACCGTGGCCTCGGCAAAGGCGTAGAGAAGCTTGGCGCCGTGGCGGATGATTCCTCCATACTCCTGGGCGGTGCCGGGAAGAAAGCCGGGCACATCGACAAAGGTGATGATCGGAATATTGAAACAGTCGCAGAAACGGACAAAACGGCCGGCCTTGACCGCGGAATCAATATCAAGGCACCCGGCCAGCACCATGGGCTGGTTGGCGACAATACCGACGGTGGCCCCTTCCATCCGGGCAAAACCGGTGATGATGTTGCGGGCATATTCGGGCTGCATCTCAAAAAAATAGCCCTCATCGACCACCTTTTCGATCAGTTCCTTCATGTTGTACGGCCGGTTGGGATCCTTGGGTATCAGCGTGTCCAGGGATTTTTCCAGCCGGTCCGGACTGTCGTCGGAGGGCCAGACCGGAGGTTTTTCCCGGTTATTGGCAGGAAGAAAGTTGATAAACCGGCGAAGCATCAGCAACGCCTCGACATCATTTTCAAAGGCGCCGTCCGCCACCCCGGACCTGGTGGAGTGGGTCAAGGCCCCGCCCAGCTGTTCGGCGGTAACCTCTTCGTGGGTCACGGTTTTCACGACCTCGGGCCCGGTAACAAACATGTAGGAGGAATCCTTGACCATGAAAATAAAATCCGTCATTGCCGGGGAATAGACGGCACCTCCGGCACAGGGGCCCATGATCATTGATATCTGAGGCACCACCCCGGAGGCAAGGACATTGCGCTGAAAGACATCGGCATACCCGGCCAGGGAGACAACCCCTTCCTGTATCCGGGCCCCGCCGGAGTCATTGAGGCCAATCACCGGCGCCCCGACCTTGATCGCCTGATCCATTATCTTGCAGATCTTTTCCGCGTGGGAGGCGGAGAGCGACCCTCCGAACACCGTGAAATCCTGGCTGAACACAAAGACCAGGCGTCCGGATACGGTTCCATAGCCGGTGACCACCCCATCTCCGGGGATCTTGTTTTCCGCCATGTCAAAGTCCGTGCAGCGATGCTCCACGAACATGTCCCACTCCTCGAAACTGTCCTCGTCAAGGAGTAACTCTATACGCTCACGGGCGGTGAGCCGGCCCTTTTTGTGCTGGGCATCGATCCGTTGCCGGCCTCCACCCTCGCGGGCCCCGTTGCGCTTATCCTCTAGCTGACGTACAATATCATGCATCTATTTTCATCCCCCAGGCTTCAGAGTTTGCGGACCTTTTCAGCCGCCGGCAATACAGCCCCAAAAACTACTTCATGGCCAACTCTTTTGTCAATCGCGAATTCCCAACAGCAACAAAGGATTTCATCCCGCAGCATCAAGGCAATGACGCCAAAATTCATACCACGATGTATCACATCAAGCCACCACTCTCCCGCCTTGCCCGACAGAGAGACTTTGGGTACAGTATCGTAATCATACTATCATTTTGAAAGGAGTAGCCATGAAAAACCCTCTTCACATAGGGCAAATAGAAATTTTCCGACTCAATGGCGGCGAAATCGCCATGGACGGCGGGGCGATGTTCGGTGCTGTGCCTAAGATTCTCTGGAGCAAGAGATACCCCCCGGACAGTGACAACTATCTCCTGCTGAAAAACGCGCCGCTGCTCATCAAGACCCCGGCCGCACTGATCCTGGTCGAGACCGGCATCGGCAACAAGTTCACAGAAAAGCAGAAACAGATCTTCCGGGTCTCCGATGAATGGGATCTGCCTTCAGAGCTCGCCGCCCTGGGCGTCGGCCGGGAGGATATCGATTTTGTCATCCTCACCCATTGCGACTTTGATCATGCCGGCGGAATCGTGATGTTTTCAGACAACCAGACCCCGGAACTGACCTTTCCCAACGCCCGGCACGTTATCCAGAAAACGGAGTGGGAGGACGCCACAAAACCGAACGTTCGTTCGGCGCACACCTACTGGCCGGTGAATTTTACCGGGCTTGAGGAATCGGGCAATCTCCTGCTGGTGGAGGGCGCTCAGGAGATCTCGCCCGGGGTGCGGGTTGAACAGACCGGCGGACACACCCGAGGCCACCAGGTCGTCCGGATCGGGTCCGGCCCCCTCGAGGCCCTGCACATGGGTGATCTTCTTCCCTTCCACGCCCATGCCAACCCCCTGTGGATCATGGCCTTTGACAATTATCCCATGGATGTCATTGCGCAGAAGCAGAAACTGATGGGGCCGGCGATTGCGGGGGGCAGCTGGTTCACCTTTTACCACGACCCGCAGATCGCGGCCTGCCGCTTTGACGAACGGGGAAAGGTGATTGAACAGTGGCCCGGGGAATAACTGGTTTTCATCCGGAAAACCAGACTTTCCGGACGGACACTAGCTACAGATACATCTTGGCCTTCTTCGTTTTGAGGAGTGAACTGTCTGCAGAAGAGCTCTTCTTCTTTAAACTGTTTGGTGTTCACTTCGATATTCGACATTTCTTGTTCGATATTCTGCGATTTTAAAAAACTCATTTTTCGCCGGACCGGTTGAGCCTTCCCAGGTCCACCACCAGTGGTGGTGGTGGACCTATGAAAACCTATTAAAAAAAAACCGGTGCCCGGGATTACTCAGCCTTATGGCTGAACTCATCAAGCAGCGTGACCGCACCGACCTGCAGCTTGACCTTAATGGTATAGGTCTGTCCGGCCTCGAGAGTAACATCGGCCCCATATCCTGTGGGCATGGCCATGGTCATCGCCTTCTGCGTTTTGCCGGTTCCCGAGGTCACCAGATACCCCACCCTGGCATCTTCGATTTTCCTGCCATCCGGCCCGGTTATGGTGACCATCAGGTGATCGGGTTTTTTATCCTTGTCTCCTGAATGGGCCATGCCGGGCATGGTATGGGCGGCATCAGCCGTTGACTCGTTTCGATCAAGGAGATAATAGGCCAGGGTATGGTTGTCAACAGTGCTGGTTTTGATGTGCTTGCCAGGGGGGGTCTCCCCGGCCATGGCCTGATGCCCCTCGGGTGCCGGGTCGCCGGCATGGGCGGTCATGGTCAGAAGAAAGGCGCAGAGAAGGATCAGGGAAAACATTTTCAGTACTTTCATTGCAAACTCCTTTAACGGTTTAATTTTATTTAGTGTCAATCCGGAAAGGCTGTTTTTTCCGGATGGCTACACGTGGTTGTTTTCAATTCACGGCTCCCGACCCTCCATCTCTTCGCAGAGGGAACGGATTTTCATCAGCCGGTTGACATTGGCCACGGTGATGATCCCGTCACCCTTCTGCCCGGTGCAGGCCGTTTTCCGGATAATGTCCACCAGACGCAGGTCATCCTTGTCGCTGCAGACCACCACCATTTTTACCATCTTTACCACCTTGCGGCCAAATTCCATATTGACCGTGCCTGTATCGTTGTCCATGCTGCCGCCAACCGCCAGCACATGAGTGACCGTGGCATGTTCCACCCCTTCCTGCTGCAGGGCGTCGAGCACCACCTGCGCCTTGCCGAGCCTGATGATCGCCTTAATCTCTTTCATAATGCACCTCTGTGCCGGAAATTATGTCTTCTTTTCCCCTGTTTTTTTCAAGTTCCCACCGTTTCCAGATATCGTATACCGCCGGGATGATCAGCAGGGTCAGAATAGTTGACGAGACCAGGCCGCCAACCATGGGAGCAGCGATCCGCTTCATGACCTCGGATCCTGTTTCAGTTCCGACCATAATCGGCAACAGGCCGATCAGGGAGGTGGCCACGGTCATCAGCTTGGGGCGGACCCTTTCCACTGCCCCCTCAACGATGGCGGCGCGCAATTCCGCCGTGGTGAACAGCGCGGCCTCCATTTTTCGGCGCTTATAGGCCCCGTCAAGGTAGACCAGCATGACCACCCCGGTCTCGGCGGCAAGCCCGGCCAGGGCGATGAAGCCGACCACCACGGCCACCGAGAGGTTATAGTCGAGAAAATAGAGCAGCCAGATACCGCCGACCAGGGCAAAGGGCAGACTGGCCATGACGATAAACGCCTCGGTCATGTTTTTGAAATGGATATAGAGCAGCACCAGGATGGCAGCCAGGGTCACCGGGATGATTATGTTCAGGGTTTTTCTCGCCTTTTCCATGTACTCGTACTGGCCTGACCAGATTATCGAATACCCGGCCGGCAGGGTCATTTCCCGGTCAATGATCTCTTTGGCCTTTTTTACATACGAACCAACGTCAACGCCCTTAAGATCAACATAGACCCAGGCCGTGCGGCGGGCGTTTTCGCTCTTGATGCCCGGCGGGCCTTTGTGAATAGACATGGTGACCAGCTGGGCCAGCGGGATATGGGCGCCGCCCGGGGTGGGAACCAGCACCTTTGCCAGCTCGTCAATGTTGTCGCGAAACTCCCGATTATAGCGGAGGTTGACCGGATACCGCTCCAGCCCTTCCACGGTGTACGTAACATTCATACCGCCGACCGCGGTGGTAATCACGTCCTGGACATCACCGATTGTCAGGCCGTAACGGGCGATCTGGTCGCGGCGGATATCGAGATCCAGATAATTACCGCCAGTGGTCCGCTCGGCATAGGCGCTCAGGGTGCCGGGCACGTCCCGCAACAGGGCCTCGATTTCCGCGCCAAGCTCGGCCAGCACCTGGAGGTCTGCCCCCATAAGTTTGATGCCCACCGGGGTTTTGATGCCAGTGGAAAGCATGTCGATTCTCGTCTTGATCGGCATGGTCCAGGCATTGGTCAGCCCGGGAAAGCTGATCGCGGAGTTCATCTCATCGGCCAGTTCATCAATGGTGATGTGACGGGACTCCGGCCAGAGCAGGGTCAATGGACCCTTCAGCCAGCCCGGCCAGGAGGAAAAAAATCGATCAATCGGGGTGGTGCGCCATTCATGAATCACCTCCCCCTCTTTTTCCTCTGGCCAGAGAATCGTCAGCGGACCCTTGAGCCAGCCTGGCCATGTGGAGAAAAAACGCTGCACCGTAACGATCTCGCGGGTGACGGTGGGGCGCAGGGTAATGGTTGTCTCGATCATGGAAAGCGGGGCAGGATCGGTGGCAGACTCGGCCCGGCCGATCTTGCCCAGGGTGCTGGCAACCTCGGGAAAGCTCTGGATGATCTTATCGGTCTGCTGCAAAATCTCCCGGGCCTTGGTGATCGAGACACCTGGCAGGGTGGTTGGCATGTAGAGCAGATCCCCCTCGTTCAGGGGAGGCATGAACTCACTGCCGATATTTTTCAGGGGAAACCAGCTGAGGGCGATCACCACCCCGGCGATCAGGATGGTGGCGCGCGGCCATTTGAGGACCTGGTTGATCAGTGGCAGATAGCTGCGGACAAAAAAATTGCTGAGCGGATTGCGGCTCTCGGGAATCAACTTCTGGGGAATGAGAAAGAGTACCGCGAAAAGGGAGATACCCAGGGCAGCGGTCAATGACCAGCCGGGCAGGGCCATGCCGGCAATACCGGCAATAATGACCAGAAGGGGTGGCGCGCCAATGGCAATGATCCAGGAAAGTATTTTCTGTTTTCTGGTCCACTCCCGGGGCAGGGCCTGTTCGCGGACAAAAAAGGTCATCAGCACCGGGATAATAGTCACCGCGAGCAGGGCCGAGGCGCCCATGGCAAAGGTCTTGGTATAGGCCAGGGGCTTGAACATCCGGCCGGACTGTTCCTGCAGGGCAAAAACCGGCAGAAATGACAGGGTAATGATCAGCAGACTGTAAAAGAGCGCCGGCCCCACCTCCCTGGACGCGTCGATGATGATTTCCAGGTGCGGTTTGCTGGAGCCCTTCTTTTCCAGATGTTTGTGGGCGTTTTCCACCAGCACCACCGAGGCGTCGACCATGACCCCGACGGCGATCGCTATGCCGCCAAGGCTCATGATGGTGGCGTTGATCCCGAGAAAATGCATGGCAATGAATGCCATCAGAATCCCGGCGGGCAGGGTGAATATGGCGACAAAGGCAGAACGGAAATGAAGGAGAAACAACACGCAGATCAGGGCCACCACCAGCATCTCTTCAATCAGTTTGACCTTCAGGGTATCAATGGCCCGCAGAATCAGGCCGGACCGGTCATACCCGGTCTCAATCACCACCCCGTCGGGCAGTCCCTTTTCGAGTTCACGCAGCTTCTGCTTGACGTTTTTGATCACCTGGAGACCGTTCTCGCCATAGCGCATCACCACAATGCCGCCAACAGCCTCCCCCTCGCCCTTCCACTCCAGAATCCCGCGCCGAAGCTCCGGGCCGATATGAATGTCGGCAATGTTTCTCAGCAGAATCGGGGTGCCGGCCTGATCCACACCAACAACAATGCTTTGCAGGTCGTCAAGGGAACGGATATAGCCCAGACCGCGGACCATGAACTCTGTTTCCCCCATTTCCATGAGCCTGCCGCCCACATCCCGGTTGGACCGCTGAATCGCCTGCTTGATCTTTAAAATGGAGAGATCGTACGCCTTCAGCTTGTTGGGGTCGACTTCCACCTGATACTGTTTGACAAAACCACCGATGCTGGCGACCTCGGCAACCCCTGGGAGCGCGGTCAATTCGTACCGCAGGTACCAGTCCTGGAGGCTGCGGAGCTGGCTCAGATCATGCTGTCCAGTGGGATCCCGGAGCACATATTCATATATCCAGCCAACGCCGGTGGCATCGGGGCCAATACTCGGGGTCACCCCCTGGGGCAGTTTTCCGGCCACGAAATTCAGATATTCCAGCACCCGGGAGCGGGCCCAGTAGAGGTCGGTGCCATCCTCAAAGATGATGTAGACAAAGGAGATGCCGAAAAAGGAATAGCCGCGCACCACCTTGGCAAAGGGGACCGACAACATGGCGGTGGTCAGGGGATAGGTTACCTGATCCTCAACCACCTGGGGTGCCTGACCGGCAAAGTCGGTCTGGATAATGACCTGGACATCGGAGAGATCAGGGATCGCGTCCAGCGGGGTGGCGCGCATGGCGATTATGCCGGCCGCGATCAGAAAGATCGTGGCCAGGATCACCATGAAGCGATTGTTAATCGACCATTCAATAATTTTTTCTATCATGACCTAATTCATATCCTTGAAGAAGTCATCCGCCTCTTTCTCTTCCTGCTGCTGTTTACCGCTCTTGATCTCGATCATTTTCTGCACCGCTTCCCGCAGTTTGGACTCCGAATCAAGAAGGAACTGGCCGGATGTGACCACCGCCTCATCGGCGACCAGGCCCGCGAGGACCTGCTGGCGGCCATCTCCCAGGGAAAGCCCCAGGGTGACCTCGCGCGGGGTGAAATTGCCTTCGCCGCCGGCAATGAAAACCAGATCGCGCTTGCCGGTGCGGATCACCGCCTCGGAGGGAATCACCAGCCCCTCGCGCTGGAGATCGACCTCAATGGTGATGTCACCATACATCTCCGGTTTCAACTGCAGGTCTGGATTGTCAAAAACCAGGCGGGCAACCACGTCGCGGGTCTTGGTCGCCACATAGGGATAGATGTATGAGACCTCGCTGGTGTACACCTTGCCCGGTTGTGACGGCAGGGTCATCCGCGCCTTCTGGCCCACAGTGATCCAGGGGATCTCATATTCATAGATATGGGCCTCAACCCAGACCGTGCCCAGGTCGGCAATCCTGAAGACCGTGGCCCCGGCCTTGATGGCCGTGCCCTTTTCCCCTTTTTTGACAATAACCGTGCCATTTACCGGGGAACGCATGGTCAGGGTTTTCTGTACTGTGCCGGTGCGCTCCACCGTTGCAATCTGGTCAAGCGGCACATCCCAGTTGGCAAGCCGCCGCCTGGCCGATGCCAGCAGATCATCGCCGCTGTTTCCCTGCATTGCGCCAAGGGCGCGCCGGGCCACCAGGAACTCTTCCTGGGCAGAGACCAGGGCCGGTGAGTAGATATCAAAAAGCGGCTCCCCGGCGGTGACCATCTGGCCGGTATAGGCGACATGAATCTTTTCCAGCCAGCCGTCAAATTTTGAGTTGATATCAGTAATTTTTGTCTCGTTATAGGTGACATTACCGTAGGTGGTGATGGTTTTGCGCAAAGGCGCCATTTCCGCCAGCCGGACCCGGACCCCCATGTTCTGCTGGGTCACGGGATCGATTTTCACCTGCTCGCCGCCCGTTGCCTGATCCGCGTAAACAGGGACCAGGTCCATACCCATCTTGCTCTTGCCCGGCTTATCATATATCTCCGTCGGGTCCATGGGGGCCCGCCAATAGAGAATCTTGCGCTCATCCGGGGAAGCCACCCCTGGGGCAGCGGTTTCATCCGGTCCTTTTTGCTGCTCCCCGTTGTTGGCCGCTGTCCCGTGCTGTTGCCCATGGCCGGGCAAAAACCGCCACAGACCGACCGCTGCCAGGGTTACCGCCACCGAGAAGATAACAGTAAGAAATGTCCTGAATAGATTCTTTGTCCTGCTCACTGGTATGCTCATAAACACTTTTCCTTATGGCAGAGAGATGCCGATAGCTGCTTCAACTTCACTGCGGGCAATGGCCAGATCGCTCTTTGCCCTGGCCAGACCGATCATCGTTTTCAGCCACTCGCCGTGGGCAAGCATGACCGTGGCAAAGGGCACGGACCCGGTCTCATAACCACGGGCCGAAACCTCCCAGGCCGCCCTGGAGAGTTCGATCACGCTTCCCGCATACAGTTTCTGTTGGCGCTCCGCCCGGTCAAGCTCAAACCAGGCCGCCCTCACCTGATAGATGATTTCTTTTTCCACTCTCTGCAGGTCATTTTTCAGGGCCATCAGGGAAAAACGGCTGCGATTGAGATAACCGTCATTGGTGCCCTGCCAGGGATTTACGGGCAATCCCGCCCCCCGGGAGGCAGTGGTTGCAGTGGCAAAGGTATTTTTGGGGGCGGAACCGCCGACCTGCAGCGCCGCCTCATCCTCAAACCAGGAAAAACCCAGGGTAAAAGGCGGCAGAATCATGCTCTCGCCAAGTTCAAGCATCTTTTCCATTTTGGCAATCTGCGCCTGTTTCTGAAGTATTTCCTGCCTGTTGGCCAATGCCAGCGGGTAAAGCGTTTCCAGGGCAACACCCGCTCCTTCACCCCCTGCTGATTCAGGAACCCCGACAGTGGTTTCCGGCGGCAGGCTGAGAAGCTGCAGCACCATGGCCTCCTGGGTCAGCTTTTTTTCCACCAGGGTCCGCAGTTCATCTTCCATGATCTGCCGCTTGACGCGGACCTGGAGAAGATCGGCAAAGCCCGTGTCCCCTGATTCGTAACGGCTTTTGGCCACTGCCTCGAGATTGGCAAGCAGTTGCACCGTATCTCCCTGGATATCAATGGCCTGATGGAAGAAGAGCAGGTTCCAGAAACCACGGCGGAGGTTGGTCAACACCGTTCGCCGGGCTATTTCCAGCTGCTGGCGGGCGATATTCACCTCCTGGACCGCGATTCCACCCTTGAGCGCGGTCAACCCGGGAAAGGGAAAACGGTTCTTGACCGAATTTTCGCCCTTCATCGGCCCGATGCCATTCATCAGGGCCTCGGTAAAGGCGGTGTACCGGTAGAGGATGGCGTCAAGCTCACTTATCTGGCTGATCGATTCCACCGCGGCCCGGGTGCTCTCTTCGGCGCTTTTGATGGCCGGATTTCGGAGCAGGGCCAGAATCTCGATATCGCCAAGGGTGAAGCGGTCGGAAAGCAGGGCAGCGGTTGTTTTGTCATCAGCGGCGGCCTTGGCCAGCTGGTCTGTTTTCCATACAGGGGGGCGAAAAAAAACCTCTGTCCCGCCTGGCTCTGCCAGGGAGTTTTGCCAGTGGCTTTTCAGGGTCTTCAGCTCTTCGATCTGCTGCTGGAAAGTCCTGTCAGCATCCGTGTCACCGTTCTGCCCGCCGCTTTTTTCTGCGGGATTGGCGGTGTAATAGGTTTTGGGCCGATAGGAGTCAAAATCTTCCTGCAGGGCACCATATCCGGCAAGGGCCGTGTTTGCCGCCAAAAGGGGAAAAAATGCCAGAAAAGAGAAAAGACGCTTCATGGCAGGGTCTCCGTTTTTTTGAACAGCGAATCATCGCGGCTCACCAGGGTTGTGCCGCAGAGCCGCTCGAGCCGGGCCAGGTATTTGTCGTAATCAGCCCGGGCCCTGGCAAGGGCCAGCTGGAAATTATACACTGTGCCCTGGGTCTCGATCAGGTCGGAAAAACTGCCCTGCCCCTGACGCTGCCATGTTTCCAGGGACTGAAGGCCCTTGATTGCCTGGGGCAGCAGGTCATCCTGGTAGAGGGTGATGAGCCGTTCGGCGTTATGAAGACGGAAAAAGACCTCGCGCAGGGTGGCCCTGGTCCGATTGATGGTATCGGTTTTCTGGGCGCCGCTCTTTTCGATTTCCGCCCTTGCCTGATCAAATCCCCCTTTATTCTTGCCAAACCAGAGAGGAATCGTCAGCCCGGCCTGCACTCCCAGGGCATCACGGCCGGCATTCTTCGGCGGAACCGCAACATCGGGCCGGCCGATTTCCGCGTAAAAGAGCCCGACCCTGAAATCGGGCAGAAACCCGTATTGAGCAAGACTTTTTTTGGTCAGACTTTTCTGATATTGCTCTTCAGCGATTCTGACCTCTTCATTATTGACCTCGGCCAGGCGATACATCTCCTCAAGCCCATACACCACCGTTGCCTTGGATTCTTGCGAAAGTGGGCCAACGGCGGCATCCGGATCGCGATTCAGCAGGCTGTTCAGCTTTGTCTTTTCAGTATGTTCCAGTTCCTGGAGCAACGCCGCGTCGTAGCGTAACTGGCCGGCCTGGGCCTGGGCCTTGACCACATCGGTCAGCGTGGCCCGCTCCTCGGCATAGGAGGTTTCAGCCACCTGGCGAAGCTGCTCCAACAGGGAATTGTTGCTGGCGGCGATTTCTCTGGCGGTCTGGATGTAGAGCAGTTCGGCATGGGTTTCCCGGATCGCGACGATCACATCGCGCACTGCCGCGTCCAGCGCCAACCGGGAAACCGCGGCATCACGGCTCACCATTTTTCCCATGGTTGTAAGTTTTCCGGGAAAGGGAATCGGCTGCAGCAGGGTGATGTTCCACTCCTGGGGACCCAGTCTGGTTTCAATGGGCTCGGGAAAGTAGGTGGCAAGCACCTGGGGGTCGGGATATCCTGTCTCCAGCCGATATCGTTCAATTTCAGCGCGCCAGGAGTGCCGCTTTGCGGCAATGCCGGCATTGTTGTCATACCCGTAGGCAATCAGATCGGCAATACCTGGCCCTTGAATAAGTATCTCCTCAAGGTTTCCCGGATGAACCTCGGCGCGGACCTTGGCTGTGGCCAGGACCAGAAGAGCGACCATGGACAGAAAAACCATCATCGCAAAAGGTGTTGGGCGGTTACGGGGTAGTACTCTATCCATGGCTCCTCACGGAAAACAGGTTGTCGGCTCTGCCGGTCAGTACTCTGGAAAGACCGAAATGACTCATCGGGAAAAAACAGACTCACCCGGATGGAGAGTCTCTAGCAAGAGCCGGGCCAGATCATGAAAACCCGCGGGTAAATTTTTTCTTTTTTATATTTCAAGATGTTACAGCGGATGCTGAAATAGCGCGCCGGAAAACAGTGAAGACTATTCTTCAATTTCAAAAAGCCGTGCAGACTATTCTCCATTACCTGCCGGCCCCGGGGTCGGTCATACCCCCCGGCATAAAACCTGCTTTCTTTAACCAGAAAATCTGGTACCCTACCCTGTGTCCGGGCCGGATACTTTCAAAAAGCGGCGTTTCCGGATACTCACTCTCTTGTGGCCCGTGTGACTGTTCCGGCGGATCATCCACTGTGTAACCCGATAAAGGGGGAATCTCCATGAAGGTTGCGACCACTGTCTTTCCCGCCCTGCCCGCCCGGATTGCCGGGCTTGGCGAACTTGCCGAAAATCTCTGGTGGAGCTGGCATCCGGCGGCGAGAATGCTCTTTAAAATGCTGCACCGGAGGCGATGGAAGGAGAGCATTCACAATCCCGACAAAATGCTCCGAGAAATCCCCGAAAAACTCCTGCTGGCAGCAAGCGAAAACGAGGAGTTTCTTGCCCAGTACGACGCGGTTCTTGCCCAGTTCCGGGACTACATGGAAGTCAGGGCATGCTCCCTGCTGCGCAATGAATGCCCCCGTGAGGCCCCGGTTATCGCCTATTTTTCCGCGGAGTACGGGCTTCACCACTCCCTGCCCTTTTACGCCGGCGGTCTTGGATTTCTTGCCGGTGACTATCTCAAGGAATGCAGTGACCTTGTCCTGCCCATGGTGGCGGTCGGCTTCATGTATCCGGAAGGGTATGTCAGCCAGAGGGTGAACGAGGATGGCTGGCAGGAAAGCGTGCAGTTCAAACTCGACCGGGAGGCTGCTGCTATTTCACCGGTGGTTGACGACAGCGGCAATCCCCTGGTCATCCAGGTTCCGGTCATTGAACCCCCGATTCATGTCGCGGTCTGGAAGGTTTCGGTTGGCCGCATCCCCCTCTACCTGCTTGACACTGATATTGAAGAAAATGACCCCTGGAACCGGGGGATCAGCTCCAGGCTCTATGCCGGCGACCTTGAGCAGCGACTGCGCCAGGGAATCGTCCTTGGCATCGGCGGCGCCGAGGTGCTGCAGGCCCTGGGAATCGAACACAGTATTATTCATCTCAACGAGGGGCATGCCGCGTTCTCTCTTCTCGAGCGGATACGCGACAGGATCGAACAGGGATTGTCCTTTGGGGAGGCGGTTAAAAAGGTGCGGGCAACAACGGTTTTCACCACCCACACCCCGGTTCCTGCCGGCCACGACATCTTTCCCTTTCCTCTGATTGAAAAGTATTTCAGCCGCTTCTGGGAGTCCCTGGGCCTTGACCGGGAAACCTTTTTCCAGCTCGGCGCCCATTCCAACGGTGCGCATGGTTTCAACATGACCGCCTTTGCCCTCAGGCTCTCCGGGCATAAGAACGGGGTCAGCCGGAAGCATGGCGAGGTCGCCAACATGATGTGGCAGGAACTCTGGAGCGACCAGAGGGCGGAAGATCCGCCGATCAAGGCGATAACCAACGGCGTCCATGTACCCACCTGGATTGAACCGAAAATCGAACTGCTCTTTAACGAGCACCTGCCGCCTGGCTGGCTCGACCGTCACGACCAGCACGATCTCTGGGACAAGATAGAAGAGATTCCCGATGACGAGCTGTGGAAGACTCACGGGTGGTTGAAAATCAAACTGCTCGATGTCATCAGGGAGCGGGCCAGGAAACGCTGGTCACTGGATCGGGTGAATCCGTCAATGGTAATCGCCGGCGGCGGGATGCTCGATCCCTCGGTGCTGACCCTTGGTTTTGCCAGACGGTTCGCCACCTATAAACGGGCGGATCTTATTTTTTACGATATAGAAAGACTGAAAAAGATGCTCAAGAATCGCTGGCAGCCCCTGCAGATAATTTTTGCCGGCAAGGCCCACCCCGACGATCATCCCGGCAAGATGATTCTCCAGAAAATAGTGACCATTGCCAAGGATCCGGAATTTGCCGGCCGGATCGCCTTTGTCGAGGATTACGGCGAACAGTTCGCCCAGTACCTTGTCCATGGGGTCGATGTCTGGCTCAACAACCCGGTCCCCCCGATGGAGGCCAGCGGCACCAGCGGCATGAAGGCCTCCCTTAACGGGGTGCCGAATCTCAGCATTCTTGATGGCTGGTGGCTTGAAGGCTACAGCGGTGACAACGGCTGGGCCTTTGGCAGCGACCCGATATCAGGCGACAGAACAGCGGCCGATGCCCATGCCCTGTATCGGCTTCTGGAGGAGGAGGTAATCCCCCTCTATTACGCCACCTCAAAAAACGGCATCCCCCATGGCTGGGTAGCGGTGATGAAAAACGCGATCCGGCGGACCGGTTCCCACTTCTCGGCCCGGCGGATGGTAAAGGAGTATGCGGAAAAATTTTACGCAAAGGCCCTGCTCGATGCCTGATCCAGCCTGAAACCCTTTTTTTCACGGTGGATCATCCGGGGGTGATCGCCTCAAATCCGGAAATAATATCAAGCAGTTCCTCGGTGATCGCATTCTGCCTGGTCTCCCGGAAACGTCCCTGCAGGGTCTCCTCCATTTCCAGGATGTTCTTTTCCGCCGCCTGCATGGCCGCGAGCCGGGCGCCATTTTCACTGGCCAGGGACTGGGCAAAGGCCTTGTAGATGGCGGCAAAGATATGCTGTTCAAAAAGGGTCTCAAAAAGGATGGCCTCGCTGGCTCCGAGCATCGGGAAGCTCCGGGTCGGCCACTTTTCCCGGCGCTGCCGGTCGCTCCATTCCTGATCAAGCGGCAGCACCCGCAGCAGGCATGGTTCGTAGCTCCCGGCCTTGCCCGGCGCATTATGGAAGATAACAAAGTTCTCCGCGGTCCGTGACTCTCGAAGCCGGGCCAGGCGGGCAACAATTTCAAACATCAGGTCGGTGATCGCCCCGGTTGAAGAGGGCAGGGAAAAATGCTCTTCCACCAGGACCTCTTCTTCCAGGCCGGCCCGGGCCCTTTCCCCTGCTGACCAGAACAGGGGGGCGTCAATGCCGGCGGATTTTTCCCCGACTGCGGCAAGGGCGTACTGGATGATCGATTCATTAAACTGGCCGCACATCCCCTGATCGGAGCCAAGGACCAGGCAGACGGTTTCACTCTTTTTCCGCCGGTTACGGAGATGGGGCCGGTTACGGAAAAATCCATGCCAGCCTGCGCCGACCACCGTGGAATATTCATTCATCGCCTCGGCGGCACTTTCATATTGCCTGATATTGACCGCTGCCAGGCTCTTCATGGTTTTGACCACGGAGAGAAGATCATGGGCGGTGCGGATTTTTCTGCCTAGGGTCTCCAGGGTCTCCATGGCTACTCGGTCTCGTCCTCGGTCTCGTCCTGGGCTTCCTGCTGCCCGCCGGCCTTTTCCTCCGGCTCCGGTACCGCTTCCCCGACTATTCTGCCCAGTTGATCTTCAAGCTGCTGCCAGGCTGGATCTTCTTTGCCAGCCGAGACAATCGCCTCACCAAGATCCGGATTGCCACGGAGCATTTCACTGATCTTGGTTTCCATCTGAGCGATCCGCTCAAGGGGAACCCCGTCGAGCAGCCCGGTGTTGACCGCAAGCAGTATGGCGATCTGTTCAGCCGCGGCCATGGGCTTGAACTGCTCCTGTTTCAGGACCTCCCGGACCCGGCGGCCGTGTTCCAGGGTTTTGCGGGTCGCCTCATCGAGCCTGGTCCCGAAACGGGCAAAGGATTCCAACTCCTGGAACTGGGAGTAGGAAAGGCGCAGATCGCCGGCCACCTTCCGGTAGGCGGTAAACTGCGCCTTGCCGCCGACCCGGGAGACGGACTTGCCCACCTCCACCGCTGGCAGAATACCTTTCTGAAAGAGATCGGGAGAGAGGTATATCTGGCCATCGGTAATGGATATCAGGTTGGTGGGGATGTAGGCGGAGATGTTCTGGGCCTCAGTTTCAATGATCGGCAGGGAGGTGATTGATCCGCCGCCGGCATTGTCACGCAACCTGGTCGATCGCTCGAGCAGACGGCTGTGCACATAGAAGATATCCCCGGGAAAGGCCTCCCGGCCCGGCGGTCTTCTGAGCAGCAGGGAGATCTGGCGGTAGGCCAGGGCATGCCGGGTCAGGTCGTCATAGACGATCAGGACATCCCTCCCCTGGGCCATGAAATATTCCGCCATCGACGTAGCGGCATAGGGGGCGATAAACTGCAGACCAGGCGGGTCGCTGCCTTCAGCGACCACGACAATGGTGTACCCCATGGCATCATGGCGCTCAAGGTCGGCCACCATCTTGGCCACCGACGAACTCCGCTGGCCAATGGCGCAATAGATGCAGATCACATCCTTATCCGCCTGATTAATGATGGTATCCAGGGCGACCGCGGTTTTACCAGTCTGGCGGTCGCCGAGAATCAGTTCACGCTGCCCGCGGCCAATGGGAATCAGGGCGTCAATCACCTTGATACCGGTCTGCAACGGCTTGTTAACCGGCCCACGGACCATGATTGCCGGGGCCTCCCGCTGCACCGGCAGCGATTCCGTGGCCTTGATCGGCTCCCGGCCATCCAGGGGTCGCCCCAGGGGGTCAACAACCCTGCCAATAAGGGCAGAGTCGACCATGACCTCGAGAATCCGCCCGGTACGGCTGACCTCATCACCGGCAGAGAGCCCCTTGTCCTGGTCAAGAAGAACGATACCGGTCCTGTCCGGCAGGATGTCCACTGCCATGCCGAGTACATCCTTTCCCAGCACCACCAGTTCTTCGCTCCTGACATGGGCAAGGCCGTCGGCCCAGACAATGCCCTGGACCAGGGAAGTGATCCGGCCCACTTCCTCCTGGGAAATCTCCGCCTCATAGCCCTGCAGCCCCTCTTTCATCTCCCGGGCAGCGCTCTCCAGGACGGTATCCAGCCGGCTGTCTTCGTTCATTGATCTTTCCTGTTTGCCATGCTCATGCCAAGGAGTATCTCTTTTTCAATATCCCGCATATAGCGGGCAAGATTCCATTCCCACTTGCGGTCGCCGGCCAGCAGACGGATACCGAACCCCAGATCATCCTCCTTGAAGTCGACCCCGTTAAAGGATGGGAAAGAACTGCTGAGCTGGGTGCGGAGGGTCCCCTGCCGGGAGGGGTCCAGAGGAAATCCGGTTGTTACCTCAAGGGTGGTGGCGTTGTGATTATTTCCTTCTACCGATATGCCGGGTTCCTCCTTGATTTTTTTCAAAAAAGAGTCCACAAGGCGCTCCTCAAGAACCGCATCAGCCAGATCAGCCATCGCTTTAGCGGCAACCAGAAAAACCTGCTGGCTGATATGGACCTTCAGTTTGCGGAGAAACGCCTGCTGATCCTCGGCAAGACTCTGCTGCCAGGCACTGCGCTGTTTTTCAATCTCTTCCTTGATCCGCTCGATACTCTCCTCTTTCCACTTTTTTATCTCCTGCTGGGCATCATGCTCCATCCGGCTTCTGGCCCGGGCGAATTCCTCCTGATCCCGTGCCAGCAGCAGGGCTTTTTCCTCTGCCTCCTTTTTGGCGTCTGCCGCCTCGGAGAGCCGGGTGGCGATCTTTTTCTCCCGCTCGTCCATGGCCCGGATGATCGGCCCGTAGAGAAATCGTTTCAACAGGACGATCAGAATCAGGAAGTTGACGATCTGGAACGCGACCGTGAACCAGTCAATCAGCATCCCTAGCCCCCCACCTTGTCGAGAAAATAATTCCAGAAGGGATTGGCAAAGATCAGGATCATTGAGACCACGAAACAGTATATCGCCGTGGATTCAACCATGGCCAGGCCGACAAAGAGGGTCCGGGTGATGGTGTTTGTCTCATCCGGCTGCTGGGCAATCGAGGCCAGGGCCTGGGCCAGGGCCCGCCCTTCGCCAAGGGCCGGGCCGATGGCGCCAATGCCGATACAGAGGCCGGCGGAGATGATTGAGGCCACTGCCACATAGGTCAGACTGTCCATACATTTACTCCTTTTCTGCTGTGGATGGTCGCGGCTCCGCGGTACTGGCCGCACGCTCTTGAACACTCTCGTCATGCACCTTGAGGCCGGCGGCGATATAGACCGCCGCCAGAATGGCAAAAATATAGGCCTGGACAATGCCGGTCAGAAGCCCGAGAAGCTGCATGATCACCGGAAAAATAAGCGGAGCAATGGCAAGGAGAATGCCGCCGATCATCCCGCCGCTCATCACATTGCCGAACAGGCGGACGGCCAGGGCCAGGGTGCGGCTGATCTCACCGGTAATATTAAAGGGGAGCATCATCGGGGTGGGCATGATGTAATTTTTCAGATAGGCCGACAGGCCGGTATCAACAATGCCGTAAGCCGGCACCGCGACCAAAACGGAAAGGGCCAGGGCGGTGGTGGTGGAAAGAGAGCCGGTGGGTGGCTGGAATCCGGGAATTATGGAAAGCAGGTTACAGACGGCAATAAAGATGAACAGGGTCCCTAAAAAGGCGAGAAACCGTTTCGGGTCCTGGCGGGTGACGTCCCGGACCTGGCCTAAGATCATGGTGACAACGCTCTCCAGCAGATTCTGCCAGCGGGGGATCTCCGGCCCGGTGGAAAGGCGGCGGGTGATGACCCAGGAACCAATGACGAGGATCGCCATAACCAGCCAGGTGAAAACAATGGTGGCGTTCAATGAGACAGGGCCGTACTGCTGGTAGATGATGTTATCCGGACTGAGTTCCATGATCGCCTCTGGAAACTGGAGGATCCTTGGGAAGAGCTATTTTTCTCGTCATGACAAAGCGAACCGCAAAGAACGCGATCAGCATGGCCAAAAACATGCCGGGATCCCTGCGGATCAGCAGAAACATGATCGCCAGGGTCGGCAGGAGACGGGCCAGCGCACTGAAGGCAAGGAGCCGATTCGGCCGGCCGCTGTGCGCTATCTTTTTAACGGTTAACCACAGACCGCCAAAGTAGAAAAGCCCGGTCAGAAGACCGATCACCAGACCGGTAATATAGGGTGCCAGGGCGGTCATTTTTTCTCGTTACCGTCTTTGCCGGTGATTTCCCGCCGTTCTTTCTGCATCCAGTACCAGGCATTGTAACACCCCAGGCAGAGACCGGCCATAAAGAGCATCAGGGTCCAGGAGTAGCGGCCCGGACGGGCGGAGTCGATCCAGGTGCCGAGAAAGGTGGCAGCCACCGCCGGAACCGCAATGGACCAGCCCACCATCCCGAACATGCCGAGCCCGAACCAGACCTTTTTGTCCTGTTTGCCGCTGTCAAGCCTGCGCTTTTCCCGATCCGAGACCTTATGGGGAAACGGGTTTCTTTCTTTTTGTGCCATGTCTCACCCCCGGTGACCAAAATCAAGAATCCGTTTCAGAAATCCGACCTCCAGCTTGGCCACTGCCGAACGATTCTGCCTTTCCCGGTCATCATTTTCCGCGAGCATCCTTTCCACCTCCCGGGAAAGCGCGCCCAGCTCGCCGGCAACCGCCCGTCGGGTGGCAATTTTCACCTGATCACCCTGTTTGACCAGAATCCCCTGATCCATGGCCAGGAAAAATTCCCTGCCAGAGGCGGCGGCATAGGAAAAAATTCCCGGCAGCAGCGCGGTCACATAATCAATATGCCTCGGCTTGAGGCAGAACTCTCCGGCCGGCCCCTCACCCCTGACCTTGCTGACCTCCTCGTTGAGCAGGGTGGCGGTGGGCAGGAAGATGGACAGATGCATGAGAGAATTACGCATCAGCACCCCCTGCCGCCCCGACTCCAGCCTCACTGATCGCGCCGATCATGTACAGGGCGCTCTCCGGTATCTCCGAGAACTCGTCGTTCACTATCCGCGCGCAGCCATCAATGGCGTCTTCAAGATCGACCAGCTTGCCCTCAAGACCGGTGAAATGCTGGGTGGTGACAAAGGGCTGGGTCAGAAAACGCTCGAGCCTGCGGGCCCGGTAGACGGTTTTCCGGTCTTCGCGGGACAGTTCCTCTATGCCGAGCATGGCGATAATGTCTTTCAGCTCTTCATAGGTTGCCAGGGTTTTTTTGACCTCGCGGGCCACGTCATAGTGTTTCTGGCCGACAATCCGCGGAGTCAGCATCATCGAACGGGACTGGAGCGGATCAATGGCCGGATAGATGCCTTCCGAGGCAAGCTTTCTTGAAAGGACAATGCTTGCTGAAAGATGGGAAAAGGTATGGACCGCAGCGGGATCGGTCAGGTCGTCGGCAGGCACATAGACCGCCTGGATCGAGGTGATAGACGCCTTTTTGGAACTGGCGATCCGCTCTTCCAGCTCCGCCAGCTCCGTGGCCATGGTCGGCTGATAGCCCAGCCGGGAAGGCAACCGGCCCATCAGCCCGGAAAGCTCCATCCCTGCCTGGATAAAACGGAAAATATTATCAACCAGCAAGAGCACGTCACGGCCGAGATCATCCCGGAAATATTCGGCCATGGTCAAGGCGCTCCGCCCCACCCGGAACCGCGCGCCCGGGGATTCGTTCATCTGGCCAAAGACCATGACCGTGTTTTTCAACACCCCGGCCGCGTCCATCTCCCGGTAGAGCTCCTCGCCTTCCCGGCACCGTTCGCCGATTCCGCAGAAAATGGAGACCCCGTGATGCTTGCCCACCATATTGTTGATCAGCTCGGTGATCACCACGGTCTTGCCGACCCCGGCGCCGCCGAACAGACCGGCCTTGCCTCCCCGCTCCAGCGGAACCAGAAGATCAATCGCCTTGATGCCGGTTAAAAAGATCTCTTCATGGGTGACACGATCGGACAGGGGAATGGGCCGCTGGTGGATTGATCTTTTTTCCGTATCCACCGGATCGTCCCTGTTATCAATGGTCTCGCCGAACACATTGAACATCCGGCCCAGGGATTTTTCTCCCACCGGCACGGAGATGGGGCCGCCATCACCTTCCACCCGGTCACCCCGGCCCAGGCCGGCGGTGGGTGTCAGCCCGATACAGCGGGCGGTATGCTGGTCAATATGATCAATGACCTCGAGGATGATCCCGGAGTCGGAGACGGCAAGGAGCAACGCGTTGATCGGCGGCAGGCCTTCCTTGAAAGAGACATCAACCACCGTGCCGCGCACCGCGGTGATCCGACCGGAGAAGGGTATTGAAGATTCATTTTTTTCAGACCGCTGCATCCGGTTGCCTCTTGGCGACAAAGATCGCGCACTGTCTTGCTATGAATACCCGGGACACTCCCCACTGAAAGCCCTTTTCAGCTTTTCGAAAAGATTTTTCTCAATCTGCCGTATCCTTTCGCTTGAAAGGTTGAAGGTATCACCAATCTCCTGAAGAGAGGTTGGTTCATTACTCAGGAGTCGCAGCTCAAGAATGGCCTGTTCCCTGCGGCAGAGCGTGTTCTTGATTTTGCTTATCACCCGGCGAACCCGTTCCTTTATCTCCTGGACAACCTGTTTTTCCGCCCCATTTGTCCCATTGTGTTCAAGCAGCTGGTGTTCATGGTAGGAAAGACTCATTTCAAAATCCTCGAAAACAACATCCTCGCCGTGCATTCTTTGCAGCATGTCCGCGATTTCACTCTCCGAAACCCGCAACCGGTCGGCAAGCAGCCGGTCGCACAAGGGGCCCTGGGCGGCAAGGGCGGATTGTTCCCGGATCAGCCGCAGAAACAGGAGACGCTTAGATCGGGCAGTGCAGATTTTCACCAGTCGCCAGTTATTGAGGACATATTTCTGAATATACGCATGAATCCAATAAAAGGCATAGGTGGAAAACTGTACATTACGCCCTGGATCAAATCTCTGCAAGGCAAGAATGAGCCCGATATTCCCCTCCTGGATCAGGTCGATGATATTCCCCTGCCAGTAGCCGTAGAAATCCTGGACGATCTTTACCACCAGCCGGAGGTGGGAAGAAATGAGCTGGTGACCGGCCTCCTGGTCCTTTTCCCGGTGATACTGGTGGGCAAGGGCAAGGCATCTCTCCCTGGAGAGAACCGGGGATTGCTCCAGCTCCTGGAGATAGCCGGGCGCAACCGGATGTGAGATATTTCTCAATAACCGCGCAGTCCGTGATCTGATCATTGCTTTTTTTGTCCTGTTTTACTGAATCCAAAGGGATCTGAAAGCGGAAAGCCGGCCAGGCCAGCAACTCGCCTTATCACCCATCCCGATTTAATTTAGAGAACCCCCAGCCCCATGGCCAGGCCGATCGCTATGAGCATGATGGCGATAAAGGTATGGAGGAATTTCAGGGTTATTTTTTCAAGCAGCCGCGAGCCGACAAATGAGCCGATAAAGGCCGCCAGCGAGGCTGCAACTGCCATGCCGACGACTCCCCCCTCATAGAGTACGGGAAAATCCCTCTGGAGAAAGGTAAGACCGTAGGCGGTCATCCGGGAAATATCAACAACCACCGCGGAAATAACCATGGTTCCTACGAGGGCCTTCTTCTCCAGGCCGGCCCGGACAAGAAAGGTTGTCCGCAGGGCGCCCTGGTGGCCGGACAGACCACCGAGAAAACCGGAAAGAAACCCGCCCAGGGGGATAAATCTTGCCGGCATTGTCAGCTTTTTGATAAACGGCAGCAGCTCAAGGATCGCAAGGCCAATAATCAGCACGGAGATAACAAGCTTTACCGGGGTAACGGAACAGACCCTGCCAAAAAGCTGATACTCATAGAGCGGTGCGCCAGCGGAAAAGTACCCAAGGAGCAGGGCGCCGCCAAATGCCGCCAGGGCGCCGGGAATCGCAAAAAGCAGCACCACTTTCAGATCGGCATGACGACCGACCAGCAGGACCTTGAGGAAATTATTGGCCAGGTGGACCACGGCCGTTGCCGCGATCGCGATCTCGACCGGAAAAAACAGGGCAAAAACAGGCATCAGGATGGTTCCCAGGCCAAACCCGGAAAAAAAGGTAAGCCCCGCGGTAACCACTGAGACCAGACAGATAATCAGATATTCCACTTGCCTCCCCCGGCATGAATCTCGACAGGACCCGCCTCCAGAAGGAAACAGACCTACTTGATAATCCAATCCCTGATGGTTTTTACATAGGACAGGGCGGCAACAACAATGATCCCGGCAAAAATATACTGAATCACGTGAAGATGTGTATCCAGGAAGTCAAAAAAAGCCGTCCAGAAGATGATTGCCGTTAATGTACCGAGAAGAACAGCGGTAAAATTAACCCGGTATCGGAACTTGAGCAGATATCCGATAATCGACCCCATCACCGGCCCGGTCACCGGAAGAGGGGCCATGACAAAGAGAAAAAGGCCAATCCAGCCAAAGCGTTTAATGGTCTCTTGATGCCGGCGCGCCTTCCGTTCCAGCTTAAGCGCCATGAACTTAACAGTCCGCAGCTTCACATAGTTGTTAACGGACAGGACAAAGAGGGCATAGACGAGAAAGACGATCAGGACCTCGAGATAAAAATTATAGAGAATTGTCCAGACCTGACCGAAATCATTCATCAGACACATGCCGACTCCGGCCGCCCGCCCCCCCAGGGCATGGGCGACAAAGGCCAGCACCAGGGTCCGTGCCATGGCAAAGTCAACTATCCCGTAATATCCGATTACCCCGACCAGAAGAAGGGTCATGACCGCGCCCGCCCACAGAACTCTCCATGTTGAGGCATGATTTCCGTTATTTTTTGATCTCATCATAATGCTTCCGAAAAGGGGAATCAGACGCCATCATCGCAACTGCACTATCCACCATATAAAGATGTGATTATACCGTGGTACACCAAGAGCAGTATAGCCGTCCACCCGCATTATGGGGAGCATTTTTCAAAATTGTCTGTTTCCGTGCCGCACGCCCCGGAAAAAACCGCCCGCCGAACCATTACCTTCCGATGCGCTCACTAACCGAGATAGAGCAGGAGCAGCAGAAAAAAGAGGACAAAGACCCCGGAGCTGCCCACGGAAAAATAGGAGATGCGAAATTTTTCAATAAATCTTTCCTCCAGGCCGCCGGGTCCTTTTATCCTTCCGTTGGAAAGCTCCCAGACCGGCTTGAGCACGGCAATACAGAGCCGGGCCGGCCCATCCTGAAAGTATCGGGAAAGCCCGCCGGTCCAGCCCTGGGCAACAGTCTTGTTGACCCAGGAGTTCAATCCGTTCAGCCAGGAGTCCAGGTTCATGTAAATCAGGGACCCGCCGCGGCGGTAGAACCAGTCGAAATCAAGGGCAATGGTATCGGTCCGTTTCAACATCGGCAGAAAGAGAAAAAAGACCAGACCGGAAAATATCAGCAATTGGGTCTGGGTAACCACATGGGAGAAATGATGGATATAAATCTCGTAAAAGGTATAGGGCATGGCCGCCTTGACGATTTCCGTATCCGGCAGGATGTTATAGAGCCTTTCCGGAAACATGCCCAGGTAGATGCAGAAGAAGGAGAGAAAGGCCATGGCGGCCAGCATTGATTTGGGCGCTTCCGGCGGGCGCAGGCCTTTATCTTTGGCAAAAAACACAAAGTAGGGGAATTTTATTCCCGCATGGAGGAAAACACCGGCAGAGGCTATTTCCAGAATCAGCCAGGCCCAGAACATATGGTTTCCAGCAGCTTCGGCAATAATTATTGTCTTACTGGTAAATCCGGAGGTCAGGGGAACCGAAGATATTGCCAGGGCGCCGACACAGCCGAAAATAAGTGTCCAGGGCATGGTATTGTAGAGTCCGCCAAGATCGGTGCATTTACTTTTCCCTGTCCGATAGAGTACGGCCCCGGCACTCATCCACAAAAGCGCCTTATAGATTATGTGGCAGAAGGCATGGGCCACGGCGCCGTTCAAGGCCAGGGGGGTGCCAATTCCCACGGCACAGACCATGAAGCCGACCTGGTTGATAATCGAGTAGGCCAGGATCCGCCGCATATCATTTTCCAGCAGGGCATAGATAATTCCGTAAATTGTCATGGCGCAGCCAATGACGATGAGAATCTCCCAGCCCGGAAACCCGCGGATCAGGGTATAAACAGCTGTTTTTGAGGTATAGGCGCTCAGGATCACGCCGCCCATGACTGTGGATTCCGGGTACGCGTCCGGCAGCCACGACGAAAAAGGCACGGCCGCGGCGTTCACCAGAAAACCAATCAGTATGAGCCAGGTGCCAGTGTTGGCCATGGCTGGGTCAAAGGAGTTGAAAGAAATGGAACCGGTCTGGTGAATGGTGATGATTATACCGGCAAGCAACACCAGCCCCCCGAATATATGGACCAGCACATAGCGGAAGGCGGCCTGATAGGCCTTTTTCGTTTTGCGCCCCAGGACAAGATAGACCGAGGTGACGGCCATGACCTCCCAGAAAATATACAGGGTGATGATATCACCGGCAAAGACCACCATCAGTGATGCGCCGATATAGAGCAGGGCGGAAACGAACTGGGTTGAATTCCTTTCGTAGTACCCGTAGAGAAAGGCGGCAAATGCGCTCAGGGTAAAGATATAGCCAAAGGCCTTGCTCCACTTGTCGACCCGCAGAAGGTCGAGCTCAAAATCAATGAGCTGCACCGTCATGGTGACCGATTCCGAAAGCTGACTTATCTGCCAGAAGGCCAGGGCAGGCAGCAAGATAACAAACCAGTTCCTCGCGCGACCGGGCAGAAGTGGCACCACCAGCGCGCCGAGTATGAGTATAAGTCCGGGCGGAAGATTAAACATCGTCATCCTCGTAATAAGTCACATCTTTTTTCAGAAAAAACCCTAACCCCTTGGCCACGAGAATGCAGATCGCGCAGGCCAGAAATCCCAGCACCGCATAGAAGCCAAAAAAATCTTCCTGGGGAAAATGATTTTTCCGGTGGATAAACGGCTCCAGCGCCAGAGAGAGGGCACAGACCCCCCATAAAATCCACCAGAGTACTTTTCTCGTCTGCGGGCGGTCAAAAACCCCCCCATCTATTTCCGGTTCCGGCATCACTGGTCCCCTATTGAAACATTACATTGGCAAATCCCAGAAACAACCAAGGGAAAAAGAACAGAACAACGGACATGGCCGCGGTAATCACAGGAGGCAGCCAGCAGAAAATCGGCGCCTCGGCAACCTTGTTTTCAAACTTCGACTCCTCTTCCGTGCAGAAGAAGGCCTTATAGACAATGGGCAGGAAATAGGCGGCATTCAGGAAAGAACTGACCAGATAAATGACCAGGACCCAGATCATGTCCGCCTCCATGGCCCCGCGAACCATGAGCAGTTTGCTGATAAGCCCGCCGGCCGGCGGCAGGCCGATAACGCTCAGGGAGCCGACAAAAAAGGCGATCATGGTGATCGGCATCCGCTTGCCGATGCCGACCATTTCGCTGATGTATTTCTTGCCGGTGGCAACGAAAATTGCGCCAGCGCAGAAGAACAGGGTGATCTTGCCAAAGGCATGCATTGCGATATGGAGCATGCTGCCGGTGACGCCTAGTTTTGTGGCCAGGCCTGCCCCGAGAATAATATAGGAGAGCTGGCCGATTGTAGAGAATGCCAGCCGCCGCTTGAGATTGTCCTGGCTCAAGGCAATAAGCGAAGAGACGATTACCGTAAAGCCGGCAATCAGACAGATAAGGGTGTTGAGGTTGGTCGCGTCCAGAAGATTGATCCCGAAGATGCCGGTTATTACGCGAAGAATGCTGAAGACTCCGACCTTGACCACCGCCACCGCATGAAGCAGGGCGCTGACCGGGGTCGGGGCCACCATCGCCCCTGGCAGCCAGGAGTGAAAGGGCATCATCCCGGCCTTGGAAAAACCGAACATGAACATCAGCAGCACAACGGTAAGAATCGGCTTGGCGGTGTCGGCGGGAAAGATCCCCATGCTGTTAAAATCAAGGGTCCCGGTAAGGGAATAGGTGATCAGCATCGCCGGCAGGGCCAGGCCAATGGAGGTTGAAAGAAGATAGGTCAGATACTTGCGGCCACCGCCCCGGGCCTCTTCATCCTGGTGGTGGGTGACCAGTGGATAGGTGGAAAGAGAGAGGATCTCGTAAAAGATATACAGGGTGAAAAGGTTGCCGGAAAAGGCCACTCCCAGGGTTGCGGAAAGGGCCACCGCAAAGCACATGAAATACCGGGTCTGGGCATGCTCATCGAGGCCGCGCATGTACCCGATGGAGTATATCGAGGTGACGATCCACAGGGATGAGGCGACCAGGGCAAAGAGCATGCCGAAACCGTCAACCGTCAGGGTGACCGAGAGTCCCGGCAGGATCCGGCAGATATCGTAGGTATGTGTATTCCCCGCGAGAACCCACTGGGCCATTGAGAGAACCAGCCCGAGCTTTATCACCGCGGCGATAAAGGTCCAGCTCTCCCGCAGATTGGGTCGCCTGTCACTCAGGTAGATAAGCGGCACCGCCGCAAGAGAGACGAGAACCGCCAGGGCTGGGGTAGATGGGATAAAGGGAATCTGATCCATAATCTATATTCTAAAGGGAAGGTTAAGGAGCTTTATAATCCTGATGGAATTGCCCACTGTACGATATGGGTGACAATTTCATTGGTATAGAGACCGATAACAACAAGGGTGGCGGCGGTCACAACCATCGGGACAATCATGGTTGCCGGCGCCTCATCTCTGGGCGGCAGGGCATGATCACCGTGGGCCTCAAAGGTGCCGAAATAGGCAATCTCGATAAGCCGGAAAAAGATGACGGCATTTATCAGACTTGAAAAGAGCAGGGCCACCACGTAAACCCACTGCCCGGCCTCAATTCCGCCCTGGATAAGATACCATTTACTGAAAAACCCGCAGGTCGGCGGAATACCGATAATTGAAAACGCGCCCAGGATGAATACCGCCGAGGTTATCGGCATCCTGCGGAAGACGCCCTCCATGGCGGCAAAAGATGATGTGCCGGTTTTATAGATCATGGCGCCCACGGCCATGAACAGACAGAGGGTCATCACCGCGTCACTCAGGATGTGGTAGATGGTGCCGGTAAGGCCGTTGGCATTAGCCAACCATGCCCCGCCGACCATATACCCAACCTCGGCTACGATAATATAGGTGAGCATCTTTTTCAGATCCCGCTGGGCCAGGGCGGAAATCGAACCAGCGACAATGGCCAGACTGGCAAACCAGACAACCAGCTCGTGCCACGGTATGGTCTTAAAAACGTAGTCCACGGAAAATACCGAGAACATCATCCGGACCATGACATAGACGCTGACCTTGGTCATAAGAGGGGCAACCAGGCAACTGGTGGTGGTGGAGGCCTGGCTGTAAGCATTGGGCAGCCAGCCGTGCATGGGGAAGAGACCCATTTTGATCCAGAAACCCAGAATAATCAGGATAAAGCCGATGCGGATGGTGGCCGATTCATGCATTTCCGCCCGGGAAAGAATGGCAAAGAGATCCGCCATGTTCAGGGTTCCGGTCTTGATGTAGAGATAGCCGACCCCCAGGAGATATAAGCAGGCGCCGATGGTGCCCAGGATGATGTATTTGAAGGTGGCGTAATAGGCAAGGCCGCGGCCGCGTGCCAGCAGGGCATAGCTGGACAGGGCGGATATCTCCAGCAGAACATAAAGGTTAAAGGCATCCCCGGTGGCGACCATCCCAAGCAGGCCGGAGACAAGCAGGCAGTACAGGGTATAATAATGATGAATCCGGTCCGGGATCTCCTGGCGAACCGTCTCTTTTGAGTAGACAGCGGTGAGCAGGGCACACCCTGAGACCATGCAGAGCACCAGGGCGCCGAGGTGGTCGACAACCAGCTCGATGCCAAAGGGCGGGGGCCAGTTGCCAAGCCGGTAGCGGATCGATTCAGTGGTCAGCATGACCTGAACAAGGGTATTCACCGCCGCGAAGAAAGACCCGGCCATTGCCAGCACCAGCAGAACAAAGGCAAGGGTGTCGCGGCGGCCGGCAAAAAGGCTGATCGCAAAGGCCGCCAGCAAGGGAAAGAGCAGGACAAGAATGGGATAATGTTCAGCCATTATTTTTCAATGGTCTCCAGGAGTTCATCTTCTTCAATGGTGCCATGCACCCGATAGATCTTCTGTAAAACTGCAAGGGCCACACCCAGGGTGGAAACACCGACCACAATGGCGGTCAGCATAAGCACATGGGGTAACGGATTGGCATAGAGGGTCGGATCAATAGCCTGATGGGCCACATCGCCATGGCCATGGATGAGAATCGGGATGGAGGCCCCCTTCTTGTGACCGATGGAGACATAGAAGAGGATGATCGCCGACTGAAAAATCGACATGCCTATCACCTTCTTGAGCAGATTGTTCTTGGCAATCATCCCATAGAGGCCGATGAGCAAGAGAATCAGGGCAGCCCAGTAGTTATATTTGGCAACGACATCGTGCAATAGATCCTGCATAACGTTCCCTAAAGCCCCTCGTCCAGATCCCCGCCCGAGGCGAGATCAACATAAAGTGAAAACATGATCGCCATAACGGTGATGGCAACGCCGACCTCAACCCCCAGCATGCCATGGGAGTGGGCCTCCAACTCGGTAATTCCCAGGAGGGTGCTCCAGGAGGCATAGGCAAGAAAGTTACCGCCCAGCAGAAGGCAAACGGCGCCGATGCCCACATAGATGAGCACACCGATACCGCTTAAGCGCAGTACGGTTTTTTCCTTGAGGCGTTTAAGCACCATCTTGAGATCATAAGATATGGCCATGAGGATGAAACTGGCCCCTAAAATGACCCCGCCCTGAAAACCGCCGCCCGGACTGTGATGGCCGTGGGCAACCACATAGAGGGCAAAAATCTGCATCACCGGCACCAGAATACGGGACGCTGCCTGCAGAATAATATCCGCATCCTTCCGGCTGGGCCGGGGCCTGGCAATTTTTTCCTTTTTGCGGTGGGTCCGGCGCAACACGGTGAGCACGGTAATGCCGGCGCAGAAAATAACAATGGTTTCAAACATGGTGTCATACCCGCGATAATCGGCCAGCACCGCAGTAACCATGTTGGGAACAGAGGTCTCCTCCATTGTTTTTTCAATAAAATGAGGCGAGAGGTAGACGCTGGCCGGCGAATGGGGATCTCCCCAGTCAGGGAAATCACCCGCAGCCACGAGCAGCAGCACACCGATGGCGCATATTATGAGAAAGGCGATTTGTTTCAAAATGTTACCCTATCAAATGTGATCAATTCCAGTCCATCAGTCCCGGGATCTCCGTTTTATGTGCAGGGCCGTGCCCACCAGGAGCACGGTGCTCACTCCGGCGCCAACCGCGGCCTCGGTAAAGGCGACATCCACGGCCAGCATTTCAGTCCACATCAGACACATGAGAAAGCTGTACGCCCCGCCGACAACCGCGCAGCTTACCAGGTCCCTGATGGTCAATGCCGCCACGGCGCAGAGAATGACCATAGCGAGAATCAACACATCGAATTGCCATAACAGGCTGGTGTCCCAACTCATTTTTTTCCCCTAGACTTGTTTTTCTTCCTTCCGGCGCTCTATGTCGAAACAGGCGTCACATTCTTGTTTGCGTTTTGTCCAGCATTTGACCTGGGCCTCAAAGCCGGCATCCATGATCGCGTGGGTGGCTGTGGGGCTGGCGATAAAAATAAAAACAATGATAAAGAGAATCTTGATCGCAACAAGGCTCGTGCCAACCGTGAAATGGTTCAGGTGATAGAGGGCCAGCCCAGCGAGAAGCAGCACCGAAGAAAGGGTGTCGCCCTTGCCCGCGGCGTGCATGCGGGAGTAAAAGTCCGGAAAGCGGATGAGGCCGACCGAAGTGCCAAGGTAAAAAAAGAGGCCGAGACTTACGAGAAAGATGACTGCGATGTTAAGCATTACTGTGCCGCCTCCGGTTGATTTTCCGTATCCACTTGTTTGCGGCGCTGGAAAAAGCGGGCCGCGGCCAACGAGGCGATGAAGTTCAGGAGGGCATAGGCAATGGCGATATCGACAAACATGTCCACCTGATGATACAGGGTGCCGATGATAATGATCATGACCGTGGTCTTGGTGCCGATGACATTGACCCCCAGGACGCGGTCAATAACCGTGGGCCCATAGATCGCCCGGTATAGGGGCATGAACATGAAAAGCAGAAGAAGTACTCCGGCCAGGATAAAAAAGAAATCCATGAAATCGCCAGACGCCGTTGCTTGCATTATCTGTGCCCCCCCTCAAAGACCCAGGCCACCCGCCTCTCCATCTCGCTCATGTTTTCACTTGCAAGGTCCCCGGCAGCCTGACCACTGATCGCGTGAATATAAAAAAGATCGTCATGGATACGGATGGTCACCGTGCCGGGGGTCAGGGTGATGGAGTTGGCAAGCACGAATTTGGCAAAATCGGTTTTGAGCTTTGTCCGGAAGGTGAAAATATAGGGATCGATTTCCCGCCGCATGATCCGCGGCGAGATCGCCAGGGCGATAACATGAAAATTGGCCACCCCTATCTGCCAGAAGAGCCAGCCGCAATAAGGGATAAAACGAAACGCCTCCTGAAGCCGCGCTGCCAGCCCCTTTTTCCGTTCCTGGAAAAAAAGATCCGCGGAGAGCAGGGTCACGATCAGGCAGGAGACCCCCCCCAGCGCCAGGTGGAACAGGTCGAATTTACCGGACAACATGATCCAGGCGACAAAAAAGATGATAAAGGTTGCTACTGAAAACATAGGCCACGCGGAAGTGAGGGTTTTATTTTCCTGTCATGATGAGCGTATCTATCGATTTCCTATGACTAAAATCCCAATCAGTCAAGTATTATCTCTCTTTTCCGCTCTCCCTCATAGATAGAGGCGGTTTTGGCGACAATAAAATTGTTCTCAGGATTTTCCGCATCAGAGTCAACATTGATCCCGCCGATATACACCGCCTTGATCCCGCTTTCCCGGAGCAGGGAGTCAAAAACCCGGGAGCCAAGCTCAAGAAGCTTATCTGCGGCCGCTGCCATGGGATAGGGATTAGAGGATATCTCTTCAAGATAGGGCAGCAGCGCCTTTTCCACCTCATTCATCTCAAAATCACTGAGGTCGCGAAGAACCTTTCCCGCCTTGCGATCCTTGTGCCGGGCAAGGACCCCGGCAAGAAGGCCGCATGACGAACCGGGTTTCTGCATCCCATACCTGTCGGTCAACCCAAGGGTCTCTTGCGAGTCACAGCCGACATGGGTCGCGTGCACCACCACGGTCCATTGGTTCTCTTTGACTTCCGGGATATGGTGCGATGGCGGCCCGAGGCTCTCCACGCTGCGGCCGGCCGGATAGGCGCCAAAGGCGTTGAGATCAAACCAGCCGGAACTCTTGCCAACCCCAGCCAGCAAGGAACCGAGCCGATCCTGGTTGTCATCTCGACATAAGCATTTTATACCCAGGGCGTTTTCCCCCAGACTGATTCCCTCATTATCAAGGGTTCGCTGGAGAAGAGAAACAAAGTCCGCATAGGTATACAACGCCCCTTCGCCTGAAAAGGCGTCCTTGATTTTTATTGCCGGATTTTCTCTGTTTTTTTGCATTCCACACCCCGTAATAGTGTATTCACTTTCTTTGCGGCTCACTGACTGCAATTCAAGGCTGCAAGCCGCATTCTTTTTTAACTCATTGTTATTTTGCAACTATTCTGCTGCGCACCCTAAACTGGGTTAAACTGCAGGCAGATAGACCTGCATGCCCATGAGCGGCCAGACGAACTGGACCGCAATCCAGGTAATAACCATCAGTATTATGCTTGCCGGAACTCCGTACATAAAGAATTCACCGGTGGTGAACTGCTTGGAGTTGTAGGCAATGGCATTGGGCGCCGCGCCAACCAGCAGCAGAAAGGGCATACCCGCCACCACCAGGGAGGAGAAGAGAATTACCTCGCCGGCAACGCCAAGATAGGGAGCGATAACCAGGGCCACCGGCAGGGAGATGGCAATGGCCGCCACGTTCATGATGAAGTTGGTCATCATCATGACGAAAAAGGCCATGCCGAGGATAAAAACAATTGCCGGGGCGCTCTGGAACAGGGTGAGCCAGTTGACCGCCATCCACTTGGCGGCCCCGGTCTCCCAGAGGCAGAAGCCAATGGACATGGCGCCGGCAAAGAGCAGAATAATGTTCCAGGGGATCTCTTCCAGGTCATTGATATCCAGGATATTGACAATAAAGAACAGGATGGTGGAGCAGAGAAGGATACCTGTCTTGTCAAGAGGTTCGAGTGCGGGAACAAAGGCCTTGGCCGAGATGACCACGATGGTGGAGACAACGATAAAGGTGGCCATGATCTCTTTTTTGGACCAGGAGCCAAGCTCCCTGTACATCCTCTTGGCCTTTTCCTTCAGCCCTGGGATCGATTCCCTCTCAGGCTTGCAGACAAACATGAAAAATCCCCACAGGGCAAAGGTCATGCCCCAGCCGATGGGGAACATGTAATAGGTGAGTTCGAAAAAGCTGATATCGACATTGGTGATATCCTTGTAGAAACCAAGGGCCACGGCGCCGCGGGCCGCGCCCAGCAGGGTGATGATACTGCCGGCGCCGGCCACGTAGGCCATGCCCATGAACAACCCCTTGCCGAACTTGGTGGGCCCGGTTTCTTCGGAATAGAGGGCGTAAATCGCCATCAGCAAAGGAAACATGGTGGCAGCGACCGCGGTGTGGGCCATGATGTGGGTGAGCGCCGCGGTCAGCACAAAACAGCCGAGATAGATCATTGAGGTCTTCTCGCCGACAATGGAGAGCATTTTATAGGCAATGCGTTTGGTCAAGCCGGTCTTGGTGAAGACCATGCCGATAACAATGGAGCCGAAAATAAAGAGAACCGAGGGATCCATGAAATCCTTGAAGGCAACCTTGGCCGGGCGGATGAAAAACAGGGCCTGGACCATGCCGATGGTCAGGCTGGTGACACCGATCGGCACCACCTCGAAAACCCACCAGGTGGCGGCAAGAAGAAAGAGGGCGATGGCCCCCTTGCCTTCCATGGTCAGGAGAAAATGCTCACCCATGGGATCAACCGCATCGGGCCACAGGGGTGAATAATAGACAACGCAAAACAGCACAACTCCCGTTACCAGGAAGATGGCCCGCTTCAAATCAAAGGGCGTCTTTTCCATAGCCACCCCCACTTCTGTCTGTGATTTTGTCATGGCATCTACACCTCATTCTTATAGAAATAATTTGTTGCAATTAGTGAGTTACAGCCTGCACCGGGTGCTGATTCCCTTGAATATCTCCTCGAGCCGGATGACACCGACAACGGCCTCTTCCTCAAGAACCGGCAAGATAACCTCATTGGTGCTGAGCATGATGGACAGGGCCTTCAAGAGAGGGTCGCCCCCCTTGACAATGTGCCGTATCGGAGTCAAAAACGTCTTGATCGCCTTGCCGGACTGCCGGGAACAGCCCTCAAAAAAGGAGTCCTCCCACATGATTGTCAGATTGGGAAAATCAGTCCCCTTTCCTTCAAACTTTTTGACCTTTGCAAGTTCGACCAGCCGGGAGTCAAGCCCCATCAGTATGCTCTGCAGATTGATACGGCCGACCAGCTTGTTCTGATCATTAATAACCAAGATCTCGGAATACCTGAGGCGCTCGTTTTCACCGCAGGTGTATGCCATGATCACCTGCACGGCATCGTGGATCGTCTGGTTCTCGTTTAAATGGGGGTACCTCTCCAGGGGAATAGTATAACGCCTGACAACCGGATTATCTGCGCTCACAAGCAACCTCCTTCTCAATAAATATGGTGTCGAGTTAAACTCTGTGGTGTTTTTTCATGA
Organism: Desulfobulbales bacterium; assembly: GCA_041598875.1. Classification (GTDB taxonomy): domain Bacteria; phylum Desulfobacterota; class Desulfobulbia; order Desulfobulbales; family BM004; genus JAKITW01. The sequence goes on from JBFHXP010000001.1 coordinate 41,601, forward strand.
TCTGCCGGCCGCCCAGGACGCACCTTTCCACTGCCGGGTTGATTCAGGCTACTGAACAACCCTGCGATCAGGGGACTGCAAAACGGTTTTCTGGATTTACGGCTGACCTACCAGCTCTTGCTTTTGAGTATCTTCTTCACTTCTTCTTCACGCCCCTTTTCCACAACCACCATCCGCTTGTTCTTGGCCTGGCTGATCTTCTCGAGCAGCACATTCAAGTCAACCGGCTTTTCAAGGAAATCCTCGGCGCCGAGCTTCATCGCCTCGATGCCGGTTTTTACCGTGGCATGGCCGGTGAGCATGATAATCTCGAGATCAGGGCGGCTTTCCTTGATCCGCCTCAGGGTCTCAATGCCGTCGATTCCCGGCATTGCGAGGTCGACAACAATGGCGTCAAAATTCTTCTCCTTGGCCTGCTCAATGGCATCCTCTCCGCTGGTCACCGCGTTTACCTTGAGGCCACGGGTTTCCAGGCGCTGGGAAAGCGCATCCAAAAATTGCTCCTCATCATCAACCAGCAATACACTGGCCTCAATTTTTTCAGCCATTACAGTCTCCTATTTAGTATCTTCTTTTTTATCGAGAAAATTCCGGGCCATATCCGGTTCACCGGCCTCGGCAAAGGCCGCGGCAGCCATGGTGTCCTGAATTTTATCCCGATACGCGTCTTTTATGGATTTGACCAGATGATCGATATCAACCGGTTTTTTGATATAATCATATATGCCGATCCGCCGGGCCTCATCCTCATCCCGGTCCGACCCATGCCCGGTCAGAATAATCACCCTGATGTCAGGAAATTTTTTCTTGACCCGCCGCAAGACCTCGATGCCGTCGATGCCGGGCATCTTAAGATCGAGCACCATCACGTCCGGCTCCCTGTCGTCGACAAAACTCAAGGCCTGCTCGCCGTCAAAGACGGTCTCGTTTTCCAGGTCCCGCATCTGCAGCCGCTCAGACAGGGTCTTAACAAACTCCTGCTCATCATCAACAAGCAATACCTTCATCTTAGCCATGTTTTCCACCCGTTTGCTCGTCAGGATTCTTTTCTTTTGACCGAAGACCGTCGTCGTCCCGGTCCATTATTTCCCTGGCGGAGTCATACTCCCCGGCCTGGGCAAAGGTGGCAGCCATCATTGCCCCTTCAAATATATCCAGCAATGACCGTTTCCGGCCCTTCTTCTTCAGCGCCTTCCGCCGCTCGACCGCTTCCTGGATTTTCTCCCGCAGAGTACGGATATCAAAAGGCACCATCAGTTCATCCGAGGCACCTTCACGCATACCCTCCATGGCATACGGCACACTCTCCGGGCTGCTCAAGAGGATTATCTCAATCCCCGGCTCTTCCTTTTTCAGGCTCTTGAGAAGCCTGATCGAATCAGCGCCCTGATCCCGGATATCAAGAACCGCCACATCAATTTTCCGGCCCGAACTGATTTCAAGCGCTTCAAACTGATTGGCGGCGCTGATTATTTTACCCTGGACAAGACCTATCCTGCTGACCAGATTCTGGAGAAACTGGGAATCGGCCATTACGATTAAGATTAAAGGGGACATGACACAGACCTTCTTCGTGTTGGTCCTCTTCCATGACTATACCCACCACACCGACCGGAAACCACTCAGCAATCAATGGTCCCAAAGGCAAGATGCGCACCCGGAATCCCCAGCTCACTGAAGTCGCTGCGAGAAGAACCGCGGCCCTTCTCCCTGGGCTCAATCATGTTCAACGCCTCATTATAGAGTCCGGACTCGGCAAAGGTCACTGCCGTGAAAATCTTATCGAACCAGGTAATGTTCGCGGTTCGCCGGACCTCCGGCATGATCTCCCTGGCGGTGTCCCACTCTCCTGCCTCGGCAAAAGTCACGGCCATCATCATATCCTGGATTTTTTTTAAGGTCTTTTTCATGGCAGGCCTCCTGTGGTGTACTGTGTACTCGGAACCATCATTCCTCTTGACTTCACTATAGTACTAGCAAAAGGTGTGCCAAATTATTTAAACGAGTAAATTCAGTATATTAAAATATTTGGGGCCAATCGCCCCCCCGCCCCAGAAATACAAAAGGAAACGAATTGAAACAAAACAGAAAGGTGGTGCCGCCCCAAGGTTAGCTAATCTTTTTAGATATCAGTATGTTGTCCACTTCTTACAGCACGATCGAGGGCAAACCGACCCCAAACGACACACATTGACACATAATGAAACAAGACAGGTTGTCTCGTGGGAATTGAATGCGTCCACCCGACACCACTCCCCGGGTTTCATGGTGGAGTCACAATTTTCCCCCGAGACCGCGGACTGCGAGCACTTTTACCGCAGCCATCTCTTCGATATTCCGGGGATAGAGTTTTTTCGGCACTGATTCAGGTTTTTTCATCCCGAAAGGAGTGCAGGTCAATCCCATGTCGATTGATCTTGTCATACAGGCTTTTTCTCGAAATCATCAGGGCCTTATGGGTGGCGATGACCTGGCCCTTGTGCGCACGCAGCGCGGCAATAATATGATTCTTTTCCGCCTCATCCACCGCCTGCCGCAGAGGGACCGGCTGACCCGCGCGGGACTCCGGCCCTGTTGCCGAACCTGTTTCATCTGCCCCGGAAAGCGCATCGCGGTAAACACACAGCCTTCTTATATGGTTTTTAAACTCCCGGACATTTCCCGGCCACTCCCGTCTGCACAAACGATTCACGGACACGGAGTCAAAAGAGGCCGGATCCATGCCGTACTCCTTGCAGAAATGATGCAACAGAAGGGGTATGTCCGACAGCCGCTCCCGCAGGGGCGGGACTGTAATCGGCAGCACATTCAGCCGGAAATAGAGATCCTGGCGGAAACGCCCGGCCCCTATCTCGCTGGCAAGAACACTGTTTGTCGCCGACAGGATCCGCGCCCGCACCGGGGTGGGGGTATTTGCCCCAAGGCGGGTGACCGCCCGATCCTCCAGGACCCGGAGGAGCTTTGCCTGCAGGCCCACGGGCATGCTGCATATCTCATCAAGAAAAATCGTGCCTTTGCCGGCATATTCAAACTTACCCATCTTGGCCAGCCCGGCCCCGGTGAAGGCCCCTTTTTCATGGCCGAACAGCTCCGCCTCGAGCATTTCCGTGGGTATTGCCCCCATGTTGACGGCAACAAAGGGCCCTTCACTCCGTGTTGACAGATTATGAATGGCCCGGGCCACCAGCTCCTTGCCGGTACCGGTCTCACCGGAAATCAGGACCGGGTCATCTTCCCGTGCCACGATCTCGATGGTGTCATAAAGACGCCGCATCAAATGGTGGCCGCCGACAAGACCGTTAAAGCTGAAACGCGCCCCCCGGACCCGTTCCAGCTGGCGGCAGAGCCCCCGGTTATCGAGAACCAGCCGCATCTTTTCCACTGCCCGGGAAAGGGCGCCTAAAAGGATCTCCTCGTCCACCGGCTTTTCGAGAAAATCGTATGCCCCGTTCTTCATCGCCTTGACCGCCATATCGACATCACCGTGGCCGGTCACCATGATCACCGGCAGATCACGATCCTGGACCCTGGTCCGCTGTAAAAATTCCAGTCCATCAATCAGGGGCATCTTGATGTCGGCGATCACCGCGAGATAGACGCCGGAGGAAAGCGAGGCCAGGGCCTCGGCCGGGGTGCTGAAACTGTCGACCTCATACCCGTGCATGGTGAGGGTCTGATGTATGGCAATGAGCAGATACGTGTCATCGTCGACCACCAGTATTTTTCCGATTTTCATACATCCATTACCTGTGTGCATCTGCGTCCTCTTCGCAACGCGGGGGCAGGTGAATCAAAAAACAGGCCCCTTCCCCCGGCGCACTTTCCACTTTGATAAAACCACCGCTTTCCCGGACTATCCGGTCAACGATGGACAGGCCCAGGCCCATTCCGGTCCCCACCTCCCGGGTGGTGAAAAAGGGATCAAAGATCCTGGTCAGCACATCAGGAGAAATTCCCGTGCCGGTATCCCGAATCGCGGCAACAACATACTCTTTTTCCTGGAGGCTCTCGGGCTCAATACTCTTTATTGTACTGGTTTTTATCGTCAAACGCGGGGAGTCGGTTTCCCCCATTGACTGGACCGCATTCTGAATGACATTCAAAAAGACCTGCTCAAACCTGACCTCCTGGCCGATGACCAGGGGAACAGAGCGGTCAAGGTCCAGCTCCACCTCAATATCCGAAAGGGCAAGCTGGCTGTCGAGAAACTTGAGAATATTGATTAAAATTGAATTAATTTCCACGGGGCAGGAGTCGGAGACCTCTTTACGGGCAAAACTTTTCAGACTCTTGATAATTGATGAGGCCTTTTTTATCCGGTCGATAATGATCTGGAGATTTTCCTCCAACAGCTCTCTGTTAATGGTCGGCTCTTCTAAGGCTTTCAGACAGTTGCGCGAAAAGAGAAGCATCGCGTTCAAGGGCTGGGTCAATTCATGGCCTATCCCGGCCGCCATCTCGCCAAGGCTGGCCAGCCGGCCGGAGTGAATCAACTGCTCCTGGGCCTCTCGAATCCTGGACATCATCTTATGGGCATCGCTCATGTCCCTGGCAATCATCATGTGAAGCACCCGGCCCGATTCCGTGACAAAGGTCGAGCCATTGATGCTTACCCGAATCCTCTCCCCCCCACGGGCCTTGAATTCCGTTTCCCAGTTCTTGAACTCACCGGCGGAAATACGTGCCTTGAGGGAGCGGCACGCCCCCTCATCCATGAGTGCATCCAGGGAGACCCTGCCATAATCTTCTGCCGGAAAATCAAGCAGGTGCAAAAACTCCTCGTTTGAGTTGGCAATAACAAAGTCCTTTGTCATGACAAAAAAGAGGTCTGAAAGACTTGCAAGGATCTTCTCTGAAAAGACCTTTTCCGTCTGGACCTCTTCATGTTTCTTCAGAATCCGAACGACCAGATCCTGTTTCTGCCTTTCAAGCAGTTCAACCAGTTTTTCGTTCGGCTCCATTCCCCTCGCACCCGCCCTTGACCATACACCTGAAAATTCACCCGGAGTACCCAGACCCCGACCCTGTGTCACAAAATATACACACCCGCCGAAAACGAATAATTACACGATACTACACGATAACGCCCCACACCCCGTCACCACACCCACACAGTCGCCACCTGCGGCCTTCAGACCACTGCCTTGCCTCAGGAATTTTTTTAACTTGTAATTGCCTGTAATTACTGCACGAAATTTAACTCGTCCCCATCCCGCCCCAAATTGGCGCAATAAATGCTAACACCGGAAGCCAATAGCCCCATTAAGCGGACATTTTTTCTGAATTGCAATGAAAAAGCAGACCTTAAACATAGATCAAGCGGCCTCCCTGTGCGGGGTATCTCCCACCCGCGTCAAGGCATGGATTGATAAAAAGGAACTCCGGGCAGAGGAAAACCATGGCCGGGAGCAATGGATCAGGCATACCGACCTCATTGATTTTCTTGTTAAATTCAACATGCCGATCCCTGACGCGCTCCTGCCCTATAAGGCCAGAAAAATCCTGTTCATCTATAACGATGATTCGGGCGGCCGGTTGTTTATGCGTTTTTTAATCCGCCTCCTCGGTCATTTAAAAAAAACACAGCAGACCTTTGTTGCTGACCACATCCCCTATGGGCCGGATGCAAAAATAAAAGTGATGGTCTTCAAACCAGACCTTGTGCTGCTTGACATGACTGAGAGCGATCATGACGCGATTTCCATGGGCCTGCAGATCAAGAACGCCACTGAGTTCAGCGCGGTAAAGCTCATTGCCGTCACCGCTGAAACCATTTTTGAAGAGCAGAGAGTATCAGCACTGAAAAACGGGATTGACACCATTGTGCCAGAATCGGTGAATATCCCTGTTTTTGCTGAAGAACTTAATTTCCTGTGATGATCCCGGGGACAACACGCATCCGTGAGATTGAAATAGCCGGAACACCATGCTGAAAGACAGAACACATTACTCACGACTGAAAAAAAGGTTTTCCATCACCTTTATCCTGGTCGCCCTGGTGCCGTTTTTCCTTATCAGCTGGAGCTCCTCGCATTTTTATCAGATGTCATCCCTGGAAAACACCACCAGGGGCCTGAAGGGAACCGTGGAGAACAGAAAAGAGGTCATTAACTTTTTTCTTACTGACCAGAAGAACCTCTTATTGCAGTTGATTCACCTCTACTCATACGAGGTTTTCAAAGACCAGGGAGAGTTGGAAAGAATATTTACCGCGGTCGCTCCGAGCGGAATTGTCGATCTGGGATTGATTGATGCCAGCGGCCAGCACGTGACATATGTCGGGCCCTACCGACAGAAACTGATCGATAAGAACTATAAGGACGCCGACTGGTTTCATGAGGTGATGATCAACGGCTGCCATATCAGCGATGTCTTTCTCGGCTACCGCGAGGTGCCCCACTTTGTGGTGGCAGTGGCAGACCCTCTGAAAAAGTGGGTCCTGCGGGCCACGGTGAATTCGGAATTCTTTGACGGCCTCCTGCGCAACGCCCAGCTCGGTGAGAAAGGCGATGCCTTTATCGTCAACCGGGAGGGAAAATTCCAAACAGCCAGCCGGCTCCAGGTTAACACCCTGAACCTGAAAGAAAGGACGCTGCTTAATTACCATGAAGGGACCGAAGTGCATCAGATTGATAATTTCCTCTATGTGACCAGCTGGCTCAAGAACGGCGAATGGCTCCTGCTGGTCAAGCTCCAGACCTCGAGCGTCTTGGAGGTTTTTTATCATGCCCGCAACATCGACTTTCTCTCCATTCTGGCCGCCGCCCTGTTAATCATTGTTGTCGCGACCCTTACCGTGAATCAGATGGTAAACAAAATTGAGCGGGCCGACCGCGAAAAGGCAAGCCTGGACAGCCAGATGATCCAGGTGGAAAAAATGGCTTCCCTGGGCAGAATGGCTGCCGGGGTGGCCCATGAGGTGAACAACCCCCTGCAGCTGATCACCGATCAGTCCGGGTGGATCGGTGACCTTCTCGATGAGGAAGATCCCGGAAAAATCCGCCACATGGATGAATACCGCCAGGCCCTGGCTAAAATCAAGGCCCATGTGGCCCGGGCAAGCGGCGTCACCCACAGATTGTTGGGATTTTCACGGAAAATGGAGGCAAAAAAGGCAGAGGCGCATATCAATTTTCTTATCGAAGAGGTTCTCTCCTTTCTTGAAAACGAGGCGGCCGGCCACGATATCACCATAACTACCCACCTGCAAAAGGATATCCCGGCGATCATGACCGACGCCACCCAGATCCAGCAGGTGTTTTTAAATATTCTCAACAACAGCATCGATGCCATTGGGAAAAAGGGGGCCATAGAGATCACCACCCTGGTCGACGGAAAGGGCATATGTATCACTATTGCCGATACCGGTCCGGGAATCAAACCCGGGATCGCACATCATATCTTTGACCCCTTTTTCACCACCAAGGAACCGGGCAAGGGAACCGGACTCGGGTTGTCCATCTGCTACAACATTATCCAGTCGCTGGGAGGCACGATTGAAGTCGGTAACAGGCAAGAGGGAGGAGCGGTCTTTTCGATAAAACTGCCGATTACAACCGGGGAAACCAGCTGATAATCGGCACAGCTCATCATGTGCAGTCCATCCTGTTTTCACAAATAAGGAGATAAGAACATGAAAGATTTCAATGTATTGATCGTTGACGATGAAACGGATTTCCTGGAAACAACCCTTAAGAGGATGCAAAAGAGAAACATCCGCTGCGAAGGGGTTGATAACGGCAGAGAGGCCATTGAGAAGATCAGCAAGGGGACTTTTGACGTGGTTCTGCTCGATGTAAAGATGCCGATCATGGACGGGGTGGAGACACTCCGGGAGATCAAGCGGATCAGGCCGCTGACCGAGGTGGTCATGCTCACCGGTCATGCCTCCGTGGACTCGGGGATTGAAGGGATGAAGCTCGGCGCCTTTGATTATCTGATGAAACCGATGGATCTTGATCCATTGCTGGAAAAAATCCAGGATGCCTATGAAAAAAAACGCCTCCAGGAAGAAAAGATCGAGCAGGCTCAGATGAAAAAACACATGAGCCTTCCCGGATAAGATTTTTCAGTGAATTCCCCGCATCTTACCGCGGCAGGACACTATGATTCAGACGGTATTGCAAGATTAACCACAACAGAGGAGAGGAAAAAGAAAATGAACTTTGTCAAACATCTAGGTCAATTCATGATGATGGGAGCACGGGCCCATGCCCAATGGGAGATCGACACCTCGCAACGCATCATCCGCGATCCCAGGCGGCTGGTTATTCTGGGGCTGCTCTGTCTGCCGATCATGTTCCTCGGGGTTGCCTATGCCGAGGAAATTTCCGGCATCCTGCCAACCTTTATCGGCGGGAAAACCGCCTATTCCCCGGCTTTTTACACGCCAACCATCTTCTTTGCCTCCATCGGCGTCGGGATCTGCGCCGGGCTCATCACCGGATGCATCGGCGCCGGCGGCGGCTTTATCATCGCCCCGGCCCTGATGAGCGCCGGGGTCAAGGGTATCCTTGCGGTCGGTACCGACCTCTTCCACATCTTTGCCAAGGCGATCATGGGCAGCGTCCTGCACCGCAAAATGGGCAACATCTCCATCGGTCTGGCCCTGTGGTTCATCCTGGGCTCCATGGGGGGCGCCACCCTTGGCGGCTACATCAACCGCACCATCTATGACGCCAATCCGGTGATGAGCGATGCCTTTATCACCTCCATCTACGTCTTTATGCTCGGATTTCTTTCGTTTTATTCACTGATGGATTTCTTCAAGGCCCGCAAGGCGGCGGCTGGCATTGCCGATAAATCAGAGGAAGAACAGAAAAAATTCAAGGCCGGGACCTTGACCGGATTTGCCCAGAAACTGCAGTCAATGAACATCCCGCCAATGGTTCATTTTGACCAAAGCATCGTGCCGGGCGGACGCAAGATTTCAGCTGTTTTCCTTATTCTTTCCGGCGCCTTTGTCGGCCTGGCGGCGGCGATCATGGGCGTGGGCGGCGGGTTCCTGACCTTCCCGATCTTTGTCTACACCCTGGGTGTCTCCTCTGCCACCACCGTTGGCACCGACATCTTCCAGATCATTTTCACCGCCGGTTACGCCGGCCTTGGCCAGTACGCAATCTACGGATTCATCTTCTACACCCTGGCCATGGGCATGCTCCTTGGCTCCCTTATCGGTATTCAGGTCGGCTCCCTGGTGACCAAGGTCGTGCCGGGCCAGACCATCTGCGGTTTTTATGCCACCGCGGTCATGGCCGGTTTCATCAACCGGGTTTTTGCCCTGCCGGTCAAACTCGGCAAGATGGGCCTGATTCCCCTCAACCCAGACACCGGAAAACTGCTCGAAGATATCGGCATCTATGCCTTTTTCATTGTTATCACGGTGTTTTCACTGTGGGTTTTCTGGACATTTTTTTCCAATCTTAAAACATTGAAGGTCGGCCCCACTGCTCACGGGAAGGAGGCACACGCATGATTGCCAATAAAAAGGAATTCGGTTTGGGGGTTGCCCTGTTCGCAGGCTTCTGGGTCGTGTTTGTCATTCTGATGTCGCCGGTGTTCGCCGGCATGAACCTCTTGGACTATATGGACAACCTCTACAACATGATCTCCAAGAAATCATCCTATTACATCCCGGTTGTCCAGAAGAAGCTCGTGGACTACACCGGCCAGCAGGTCTCTTTTTCCCTCAAGGCCAAGGGCGAGGAAAAAATCACCCGCCTGACCAGGATGTTTGAGGCGGGCGGGGCCACCGTCACCCCGGATGGGGAACAGTTGAAAATCTCCGGTGATTTGAGCGCCATGGTCGGCGCGGCGATGATCGATGCCGAGGCGATGTTTGCCAATGAAGGCAGCAAGGTCTCTGCCAGATATGGCAGTGATGAACGGGCGGTTCTGTATGACTGGTGGGACGCATTCAAGACCGCTGAAAAAGAGATGAACAAAAACAGTAAGTTCCAGGAAGGAAAAATCTTCAACATCGCCCAGACCAAGGCCCTTGAACCGGCCTACAACTACTACGGCATCCCTGCGGTGCCGATCAAGGAAAAGTGGGGAACCGTGGTCATTTCCCTGGTCGGATATGTCTTTTATACCCTGTGGTTCGGGTTCGCCATCCTCTTCATGTTTGAAGGGTGGGGCCTGAGGCTCGAGCATTAGAGTCTCGCCTGTTTCGCAGGATCCGGAAAAAGGCCGGCCCGGTCAGGCCGGCCTTTTTTGTTGCCCATGGGCAGCTGCTGGTTTTGTTTTCCCGCTGATCACGGTAAGATGTCCCCTGATGCGATGCCGATCCGACAAACCTCTCAGGTCTCACGACATGCCTTCACTCTCGGCCCTGTGGCAGACACTCTGTAACTGGTTTCGTTTTGACCCGCCGCCGGCCACGCCGTCCATTTCATTTGCTCAATGCTACAAGGCCTTCCGGGCGCTGCTTACCGCCAACAACGCCGCCCTTGAACTGATGGCCGCGATGGAACAGACCCATGCTGCCGGCCGGCCGTTCGGCATGGCCTTTGTCCGCGGCAACTGCACCGCCCTTTCAGTGAACATATACAAGATGATCCGGCATCTCCAGGAGATGTCCGGCGGCCGGTATCAGGATCTCCACTCCGCCTTCAACCGCATAGCCGGCGAACTCGAAAGCCTGGTCAGGAACAGGCCGGTCAACCCAGAGGGGGAATGGGTCCTGCCCCTGGACCGGATTGACCGGACCATGGTCGACCAGGTGGGCGAAAAAATGGCCAACCTTGGAGAAATCCGCAACCGGGTTGGCCTTAAGACGCCGGAAGGCTTTGCCATTACCGCCTCGGCGAGCCAATACTTCATGGCAGCCACCGGTCTCCAGGATGAGATCAACCGCCGCCTGAAAACCATGGATGAAGAGAACCTGGAAGAACTCTACCGGACCAGTTCGGCCATCCAGCAGATGATCATCAATACCGTTCCGCCGGCTGACCTCGAACAACGGATCCTGGAAAGTCATCACGCCCTGCAGGATCCCGCCGGGGAGGAAATTCTGGTCTCGCTCCGCTCCAGCGCCCTGGGCGAGGACAGCGGCACCGCCTCTTTTGCCGGGCAGTACCGCACCCAACTCAATGTCAGCCCTGAGTTCATCATCCATACCTACAAGGAAATCGTGGCCGGAAAATACAAGAGCCAGGCCATTATCTATCGGAACCAGCGCGGTTTCCGCCACCAGGACATCATCATGTGCGTGGGGTGCCTGATTATGGTGGACGCGGTTTTGAGCGGGGTCTGCTACTCGCGTTCGCCCCTCAACCGCCGCAGCGACTGGGTGGAAATCAACGCGGTGACCGGCCTGGCGAGCCAGGTGGTGGATGGTATTGCCAAGACTGACTATTTCCGGGTCAGCCGTCACTCCCCGCACCCGATTATCCACAAGAAAATTCACTCCCTTGCAGACAGCATCGACTCCTGCCCCATCCCCTTTGTCTCCCTGAGTGATGAACAGGCCGGTGAACTCGCCCGCATCGCCATCCGGCTCGAAGAGCATTTCGGCGAGCCCCAGGACATCGAGTGGTCGATAGACCGCGGGGGAGAGATCGTGCTCCTCCAGAGCCGCCCCCTGGGTTTGTCTGCTGACCTGCCCGCCGGTTTAATTGACCGTGATGTGGAAGAAAGTGGTGATGCGCTCTTAAAGGGGGGAGTTACCGCGAGTCTCGGGGTGGGTTGCGGGCCGGTCTGCATTGTCCGTTCCGCTGTCGATCTGCTCCGTTTTCCCAGGGGTGCGGTGCTGGTGGTGGCACATCCTGTTCCCGAATGGGCCACCCTGCTCAACCGGGCCGCGGCGGTAATCAGTGAGACCGGCCAGGTGGCGGCCCACCTGGCAACAGTGGCCCGCGAGTTCGGGGTGCCCGCCATATTTGGCCTGGATCGGGCAACCGCCATTCTCAGCGAGGGCGAGGAGATAACCATTGACGCCACCGCCTGTCGCGTCTATCAGGGACGCAGAGAGGATATCCTTGCCTACGGCGCAGATCAGGCCCCGAACCTGATGGTCAACAGCCCGATCCATAATCTGCTCAAAAAGGTCCTCGCCATGGTCACCCCCCTTACCCTGACCGACCCGACCTCGCTCTACTTCACGCCCTCTTCCTGCCGGACCATGCACGATATGACCCGTTTCTGTCATGAAAAGGCGGTGCTTGAGATGTTCTCCTTCGGCAGCCGGTATGGCTTTGACGACAAGAGCGCCAAGCAGCTGGTGGGAGACGCCACCGCCTACCAGTGGTGGGTGATCGATCTGGAGGATGGTTTTGACCGTTCATTTGACAGAAAGGAGAAGTTCATCCCCATAACCGCCATCGTTTCCCTGCCGATGCAGGCGATATGGGAAGGGATGACGGTGGTCCCCTGGGATGGACCGCCCCCGATAAACCTCTCCGGTTTCGGTTCCATCCTCTTCCAGTCGACCCGGAACCGCAATCTCGAGCCCAGTCTCCGCTCCACGCTCACCAACCGGAACTACTTCATGGTTTCAAAGAATTTCTGCAACGTCAGTGTCCGCCTGGGTTATCATTTTGCGATGATCGAGGCCCACCTGAGCGAATTTCTGACCGAAAACTACGTAAGCTTCACCTTCAAGGGCGGCGCTGCCGATGAACAGCGGCGGGTGACCCGGATCGCGCTGATCAAGGATATCCTGGCCCGCTATGGTTTCCGGCTGGAGTTGAAGGCAGACGCCCTTTCGGCCCGAATCGAGAAGCGGCCCGACAGCTATCTCCTTGACCGCCTGAAGGTTCTGGGATATCTGCTGATGCATACCAGGCAGATCGACATGGTGATGAGCGATCAGAACATGGTGGCCCACTACCGGGAAAAAATTACCACCGACCTGCTCCGGATTGTTCCGGATTGCGAGATGGAGAATGGACAATGACCAACGATATCCAAGTTCTGCTGGTTGACGATGAACACGATTTTCTTGAAACCACCGCCAAGCGACTGCAGCGTAGGGGGTATACGGTGAAAACCGCGACCTCCTGCGCTGCCGCCTGGGAGGTGCTGGAAGGGTGGTCTCCCCAGGTCGTTATCCTTGACGTGATGCTGCCGGACAAAAGCGGCATTGTCTTTCTGCAGGAGATCAAACAGGCCTGGCCCGGCCTGATCGTCATCCTTCTGACCGGGCACGCCTCCATGGAGGCAGGATTGAAAAGCATCGAATACGGGGCCCACGACTACTGCCTGAAACCGGTGGAATTCGAGGGATTGCTGGAAAAAATCAAGATAGCGCTCCGGGAAGCGCATATCGGTGCCTGACCTGCGCCCCCGTCTCTCTCTGCGCAAAAGCCCTTGGGTCCTCTCTCTCCGTGCCCCGGCAGCCGACCATTTCCGGTCTCCGGCCAGAGGAGCGCGGTCATGCAGGGGGGGCTGCGATCTGCGGGGGTAAAACCAGCACCACCTCCTGAGGCGCCACGACAGAAGGCCGAAAGGACACCTGGGCATTTAATTCTTGCGCAAGCCCGGCAAGCAGTTCCCCCGGGGCCGGGGCAGGACCTTCCCCCCGGCTTCTCCTCTCTCCCTCCATGGTTATTGTAATCCTGATCCCGCCGCCCTCCTCGGATGTCGATACCAGAACCCGGCCATCCTTTGCCAGCGATTCAAGGGCCGGCCGGATAATAAAATAACAGGCAAACTGTAACAGGGCCGGGTCACTGAAAATGGCGGGAAGCTCCTCACCGAGGGAGGAATCAAGCGCGACCTGCTTCTGCCGGGCGGTTCTCTGGAGAAGAAAGAGCGCTTCCCGCAGCACGTCGTTGACGCTGAACGAGGAGAGCGCCTGATCCATCCTATGGGAGAAACCGCTTAGATACCGGCACATCTCGGCAGCCCGCTCAACCCGCTCGTCTATATCGCCGATAATCTTCTTGTACCGCGCATGTTTGGCCGATTTTTCCGGTTCGAGTTCGAGCATATCCCCTATCAGGCCATTGAGTTCCCGGATAATGGCGAGATGGTTCTTGAAATCGTGGGAGACCCCTGCCATCATTCTGCCGATAAAGGCCAGTTGCTCTTCGCGCATCTCCCTGTTCAGTTTATCCATGTTATTTTTCCTGCTCCATATACTGCCGTCTTTTCGCGGCAGCCAGGTTAATTTTCTGGGTAAGCTCCTTGATATCCACCGGCTTCATAATACAGTCAAAGGCCGCCCCTTTTTTTGCGTCAACCCCGACCGCCCCCCCGGAGCCGTGGCCGGTCAGTATAATCACCTCAATGGCGGGATCATATTCCTTTATGGCCGCCAGGGCCTCCATTCCGTCCATAAGCGGCATCTTCAGGTCAAGGAGAATCACCTCCGGGATATCCCCGGCATGAATCAGGGCCAGGGCATCCTCGGCACAGTGAACCGCCGATGCCGCAAAGCCCCGCAGAATCAAACGCTCCGCCAGGGTGGAGGCAAACTCCTTTTCATCGTCAACGATCAGGACCTTTACTTCAGTCATCGATCTTCCTCCGGCGCATGGTGTGTTTTAACGGCAAGATTATGGTAAAGGTGGTCCCTTTTCCCACGACGCTGTCCACCAGTATTTCACTGCCGAGCTTTTTAACGAGCCCATAGGTGATGGACAGCCCGAGGCCGGTTCCCCTTTTTTCTCCGCTGGTTTTGGTGGTAAAAAACGGTTCAAAGATATGGTTAATGATATCCGGCGACATGCCGGGACCATTGTCGATAATTTCAACCTGCAGGTTCTCCGAATCGCGCAATCGAGTCCGAACCGTAATCGCCCCCTCCTGGCCAACGGCATCAATGGCATTGTTCAGCAGGTTGAGAAAAATCTGCTGGAGCTGGCCACGATCGCTTTCCACCAATGGCAGGGCCGCATCAAGATCAAGTTCAAGTTGTGTCCCCCGGTAGAGCGCCTCTTTTTCGAGAAACCCCCAGACCTCGCGCAGCACCTGATTGATATCAATCGACTCAAGGGACACATCCATCCGCCGGGCAAATCCGAGCAGGCGGTGGGTAATGACCTTGCACCGCTGCACTGCCGAGGAAACACCTTCCACCTGCTGGGATATTTTTTCCTTATGGGTGAAATCATCGGATAATTCCAGCAGATCCTTTACCAGTCCGGTCTTTTCACTGATAATCGCCAGGGGATTATTGATCTCATGGGCAACCCCGGCGGCAAGCCGGCCGATCGAGGCAAGTTTGCTGGTGTGCTCTACCTCGGAGAGCATGTTCTCCCGCTTTTCATCGGCCTTGCGGATACGCTCGCCAAGTATGTTTGCGGTTCGCAGTATGACAACAAAGACGATCAGTGCGCTGACAAGAACAATGCCGACCAGTTCCGCCTGGAACAAGGACCACACCTTTTTATTTATGAACCCATGTTTTACCAGCACCAGAATCCACGGAGTTCCCTTAATATAGGTCTGCGCCTCAATCTTGGAGACCGCTTCGCTCTCCTCAACTCTCAAGGAAACGCCGCTCTTGCGGGGCAGGACCCCCAGGGGATACTCGTCCTGTATCTTGCCGTAGTAGCGGGAAGAGGTCTGCAGCACCCCGCTGTGATTAACAAGAAAGAGATCATCAGCGGCCTTGGTATCAATGGTGAGGATGAATTTCTCCAGGGTCTCGGCGTCAACGCTGGCGCGGAGCACCCAGTACTCCTCCTTGCCCGGCACTTTTTTACTGATGGAAACAACGAAGTGGGGCAAATTTCGGTACCCGAGGAACACATCGCTGACCGTGTTGCCGCGGGAGAGGGTTTCCTTGAACCACGACATGTTACGGTATTTTTTTCCCCTGAAATCAAAGGGGCCCGCATATGCACGCTGGACACCGTTGGGATCTATGTACCCCAGATCAACAAACCCGCTGTGCTTGTTCTTGAGGCGCACGAACAGGGTGCTCAGTTTTTCCTGCGAAGCCAGCTCCTCGTGGCTGTACTCTTCAGTGATAAAAACGATTACCGAACGCAGTTCCTCAACAAAGGCATCAATGATCTTGTCGGCGCTTTCCGCGTTCCAGGAAAGATATTTAACGGTCTCTTCCTCAAGAAGACGCTTGTACTTGTGATAGCTGAAGACCGACGTCACAACAAGGGGAATCATTGTGACCGCGGTCATTATGAGAAGAAGGGTACGGCGAAAATGCCTGTAGCGCCTGCCGACCGTCAAGGGCTTGGCAGCCTCAACCGTGTCCATTACCAGATACTGGAACACCCTTTTAAAAAAATGGGCCATTGGTTTTATTTCCTTAAGCTGGCGCCGGGGAGGATCTGCCCGGACCGGAGACGGTTATCGAGCACCCACTCCAGTGCCTCGCCGTATGGCCCGATAACACCATCATAAACAGTCACCTTTTTCCAGAGAAGATACTCAAAATGGGCCTCTTCGATCCCGCCGCAGACTACGCACGACACATTTTCCTTGACGATCAGGCTGCACAACTCGTCTCCCGAGGTCCTGGGAAGCAAGAGGATTCGCGGATCGCTGATGCTTTTATCACCCCTCCTGATCTCGGCAATGACAATTTCCGAGGAGAGATCGAATCGGGGCGCCACCTCGTTCCGCTGTATTGGTATCAGTATATTCATGCGAAATTTATTCTATTTTTACAAGGAGATTTGTCGGCAGTCACTCTTATTCCAGGCCATGGTTCTTTATTTTCCGCCACAATTTACTCCGTGACCAGCCAAGCAGTTCCGCGGCCCGGGTCCGGCTGCCCCCTGTTTTTGTCAACGCCTCGAGTATCATGGCCCTTTCAACTTCACCCCAACCGGCAGGCCCGGTCATCAATGGGGGGTGACTCTCCTGCGGCCGGTCTCCCGCGGCATCCCTCTCGGTGGGAGTTGGCCGGTCTCCGCTATCAGGGATGAACGGAGGAGGAGTCTCCGGCACCGCCAGAAGGCTCTTTGGCAAATGTTCAGGCTGGATCGTTTCATCCGGACAGACATTGACCGCATACTCGACGATGTTTCTCAATTCCCGGATATTTCCAGGATAACGGTATGCGGAGAGCAGCTCCAGGCTGGCCGCGCTGAACCCTCTGATCTTTTTATTCAGCCCGGTGCTGATCTCGCGGAGAAAATAGTCAAGCAGAAGCCGAAAATCATCCTCCCGCTCCCTGAGGGCAGGCAGGTGAATGCGCAATACATTCAAGCGGTAATAAAGATCTTCCCGGAACTTACCCAGACGGACAAATTCGCCTAAATCGCGGTGCGTTGCCGCTATTATCCGCGCATCGACCTTGATCTTCTTTGAGCCGCCGACCGGGAAGAACTCCTTATCATCAAGCACGGTGAGGAGTTTTACCTGCAGCGGCAGGGAGAGATCCCCTATTTCAGTCAAAAATATCGTGCCGCCGTGAGCCAGGCGGAACATGCCGGGCTTGTCCCTGTCCGCCCCGGTAAAGGCGCCGCGGACATGGCCGAACAGCTCGGATTCGAGCAGGGATTCAGGAATCGCGCCACAGTTGACCTTGATAAAGGGATGACGCGCCCGTTTCGAGGCATTGTGAATTGACTCAGCGACAAGATCCTTGCCGGTCCCTGTCTCCCCGGTGATCAAAGCCGAGGAATCAGTCCGGGCCGCGATCGGCAGCAACTCAAGGATCTCCTTGATTCTGGGGCTGTGGCCAATAATTTTATCATGGCGATAGAGGCCGTGAACCTTGTCATCAAGATCCCGGAGAAGAGAAATATCCTCAAGCACCAGAACCGTGCCAAAGGTCCTGGCCGATCTGTCCTTGAGGGGGGAAATAACAAAACGGATCGGGATTTTTTTCCGGTTCTGGTTTATGCAATCGCCCTCCAGGACCAACGACTCATCGGATTCAAGAACCCTGCCGACAGGATCGGTAATGGCCCCGAAATTTCCCCGGATGATATATTCGCCCCGGACCCCCTTTGCATCCTGGCGGTTATACCCGGTCATCGCCTCGAGAAAACGGTTAAAATCAAGCACCCGGTGCTCGCTATCAAGAAGAAGCACGCCGTGGGGCAGTGAATCAATAAAGCACGATAAATCAAGTTTTCCGGCCAGAAAAAGATCCGGGGAACGGTGAGACTCCGGTGAAGATGATGTTGTTTTTTTGCGCCCCATGGCAAGACTATATCAAGAACCGAAATGGCTGAATTACCACCCCCAGAGAAGGTCCCTCTGAATCCAGCCGGTCAACCCGGACTGGTGACGAACCTTGGCCCACCCCGTTTTTCGGTCAAGGGTCCGGAACACCACTCCGGATTCCGCCTGACCGACTATCTTTGCGGAGCTTGCCGGTTTGCTGTAAATGGTGACCCGGCCGACCCCTTTTCGCACAACAAGATGAGGGGTTCTGGTGACCATGGTTTTATAGACCCAGCCGACATCGCCCTCAAAATCACTGACCTTGTACCAGTTGCCGCGGGTTTCAACAATCCGCAGGGGCATGCCGAGATCAAGTTCCCAGAGTACCTGATACTTCTTGCCCGGGCCGCTCCGGATATTGACATTATCCCGGACTATGCTGACCATCTGGCTGACTTTTATCGCTGTTGCAGCCTGGGCCTCGGCCAGCGCGGAAACAAGAATCGCCGGAACAAGGAACGCCGCCAGAATCGACAACCAGCACCATTTCTCTTTGATTCGAAAAATCATCGCACCTCTTGGGGGGCAGAAATGGTCTTGCCGGAAAGGGGGATACCGCCTATTTCCAGGGAAATGGCCCCATACTGACAGGCCTTGCTCATGCATGCCAGGCAGGTGATGCACTCCCGATCGTCGGGATTCTCGTTAAACTTCACCCCCATGGGGCAGACGTGGTGGCAGGCCTGGCACTGGGTACACCGGTCCTCGTGGAGCCGGAGACGGACCAGCTTGAATCGGTTGAACAGGCTGTAAAATGCGCCCAGGGGGCAGGTTGTCCGGCAGAAGGGACGGCTGGAGAAAACACTCCACCCCAGATAAAAAATCATGATGACAAACTTGCTCCAGAAGAGCAGGCCAATGGATTTTCTCAATTCCGGCTGCAGCAGGAGCATGGGGATACCCGCCTCCAGAGTGCCCGCGGGACAGACGTACTTGCAGAACCAGACCGTGCCGAAGCCGAAGCGGTCCACGGCAAAAAGAGGAAGCAGAAGGACAAAAAAGAGGAGGAAACCGTATTTCGCATGGCGCAGCACCCCGGGCACCGGCAATTTGACCGACGGTATCTTGTGCAGCACTTCCTGAATAAGGCCAAAGGGGCATGCCCAGCCGCAGATCATCCGCCCAAAGGCCGCGCCTAAAATCCCCATGGAACCGACAACATAAAACCCGTAAAAATGCTGGCCCGCGGCCATGGTCCCGCGGACACCGGCCAGCAACTGCTGGAGCGCCCCGATGGGGCACGCCGTCACCGCCGCCGGGCAGGAATAACAGTTAAGCCCGGGAGAACAGAGAACCTTGAGGGGCCCCTGATACAGGGCTCGGGTAAAGGGAAAGGCCCAGTACCCGTTGGTCACGAGCGCGACCAGAACCTGGACCCATGAACGAAGTATCTCCATGTTAACCGATTCCTATGCAACTGAGACAGATACTGACCGCCTGCTCAAGGACCCGTCCCGGTTCTTCCAGGGCCACGCCTATGGAAAACAGGGCAACAAAAAAAAGAATAACCAGAAAAGGGGCAAGCCGCACCCTTGCCTTTTGCGCCGGAACCCGGGTTGACCGCGTACCCGCTCCTGTACCTGTTGCTTTTCCACCGCTCATTCCCCGCCCCCCTGCAGCCGGGCTTCCACCGAGGCGATCTTCTCGCCCAGCCCGACATCCTTATCCCGCCGGTCGTCAATGGTTATCTGGGTCACCACCCGTTGCGCCCCCTGGGAAAAGGGGGCCTCGGCAAGACGGGCCGCCAGGTCAAGGAGGTCCCTTGTCTCTCCCTGAACCGTGGTCCCCATATCAGTTAAAACAAAGGGAAGTTTCTGCCGGGCAAGGATCTTCTGGATCTCGACCACGTACTCACCCACGGTTGGCGACCCGGTGCCAAGAGGAAAAACCGTCAGTTGCATTAAGGCCATGATATGTGCTCCTTGTTTTTATGAAAACCACCAACTCTGGTGGTGCACCGGATCGGTTCAACCGATCCGGTGAAAAATGAGTTAATTGAAACCGCAGAATATCGAAAAGGGAATGTCGAATAATGAAGGCCATGATCTTTCTGTAGTTATTTATCCTTCATCATTCGTCATTCTGCGGTTCGATATTCGATATTCAAATCTGTAGTAGTCAGGCGCACTTTCAGGGGGTTACCTGAGGCCTCCCGCTCTGCGGGAGGGGCCTCACTGTCGGTACGGAAACAGACAGGTGTCCCCCGTCCGAAACAAAAGACTTTCCGCACGGCCACCAATTTGTCTTATCCGCTCGGTTCTCAGGTGGGATTTTTCGCCCCGCGGGGCGTCCACCTGAAAGCCAGAACCGTGACGTTTGCAAAAGAATACCCGTAAAAAAAAAAATGTAACAGAAAAAGGTGCATATCCCGGGGAGGAAAGTACTCTCGCGCGCCGGGGCAACCCTTTCTCTCATTTCTTTGCTTTTCCCTCCCCGGGTATGGTAGAGAGGAGTGCAGGATACAGTTCTCTACGTAGTGTCCGTCCGGAAAGTCTGTTTTTTCCGGATGGCTACACGTGGTTGTTTTCAAACCGGAAACAGAAAATTTTGAAAAAGTGGCGTTTCCGGATGAAAACTACTTAGTGCACGCACTCATAGTTCCATCCAGACCATGGCCATAACAACAGATTTTCTCATCATCGGCAGCGGTATATCCGGCCTCTCCTTTGCCTTGAAGGCCGCCGCCCTGGGCACGGTGACCATTATCACCAAAAAGGCCAAGGTGGATACCGCCACCAATCTGGCCCAGGGCGGGATCGCGGCAGTGCTTTCTCCGGATGATTCCTATGCACTGCACATCAGGGACACCCTGATTTCCGGCGCCGGCCTGTGCCGGGAAGAGGTGGTTCGGCTGGTGGTGGAAAACGGCCCGGTAAGAATACGGGAACTGCTTGCCCTTGGCGTCTCCTTCTGTGCCGATGAAAAAGAGCCCGGTCACCTCGATCTGGGCAAGGAGGGAGGGCATTCCGCACGGCGCATCGCCCATGCCCGCGACCTCACCGGCCGGGAAATAGAACGGGCACTTCTCGAGCGGGTGGCAGCCAACCCGGCAATCACCGTGCTCGAAAACCACCTGGCCGTGGATCTGCTCATCGGGTCCAAGGCCGGGGCAACGGCAGGCGGACACTTTTCCGACCGCTGCCTGGGCGCCTATGTGCTGCACAGAGATGACAACTCGGTGCACCGCTACCTGGCCCGGGTCACGGTTCTGTGTACCGGCGGGTGCGGCAAGGTCTATCTCTATACCACCAACCCGGATATCGCCACCGGTGACGGGGTTGCCATGGCCTACCGGGCCGGCGCCAGGATCGCCAACCTGGAATTCATGCAGTTCCACCCCACCTGCCTTTACCACCCCAAGGCCAAGAATTTTCTGATATCAGAGGCGGTACGCGGCGAAGGCGGACGGCTTATTGATGAACGGGGCCGTCCCTTTATGGAAAAATATGATCCCCGGGGCGATCTGGCCACCCGGGACATGGTGGCCCGGGCCATTGACTCGGAGATGAAATCCAGCGGTGATGACTGCGTCTTTCTCGACATCTCCCACAAACCCGCCGATTTCATCAGAAAACGCTTTCCCAATATTTACCAGACCTGCCTCGGATACGGTATCGACATGACCCGCGAACCGATACCGGTGGTGCCGGCGGCCCATTACATGTGCGGCGGCGTGGTCACCGACACCATGGGCCGGAGTTCCATTGAAAACCTTTACGCCCTGGGCGAAACCGCCTGCACCGGCCTGCACGGCGGCAACCGTCTGGCCAGCAACTCGCTGCTCGAGGCGGTGGTCTTTGCCCACCAGGCCTTTGTCCAGTGTTCAGAGGACCACAAGGCGATCATGGCCCGGGATTTTCCCGAGGTGCCCACCTGGAGCGCCGGCCGCGCCGAAACCATCAAGGAGGGGGTGCTTGTATCCCACAACTGGGACCAGATCCGCCGCCTGATGTGGAACTATGTCGGCATTGTCCGCCGGGAAAAAAGGCTTCTTCTGGTCCAGAAACGCCTGGCCCCGATCCTTGAGGAGGTGGCCCAGCATTTCCGGGATTATTTTCTGACCCCGGACCTGGTGGAGCTGCGCAACCTGGCGTTGATCGCCGAACTCATTATCCAGAGCGCCCTGGCCCGCAAGGAATCCCGCGGCCTGCACTTTTTGGTCGACTATCCGTCCACCGATGACCTCCGCTGGCAGCGGGATACGGTTCTCAGCCGGGGCATGCGTCCGTAAACAAGAAGAAAACAGGACTGAGCCTTGAACGCTTGAACAATAGAACTCTGGAACCGTAACCGGAGTCAAGACCGTTTCCGGACAAAACGAAATACTATGCCCGAATCACCCTCCGATATTCTCCACCGACACACCTTTTCCATGCTTGATGTTCCGGGGCTCTTTCATGGAGTCTACGCACGTCATGGCGGAGAGAGTCCCGCGCCATGGGATTCCCTGAATGTGGGACTTCATGTGGGTGATCTTGCCGCCCATGTCCGAACCAACCGGGCGCGGATTAAAAAAAATCTTCAGGCAGAAGTTCTTGTTTCCATGCACCAGGTGCATGGCACAAAAATAGTGCCTGTTTCCTCTGTGCCGGAAAACGATCTTGAAATTCCTGAGTGCGACGGACTGGTGACAAACCTTAAAAATGTGGGACTCATGGTCCAGCAGGCCGACTGCCAGGCGGTGCTCTTTCACGACCCGGTAAACAAAGCCGTGGGCATTGTCCATGCCGGCTGGCGGGGAAGCGCAGGCAACATCATCGAGGCCTGCATTGCCTCCATGGCGGACAATTACGGCACCCGGGCCAAAGAGCTCTTTGCGGCAATCAGCCCGTCACTGGGCCCCTGCTGTTCGGAATTCGTCAATTACCGGAAAGAACTGCCCCCGGACCTGCACTCCTTCCAGGTCCAGCCCGATTATTTTGACTTCTGGGCAATCAGCCGCAGCCAGCTCACATCTTCCGGGGTCCTGGAAAAAAATATCAGCATCGCGGAAGTCTGTACCGTGTGTTCCAAAGACTATTTTTCCTACCGACGGGAACGGACAACCGGCAGATTCTGCTCAATAATCGGGTTGCGCTGATGGGGACCACAACCCGCGAACTTGCCATAGAAGCGCACTGCCGCCTGGCGGAAAATCCACGGCCAGTGGAACAGGTTCTTGCCGATCTCCTTGGCGAATTTCCCCTGGACGACCCCCGCGACCACTCCTTTCTCCTGGCCCTCATCCATGGCGTCTTCCGGTGGCAGGGATATCTCGACTGGGTCATCGGCCGTTTCTCCAGCCACCCGGTTAACAAGATGAAACCCCGCACCCTTTCCGCCCTGCGGATCGGCATTTTTCAACTCCTTTTCATGGACCGCGTACCTTCGGCCGCGGCCATAAACGAAACCGTGGCCGCCCTTAAACGCTCCCGCCAGCCCAAATGGCTCACCGGCTTTGTCAATGGAGTTCTCAGGGCCGTTGCCCGGGCAACTGATATCCCACCCCCCTCCGACAGCTCACTCCCGCCTCCGGCCCGCCTCAATCACCCGCAGTGGCTGATCGATCGATGGGCAACCCGCCATGGCATGGAGACCGCGGAAATCATCTGCGCGGCCAACAATACCCTGCCCGGCCTCTGCCTCCGCGTTTCCACCAGTAAAATATCAAGGGAAGCGCTGCTCGAAAAGCTCAGGAATTCGGGAGTCAACGGGCTGGAAGGCTCTTTTTCCCCCGCAGCCATTGTTGTGGAAGAGTACAGGGGAAAGATTACCGACCTGGCCGGCTATGGGGAGGGACTCTTCCAGGTCCAGGGGGAAGCGGCCCAGCTTGCCACACCCCTTCTTTTTCCGTTGCAGGAAGGTGGCCGTTATCTTGACGGATGCGCCGGGCTGGGCGGCAAGACCACCCACATGGCCGAAAAACTCCCGCCAGGGGCGCGACTCACGGCAGTGGAACCGGACCGGGGACGGCTTGCCCTGCTCAGGGAAAACCTGAACAGATTGGCGCTTGGACCGGTGGTTGACATTTCCAACACATCCCTGGAAGAACATGATGCCCCCCCCGGGTGCTATACCGGCATTCTGGTCGATGCCCCCTGCTCCGGCCTGGGGGTGATCCGCCGCCATCCCGAGATTCGCTGGCACCGGAGCGAAGCAGATCTGCAGCGCTATCAGGCAAAACAGATCGCACTCCTCGACCGCGCGGCACACCTCCTTGCGCCGGGCGGTGTTCTTGTCTATCTCACCTGCTCCACCGAGCCTGAGGAAAATGAGCAGGTGGTGGAGGCCTTCCGCAAGCAGCACCCGGAGATAACCCAGGAAGACGGCGCCCCGTATCTTCCCCGGGAGGTTGTCGATAAAAACGGGTTTCTCCGGATCATGCCCGGACATGGCGATATGGACGGATTTTTCGGCGCCCGCTTGCGAAAAGAGAAGAAATGATTACCATGTAAAAAACCATCCCAAACGACCCCATGACCCTGACGGAAAGGGTTGGGGATTTTTTTTGTCCGTGCCCTGTAAAAAAATATGGAACCGAAATTCATCCGCATCCGTGGCGCCAGGATGCACAATCTCAAGAATATCGATGTTGACCTGCCCCGCAACCAGCTGGTCGTGCTGACCGGGCTCAGCGGCTCCGGCAAGTCGACCCTGGCCTTTGACACCCTCTACGCCGAGGGCCAGCGGCGATATGTGGAGTCCCTTTCCACCTATGCCCGCCAGTTTCTCGGACAGATGGACAAGCCGGATGTGGATTCCCTGGAAGGACTCTCTCCCGCGGTGTCCATCGAGCAGCGGACCACCAGCCGCAACCCCCGTTCCACCGTGGGCACCATCACTGAAATATATGACCACCTCCGCCTGCTCTATGCCCGGGTCGGCCGCCCCTTCTGCCCGGACTGCGGCCAACAGATCCAACCCCAGTCGATTGAGGATATGGTCGCCGCTCTTGTTGCCCTGCCGGAAAAGACAAAAATCATCCTTCTCTCGCCACTGGTTGACGGCAAAAAGGGGGAACACCGCGAGATAGTGAAAAAACTCCGCAGCGATGGTTTTGCCCGGGTCCGGATCAACGGCATTATCCATTCCCTGGAGGAGGAGATATCACTGGCCAGGACCAGGCGCCACACCATTGAGGCAGTGGTTGACCGGCTGGTTATAAAAGAGGGTGTAACCCGCCGCCTCTCAGATTCGGTGGCCACCGCGGTTGCCCTGAGCCAGGGATTTCTCCTGGTGGAACTGGTCGATGAAAAAGAGGAAAAAAGGGAGATTCTGTTCAGCGAAAAGGCGGCCTGCGTCTCCTGCGGCCGCAGCCTGCCGGAACTCTCCACCCAGCTCTTCTCCTTTAACAATCCCAAGGGGGCCTGCACCCACTGCGACGGCCTGGGCATCAAACAGTTTTTTGATCCGGACCTGGTGGTGCCCGACCCGACACGCTCCCTTCGTCAGGGCGCGATTGCCCCATCGCCGTGGGGCGGGCATGGCCTGTCAAGCTATGCCGGCCAGCTTCTCAGCGCCCTGGCAGCCCATTATTCCTTCAGTGTTGACACCCCCTTTGCCAGACTCCCGGACTCGGCCAGACAGGTCATTCTCTACGGCTCCGGCCGGGAAGAAATTTTTTTTGAATACCAGCGCCACCGCCGCAGACTCACCTCCCGGACCTCCTTTGAAGGGGTCATCCCCCAGCTCTCCAGGCGATACCAGGAAACATCCTCGCCCATGATCCGCGAGGAGCTGGGCCAGTACATGAACGAGCAGCCCTGTCCCGGGTGCAATGGAGCGCGACTGCGGCCCGAGGCCCTTGCCGTGAAAATCGGTCCCTGGTCAATTTCCGAGCTGACCGGCCTGAGTATCGAACGGATGATCGCCGAGTTGCCGGCAATAGAGTTTACCAGCCGCGAGCGGTTGATTGCCGAAAGAATCTTGAAGGAAATCCTCGAACGCCTCTCCTTTCTCGGTGATGTGGGGCTGGGCTATCTCTCCCTTTCCCGCAAGGCCGGCACCCTCTCCGGCGGCGAGGCCCAGAGGATACGGCTCGCCTCCCAGATCGGCTCCCGGCTGGCCGGGGTGCTCTATATTCTTGACGAGCCAAGCATCGGCCTCCACCAGCGCGATAACCAGCGGCTGATCAACACCCTTCTCAGTCTCCGGGATCTTGGAAACACGGTGATCGTGGTGGAGCATGATACCGACACCATACTGGCGGCCGACCATGTTGTGGACATGGGGCCGGGCGCCGGCCGCCATGGCGGGGAAATCGTTTACAGCGGCCAGGTACCCGGTCTTCTTGCCGATACAAAGTCGCTTACCGGAGGCTTTCTTTCCGGGCGCCTGGCCATAGATATCCCAGCAAAGAGAAGAAAAATAAAAAGCGGACGGATCTCGATATCCAACGCCACTGCCAATAATTTAAAAGATGTTGTTGTGGATTTCCCCCTGTCGACCATGACCTGCGTCACCGGTGTCTCCGGCTCGGGCAAGAGTTCTCTGGTTATTGAGACCCTCTACAAGGGGGCGGTTGCCGCGCTCCGGGAAAAGGGCGGCACGGGTTCGGGCGGCGGTGCGCACCTGAAAATAACCGGCCTGGAGAGGATCGACAAGGTCATTGATATCGATCAGAGCCCCATCGGCCGGACCCCGCGCTCCAACCCCGCCACCTACACCGGGGTGCTGACCCCGATCCGCGAGTTGCTTGCCCGCCTGCCGGAGGCCCGGGCCAGGGGGTACAAACCGGGCCGGTTCAGCTTCAACATCAAGGGTGGCCGCTGCGAGGCCTGCGAGGGTGAAGGGGTTATAAAGATTGCGATGCACTTCCTGCCTGACATGTATGTCACCTGCGAGGCGTGTCATGGCAGGCGCTACAACCGGGAGACCCTGGATATCATGTACCGGGGGAAAAATATTTCGCAGATCCTGGCCATGACCGTGCAGGAGGCCCTGGATTTTTTCACCAATATCCCGCCGATAAAAAACCGGCTCCAGACTTTAAACGATGTCGGTCTCGGCTATATCGCCCTGGGCCAGTCCTCTGTGACCCTGTCCGGCGGCGAGGCCCAGAGAATCAAGCTGGCCCGGGAGCTGGCCAGGCGGAGCACCGGCCGCACCCTCTATATCCTGGACGAGCCGACCACCGGTCTCCATCCCGCGGATATCCGCCACCTGCTGGCGGTTCTCGGCCGCCTGGTGGACAGCGGCAATACCGTGGTAATTATCGAGCACAACCTGGATGTGGTCAAGACCGCGGACCATATCATTGATCTTGGCCCCGAGGGAGGAGACCGGGGCGGCAGGATCATTGCCTGCGGCACCCCGGAGGAAATCTCCCGGAACGCCCAATCACACACCGGCGCCTTTCTCAGGGAAATTCTCCAAAAAACTTCTTTGCAGGCAGATCCCGATCCGGTATAAATGCGGCTTAAATCTCACACATTCAAAGAAATCGTATCCCGACGAAAATTAACTCATAACAAAAAGGACCCAGAACATGACCGATCCAAACACAGCCGACGCCAAACCCGAGGCCCCTGTTTTCCGCTTGCAGAAGATGTATATCAAGGACCTTTCCTTTGAAAACCCCAATGCCCCGGAAATTTTCTTCCTCCAGCAGCCCGGGCCCAAGGTGGACATGAATCTCGGGCTCAAACACAAGAAAATCGACAATGACAACTGGGAAGTAACCCTGTCAATCAACGCGACCATTACCGATACGGCCACGGAAAAGACCTTCTTTGTCCTTGAAATCGAGCATTGCGGGGTCTTTCTCATCAAGAACATCCCGGAGCAGCATCTGGCAGGGGTCTTGAACGTCGACTGCCCGACCCTGCTCTTTCCCTTTACCCGCCAGGTGGTGAGCCAGCTTTCCCTGGACGGCGGGTTCATGCCCTTTCAGATGGAACCGATCAACTTCCTGGGGTTGTTCCAGAACAAGATGGCCCAGCAGAAAAAGGCCGGCGAAGAGGGGGCAGCCCCCCAGGCCAACTGAGTTGATGCGCGTTAGGGACGCGGAAAATATTAATATACCATCACGCATCCCGTTTCGGGCCATCTTTGATCTTGCCTCAATCGCAAAATCCTCAGAGTAGCGCTGCTACACCTGCGGTTTTGCTCAATCGGCGCAACCAAATTTGACCCCAATCCGGGTGCGATCCAGGTACATTAGTATTTTCCGTGTCCCTTCAGTGTTTACGCACAAAAAAAAGCTCCCCTTGGGGAGCTTTTTTTGTGCTGCCAGGAGGAGCTGTTACTCGAGAATCTTTGGCTGGAGCATGATCACCAGTTCGGTCTTGGGTTTGCTTTTTGTCTTTTTGTTGAACAGGTTGCCGAGCAGCGGCAAATCGCCTAAGAAACGAATCTTCTTTTCCTGGGTACTATCTGTCTCCTTGATAAATCCGCCGACAACAAGAATTTCGCCATTCTTGATCCGGGCAACGGTGTTCATCTCCCGGATATTGACGATCGGCACCCCGATTCGATCCGTGCCAGCGGTAGATTTGATATAGGTGATTTCGTCTCCCTGCAGGTCCGAAATTACCGGAGTGAGGCTGAGGACAATCTCGTTGTTTTCAGAGATCATCGGCACCACCCCAAGACCGAGCCCGGAAAAGATACTGTCAGTGGAGATGGTCGTGGTCGGCACACCGGTATCGGAAATAGCGGTTTCCTCTTTGGCGATATAGGTGAGATCCTTGCCCACGCTGATCATCGCCGGCTGGCCATTCAAGACCACGATTCTCGGATTGGAAAGGACCCGGGCCTCCCCTTCCTGCCGTAACAAATTAAGAATCCCAGCGAGAGAACTGGGAACACGAATGGATTCTATAACATCCCATGCCCGGGGATCCACATTCCCCCTCATGGGAAATATCTGTCCGGTCCCCCCAAAAAGGGAAACGGTAATTGTATTGCTGGCTGTAGCGGTGTCACTGTTAAGAAGGTTCGCCCAGTCAATACCGGTTGCGGTCTCATCGGTAAGGGTCACCTCGATTATCTTGGCCTCGATGGAGATCTGGCGGAAGATTTCACTCTTGAGGTTATCGATATAGGCGGTGATCTTTTCCAAAAGGGGCCGGGGCGCGGTCACGGTGATCAGGCCGATGGGCCTGTCAATGGTGTAAAACCCCTTGGCAGCCTGGCGGGCGGTGGCGGTCGGGGCGGGCGCGGTACTCTCTCCGGCTGCCGGTGTGGCCGGTGGGGTAGCCGCTGTGGCGGCAGGCGCAACCGCCTCGGTCTGGGAATAGATCTCAAGAACCCGGTCGAGGTTGGTCTGGATATTGGTCCAGATATCAAAATTGTTTTCCTGGCTGGTAATCTGGTTGCTGGCCGTGGTGCCGCCCAGCACGTTGCC
The DNA here is from genome assembly GCA_041598875.1 of Desulfobulbales bacterium. Classification (GTDB taxonomy): domain Bacteria; phylum Desulfobacterota; class Desulfobulbia; order Desulfobulbales; family BM004; genus JAKITW01. The sequence continues at coordinate 71,017 of JBFHXP010000001.1, forward strand.
GCCCACCGAGGTGGCATAGTTGGAGTTCATAAAGGGCATTGACACATGGAATTTCCTGGTCTCATTGTAGCGGACCACAATGGTGTTGCCCTTTACCTCATGGAAATAATCGAGCTGGCGGAGGAGGTTGTCAATGGCCTCGGAAAATTCATCTTCCGCGCCGATATTGACATCCACCAGGGCATTTTGATTGACATCGCTGGCCCAGCTCACGGTCATCCTTTTCTGGTCGGCAAGAATCTTGAGCACCTCCCGCAAGGCCATGGGGGCAAGGGAGGAAATGTCCGCCCCGACCTTCAAGGGTTCGCTCTCGGCATCCGCGGATGTATCCAGTGTATCAAGATCCTTGACTATATAGGTCGGCTTCTGGAACCGGGCCGGAAGGACCGGTCCCCTCACTGCCTGCTGGTCCGTGCCGGCAGGCGGAGCGTTTCCAGTCTTGGAGGTCAGCGGGGTGCAGGCGGCAAGCAATACCAAAACCGCGCCTATCCCGGCCCACAGCAATCGTTGTTTTTTTTCACCCATGGAAAATGTCCCTGGTTTTCTGTTCTGCTTCATTCCTTTCTCCACTTTTTCCACTGCACACCGCGCAGGGAGTGTCGATGCGTGCTTATCGTATCTGCTGTCCCTGGTTCTGCAGGGCTATCCGGCCGTTGATATACCGGATCAGGTCCGCCGGCAACTCGAAACCGGACAGAAGTATGGACTCATACACGGCCGCAGCCTTGCTGCTGTTCCCTTCCTTGTCATGGATCCTCGCCTTGGCCACCAGTGTTTCCAGGGTATCGCCATAGAGCTGCTCGTGCCGGTCAAGAAGGAGCACCGCCCCCATATTATTGCCGTTTTCCTCATTAAAAAAGGCATAGCTCATCAAGGCCTCGCTGGCCGGCGGCGCCGTGTTCTCGCCGCCCTCCCGAATCGCCAGATCAAACAACTCCTTGGCCTCGCCGATTTTCTTCATGTTCGCCTCGGCAATAGCGGCTATAAGGGCGGCATCGCGATCAACCGGGTCCAATCCAAGAGCGGCCCGGCCATAATAGGCGGCCTTGGAGTGCATCGCCTTGCGCACCAGGTAGAGTGACGCGATCCGCTTGGCAAGATCGCCATCTTCCGGCCAGGTCGAAAAGGCCTTCTCATACAGGGCCAGAGCCCCGTCAATATTACCCGCTTTTTCCAGCCCGCGGCCCTCGGTCACGATCTTTTTCGAGGCAAGGGCCTGCTCGGGAATCTGATCCTTCTGCTCCACGGTCACATTCTGATCTCTGCCGTCAACCTGTCCTGCCGCACCGCTCGAGCCATCCCCTGCCGGCTTGGCGGTTACCGTAAGAGGCGAGGTTCCGCCCGGCCGTACCGCCAGATTATCCACAGCCTGCTGCGGCCAGTCAAACTGTTTGCTCTTGGGGCTGATGACAATGGTTCCGAATCGCTCAACCTTTTGAAGATCCTTGAGGTTCAAAATAACATCAAGGGCAAAATCCCAGGGCACGTTATTGAGGGCCAGGGTCAGGGTACCGCCCACGCCCTCGGCAACCACGATGTTCATGCCGCTTATTTCGCCGAAGAGTCGAAACACGTTGTGCAGGTCGATCTTGTAAAAATCAACGGAAATACCCATTTTGTTATATCCGGAATAGGCAAAATCCCGCGGCTGGGCAGAGGCGTCGGTTGGGGGTTCAGCCGAGCCCTCCTCCTGGTGCTGGCGCAGCAGATCGGCGACGATCGCCGATTCCGGCGAAACAGCCGGCCCGGACCCGCTTCCGCCTGCGTTCGCTGACGGGGCAGGGGCAACCACCTCGGGCAGGAAGGTGGCAACAATATCATCACCACTCCGCTCCACGGAGTATTTATGCTCAGCGGCAAGAAAGAACTCGAGCCGCGCCAGCGGCGGTTTTTTTTCCGTTTCAATCCGCCCGTTCACCGTGGCCAGCGGCCCGGAAGAAAAGGCAAGGGGCAGGCGAACCGCCTCTGAAAAGAAGGCATCCGCTATATCAATAACCACCCGCAGGGGATCAAAAAGCTCATACACCGTGTATGTCGGTTGCGATGAGCCCGTTATCCGCAGCACCAGGTTTTCACCTCTTTTCTCCGCAACAACGCCCTCGATCCGGTAAGAACCTTCTTCGGCCCGGGCCAAAGAGCCCCCCTGCAGAGCTATCAGGGTTATCCCCAAGGTAAAAATAAAAAATATGCGCACACTCAGCCTAAGGGTCATTCCTCTCCCCCTTTTGTTTTCAGCACCATATCAACATACGTATACCGCTCATCACCGGCCATGGAAAAAGATGACTCCCTGATCAGCACCCGGTTGGACGTGATTTCCTCAACAATCCCGGTGCGCCCGATCCGGGTCCCGGTGGTAATCGCATACCCCTTGCTGGTGGAATCCTGAACCATGGCCATGTACGTGTTGTTCTGCCGCAGGACGATTCCCACCAGGGTCAACTGGCCCGGCTCGAAGCGGCGCATGCCGGTAAGAACCTCTTCATCCTCCACGCCCTGTTTCTGCACGATCTGTTCCATGGGCATGAAGGGATCCTGCCGCCCCTGCCGGACATACTCAAAGGCATCATCCGGATCGGAAAAAAGAAGGGCGGCCTTTTCCGCATCGCTCTTGGGCGCAGCCACCCCGGCAACGCCTTCGCCTGCGCCGCCCTCTTCCACGGGCGGGTCTTCAGCCAGAACCGGCGCTGCCAGCAGAGAACATACCAGGGCCAGAAGGACCAGGGCCAGGCGGCTCAGGTTTATTATTCTTTTTTGGTAGCTGTTTCTCATTTATAGCGCGCAGAGCAAACCCATTAAAATTATCGTGACAGCAATTACTTAAACCGGTATGTCACCAGGTGGAGTGATGTGCTGAGCACCATCTCGTCGTTTTCCATTGTCGGGCCGCTCATCTGGAGATTGAAAGAGGAAACAATACGATCCAGCTTGCTCACCTGATAGAGAAAACTCCCGACATTATGATACGGGCCGCGAACCTCAAGGGTCACCGGCACCTCCATATAGAAATCCCGCTCAACTTCGGGCTGTGGAGAAAAATTGATGAATTCAAGCCCAGCACTGGTTCCCAGGCTGGAGATATTGGTCAGCAGGGAGGGTATGTCCTTCTGCTGGGGCAAAAGGACCGAGGCAATTCTCAATTTCTCCTCAGTGGCTACCATCTCCGCCTGATGCTTGGGCAGATCGGCCACCGTGGCCCTGACCTCTGCCAGTTCTCCCTCGAGAACGCCCTTTCTCTCTTTCAACCCCTTGATCTCGTCATTCATGGGAGAAAAAAGCAAAAAGAAACATGCCGCCACCGGGACAATAAAGGCCGCGGCAAAGATGCCCATCTTCACCTTTGGCGCAAGGGGGGCGACCTTGTTTTCGAGAAAGGCGTCAAATTGATGTTGTAGTTTTTCCTTGTCCATCCGCTTCTGTTGTACTCTTTTTCCCGATCAGGGGGATCACCGCCGGCTATCCCTTCTTCTCATCTTCCACCGGGGGGTCCGCTGGTTGCACTATATCACAGGTAAGGGCAAAGTTTTTCAACTTCTGCCCTTCCACCGTATACATGGACGAACTCTGGAGTTCCGGGTTGGCAAAATAGGGCGATGCCTCCAGATCATTCATAAAATTCGCTATTATCGCATTATCCTGCGCCACCCCGGAAAAAATCAGTTTTCCGCCTCCCTGGGAAAGGGAAAGAAGCCACAACTTGTTCTGGGGCACCAGATTGGCAATCTCATCAACGAGCCGAACCGTGAGCCGGGAATCTTTTTTCAGGGTCGAGATGACGTTCAGCTTGGTCTCAAGGTCTGCCTTGTCTTTTTTCAGCTTTTCAATATCTTCCAGGGTGTCCTTGTAGGTGTCGCGATCAGCCTGCAGGCCGGCAATCTCCTTTTTCAGGCCACTGATCTGCCCTGACAGCAGCATGGCAATCACCCCAAGAACGACCAGGGTCGCAGCTAAAAAGGCGCCAAGCTTAATGATGTCGGCAAGGGCCTTCAGCCGTTTCTGGATCTGTTTGACCGGAAGCAGATTTATGGTAATCATGCGCGCCTCACAATATCGACGGCCTCACCGCCAACCCTTTGGCGATAGCCATCTCCGGGGCGATATACGCTACATATCTGGGATCGATCTTCTTGGGATCAAAGTTCACGTCGGCAAATGGATTGTACAGTTCCGTGGCAATCCCAGTCTCCTCAGAAAGGAACTGGGCCAGGCCGCGTACCCGGGATCCGCCCCCGCTGAGCACTACCTTCTTAAGCGCGCCCTCGGGATTATTGGAGTAGTAGAGGTCAATCGCCTTTTTTATCTCAAAGGCCCACTGGGTACAGGTGGAAATAAAAATATTTTCCAGATCCCCGAGCTTTTCTTCCGCCGGCTCACGACCGAGCTTCAAGGCCTCGGCCTCGTCAATATCAAGGCCGAAACGGTTCTGGATCTGCTCTGTCAGCTGACGGCTGCCGACAACAACATCCCGGGCCAGGACGGAAACACCGCCGGCCACGATATTGATACTCATCTTGGTTGCCCCGATATCGACCAGCGCCACATTCTCATCGGAATTCAACTGGGATTCAAATGAATTTTCCAGGGCAAACCCGTCCACATCAACAATTACCGCCCGCAGGCCCGCCACCTTGAGCATACCCAGAAATCCGTCGACAACATCCTTTTTCGCCGCGACCAGCATGACATCGGTGCGATCATGTTCTTCGGTTTCTGTGTGGAGGTTCTGGTAATCGAGATAGACGTCCTCGATATCAAAGGGAATATACTGGCCGGCCTCGGCCTGGATATACTCTTCCAGCTCTTCATCGCTCATTGCCGCAAGGTTGATCCGCTTGACGATGACCGAATACCCGGAAACGGTTATCGCCACCCTTTTTTCCTTGATTTTGAGGTTTTTGAAAAGGGCGGTAACAACGCCGGCAACCGCCTCGGGGTCCTGAAGAGTTCCCTCTTCAACCGCGCCGACCGGAAGCACAGCGGTTCCAAGGCTCACAAGGTGAAAGCCGGATTTTGTTTCACAGAGTTGACACAATTTGACCGAATGGGAACCGATATCAAGGGCAATGGCGTGATTGCCGATATCCCGCATTGTGCCCCCGAAGGATGGAAGTCTCAACGGCATTTTCAGTTTAGGTAGACGAAACCTCCCCATCTATCTTCTCTCTCCCAGGGCTCTCTCGTGACCAGGCAACCCTATGAATAAACTTAAAAAAAAATTTCCAGCCCATCGTGGGCCTCACCATCCGCCCCCCCGGGGAAGACACTCCTCCCCACCCGTTACCACGCAGACAGTTAGAACAATCATGTCATATGGAACCCAATATCAAGGTCTTGTCAAGACAAATCTTTGACAACAGGCCGTTTTTATGGCGGAAATTTTTATGGTGGATAAATCTCGCCGACCTTTTTCAATAACGTAAAATCAGAAAACAAATTCGTTAAATCCAGTGCAATGATCTTGTGTTTTCCGTGGTTTTGGATTACTTAAGGTGTGCAATTTTAAGATACTATATAATACACGCACGAGAGGAGCTTCTCCTTTGTCTGAAGAAAAGAGCATACCGCAAGAAAAATCAGTGGCACGGGAGTATGCCGAGGCGATTGTCATTGCCCTGCTCCTCGCCCTTTTTATTCGGACCTTCATTGTCCAGGCCTTTAAAATCCCCTCCGGATCGATGAAAAACACCCTTCTTGTCGGGGATCACATCCTGGTCAACAAGTTTCTCTACGGTATCCGGAACCCGGTCAGCGGCCATGTGCTGATCCCGGTCACAAAACCACAGCACAACGATGTTATCGTCTTCAAATATCCCCTCAATCCGGATCAGGACTATATCAAACGGGTCATCGGAGTGGAGGGAGACACGGTGGAAATTATCGACAAGCAGGTCTATGTCAACAACCAGCCCGTTGACAACAGCAACAGCATCTTTCTCGACCCCAACATTCTGCCGGCATCTCAAGGAAAAAACCGGGATAATCTGGCCCCGGTGACGATCCCTGAAAATTCATATTTCGTCATGGGAGACAACCGCGACCAGAGCTATGACAGCCGTTTCTGGAATTTTGTCGAAATGGACGCGATCAAGGGAAAGGCCTTTATACTTTACTGGTCATGGGATAAAGATGATTTTGCATGGAAATGGAATCGTTTTTTCCCGGTCCGGTGGAATCGAGTCGGCAAACTTGTTCACTGATGCTCCGTTATTCCTCGTGTAACTCCCCGAAGCGTCGGCGGGCAGCGGCCTTATATCATGTGAGACGCTATGAATCCTGACTACATCTTCAGGCACAGGCACATTCTCGGGCTCGACCAACTCTCCTGCGAGGATATCAACCATATCCTGCAGACCGCGGAGTCATTCAAGGAGATCTCCTCCCGGGCCATCAAGAAGGTCCCGACTCTGCGCGGCAAAACGGTCATCAGCCTCTTTTTCGAGCCAAGCACCCGCACCCGGCTTTCCTTTGAGATTGCCGCCAAGCGGATGAGCGCCGACACCTTTAACATCACCGCGGCAACAAGCAGCGCAAAAAAGGGCGAATCCCTCATCGACACGGCCCGGAATCTCGAGGCAATGCGCCCCGATGTCATTATCCTTCGCCACTCCATGTCCGGGACCCCCCACCTGCTGAGCCGCCATATCTCCACCTCGATCATCAATGCCGGCGACGGCCTCCACGAACATCCCAGCCAGGGTCTGCTCGATCTGCTTACCGTTCGCGAGCATAAAAAAGAGATCAAGGGGTTACGGCTGGCAATTATCGGCGATATCGCCCACAGCCGGGTGGCCCACTCCAACATCATCGGTTTTACAAAAATGGGCGCCACGGTCACGGTTTCCGGCCCGGCCACCTTTATTCCCAGAGATGTGGAAAAACTCGGGGCCACGGTCGCCTCCTCGGTGGGTGAAGCAATCCGCGACGCGGACGTGATCATGGCCCTGCGTATCCAGAAAGAGCGCCAGGACGACCCGCTCATCCCATCGCTCAAGGAGTATGCGGCCCAGTTCGGAATTACCCGGAGAGTTCTCGAATCAGCAAAACCGGATGCCCTGATAATGCACCCCGGACCGATAAACCGCGGCGTGGAAATAACCCCGGATGTCGCCGATGGCCCCCATTCGGTCATACTTGACCAGGTTACCAACGGAGTTGCGGTGCGGATGGCCCTTCTCTATCTGATCATGGGAAATACCCTGAACCCATGACCGCAGGCGTACCGGAGTACGGCGAGCACATGCTTCTGCGGATCGACACCGGGATTTTTTAAAAGTGGCGTTTCCGGATGAAAACTAGATACGGGTGGTGAGGAAGTACGCTGATGGCAGAGATTCTATTAAAAAACGGAAGGATAATCGACCCGGCAAACAAAACTGACGCGGTTGGCGACATCCTGGTGGCCGATGGCAGGATTGTCTCGGTGCGCACGGGCAGAAAACGAAAGTTCACCGGCCAGACCATAGACTGCTCCGGCAAATGGGTCGTTCCCGGGCTCATTGACATGCACGTTCATCTTCGCGAACCAGGAGAGGAGTACAAGGAAACCATAGAAAGCGGCGCCCGGGCCGCGGCTGCCGGCGGATTCACCGCCGTGGCCTGCATGCCCAACACCCAGCCGGTAAACGACTGCCAGAGCGTCACCCGTCTTATCCTTGAAAAGGCGCGAGAGGCCGCGGTGCGGATCTACCCGGTGGGGGCGATCAGCCGGGAAAGTCGAGGCGAGGTCCTGGCTGAATACGGGGAGATGAAAAAGGCCGGTATTGTTGCACTCTCCGATGACGGCCGTCCGGTGATCAACAGTCAGTTGATGCGCCGGGCCATGGAGTATGCCAGCAACTACGGATTACTGATTATCTCCCACTCCGAGGACCCATACCTGGGCAGGGGCTCCATGAACGAGGGATTTCTCGCAACCAAGCTGGGCCTCAAGGGGATCCCCTGCGCAGCTGAGGAGATCATGGTCTACCGGGAACTGAGCCTTTCAGAGTTTACCGGTCTGCCGGTCCACATCGCCCATATAAGCACCAGGGAATCGGTCAGCCTGATCCGCAGGGCCAAGGCCAAGGGGCTTCCGGTCACCGCCGAAACAGCGCCCCATTACTTTTCCTTAACCGAGGAGGCGGTGGAATCCTATAATACCAACGCCAAAATGAATCCCCCCCTGCGGGGTGAAGCTGACCGTGAAGCGATTATCGAGGGGCTTCTCGACGGCACCATCGATGTCATTGCAACGGACCATGCCCCGCACAGCACCCTGGAAAAAGACGTTGAGTTCGAGGCGGCGGCCAACGGGATTATCGGCCTTGAAACCTCAGTTCCCCTGGCCCTGGCCCTGGTCAGAGAAAAAAATCTTTCTCCCGCAAGGATGGTGGAGTTGATGGCGGTCAATCCGGCACGGATCCTCAAGGTTTCCGGGGGATCTTTAACAGAGGGCGCTCAAGCGGATATCACGGTGATTGATCCGGACCTGGAATTTCTCTACGCAAGGGATCAGGTGGTCTCACGGAGCAGGAACTCACCCTTTCTCGACACAACCCTGCGCGGCAGGGCGGTGCTGACCATGGTGGACGGCACCATCCGTTTCAACTCGAGGGCATCTTGAAAAAGTACTCTTCGCTCAAATGTTCCTGAACCGGAGAATGTCGAACAAGGAATTTCGAATCATCATTCGATATTCACGTAGTTGAGATCAGAGTCTCGCAGACTCGCTTTCCTCTGAGGATAAAATTTTGAGCAGATACAGAGACCGGACAAGATACGCGTAGACTTCGAAAGAGAATTATTCAATATGGCCTTAACTCGGACGAGTGGACCTTACCGGACAAGGGCATACCGCTTCTGAATCAGCGTCAGCCGGCTTTCACTTTGCATGAGACGCTCACGGCTGATCATCCCCTGCTCACAGGCATCATCCATCGCTGCAATCGACCGCGCAACCTTCTGGTGATCCTCACAGATGAGAAGAATGTCCGCGCCGGCGACAAAGGCGTCGCAGGCGGCCTTTTCCACCAGCCCCTCATTTTCAATGGCCCCCATCTCCAGATCATCGGTGATCACCAGCCCGTTGTACTGCAAATCCCCTCTCAGCAGATCGGTAAGTATCCGGGAAGAGAGGGTGGCTGGAAATGCCGGATCCAGATGGCTGTAAATGGTATGGGAGGTCATGATCGCGGCAACACCCGCCCGGATTGCCGCCCGGAAGGGCACCAGATCAACGGCAAGAATCCCGTCCAGGGGCCGGTTCACCGTGGGCAGGTGATGGTGGGGATCGGTCTTTGCCGCGCCCAGTCCGGGAAAATGCTTGGCGCAGGCGGCAATGCCTTGCTCCTGGAAAGTGGTTATGATCAGCGATCCCAGGCGGCCGGCCTTTTCCGGATCTTCCCCCAGGGACCGCCGCTCCATGAAATAGCTCTCCCCCCCTGCGCAGACATCAAGAACCGGGGCAAGATTCATATTGACCCCGATATCGAGCAGTTCCCGGCCGCACACCCGGGCATACTCGGCCAGGGATTTTTCAGGGTCAGCAGACCCGGCCAGCTTCCGGGCATCGCTGAACTGGGTAAATGGCGGCGGCAGACGGGTGACCGTCCCCCCCTCCTGATCTATGGAAATGAGCGGCGGATCGAGATTTCTTTTGCGACAGGCGCTACGCAGCCCGGCGGTCAGTTCGCGCAACTGCTCCCGGCTTCCGACATTCCTGGCAAAAAGAATGAACTGGTTGATTCCGTAATCGCCGATCAGATCACGGGTGGACGGGTCAAGCTCCGTACCCGGCAGACCGATCATGAAAAAACGACCAGGATTCACCCCGCGTCCGGTCATGAATCCCCCCCCCCGGCGTCGTAAACCGGGCGGCAATAGGAAAGCGGGTCAACGAGTCCGGCATCGGCAAACCCCTTAAGCCGGAGCAGACAGGCATCGCACTCGCCGCAGGCAAAGAGAACCCCCTCAATTACTTGGGGATCATAGCAGCTGTGGGTCTGGCTGTAATCCACGCCAAGGGAGACCCCTTTTTCAATGATTTCCCTTTTGCTGAGCTGCATCAGCGGGGCATGAATCGTGATCTTCTTGCCCTGCTGCGTCCCGGAACGGGTGGCAAGTCCGGCGAGTTTTTCAAAGGTTTTCAAGAATTCCGGCCGGCAATCGGGGTATCCGCTGTAATCCAGGGCATTGACGCCGATAAATATATCCCCGGCCCCGACCACCTCGGCCCAGGCCATGGCATATGACAGAAAAATGGTGTTGCGGCCAGGAACATAGGTGACGGGAATCCCTTTTTTCATCTCCGCAAAGTCCCGTCCCTTTGGGACTGCCATTGAGGTGGTCAGGGCCGAGCCGCCGATCCTGTCCAGATCGATCTTCAGGACCATATGGTCGCTGGCGCTGAAAATCGCGGCATTGGCCCGGGCCTTTTCCAGTTCCATGGACTGGCGCTGACCATACTCAAAACTCAGGCAATAGCAGGCATACCCCTGGGCCCGGGCAATGGCAAGCACCGTGGTGGAGTCCAGGCCGCCGCTTAAAAGAACAATCGCTTTCAGGGAATTCATCTCGTAGATTTTTTTTGATACTTAGTTTTCATCCGGAAAAAACAGACTTTCCGGAGGGACACTACTGCATATAAGCCGCTCACAGTGAGCAACACTGGAATCAGGGTGTTCACTTTAGCGGTCGAAACAGGACAGGGCAAGAAATAATCGCGCATCCGCCTGATTCTTCGGGCCAGCCCCGCTCTGTTGCCGCTCCTGATAACCGGGTTACGGTCCGAGAGAAAAGGGCAGCGGCAAGAAATCGCTTGTATCGTTGCAGCAGAACCGCGGGCTGCAGGGGTTCGCTAAATCGCACCTTTTTCTCCTTTCCGCAACAGGGCAGTGACAGCTTCGCCAAAATATGCTTTTTTATATGCGGTTCTTTGTTTTCCTGAATCCGGGAACGATACCATAAAATTAAAGCCCAGGGTCCGGTTTGACTTCACTGCACAGAGAATACTTTTTTTTCACCCTCATACTGGCTGCCGGTATTGTCCTGCGCTTTGCCGATATTACCCTGAAACCGGTTCACTTTGACGAAAGTATCAATGGATACTTTGTCAACCAGATATGGCAAAATGGTTTTTTCACCTATTCACCGGATAATTTTCACGGCCCCCTCCTCTTTTATCTCTTCCAGATCTCTGAAAAAATATTCGGCTTCGGTATCCATTCCTTCAGATACGTAACCGCCTTCTTCTCCCTGGCGACCCTTGCGCTTGTCCTGCGGACCAGATTCCTTTTCAGGGAAAACGGCCATTTATGCGCGGCCACAATCCTGGCACTCAGTCCGGGCATGGTCTTCTTCGGCCGGTCGGCGATCCATGAAGCGATGTTTGTTTTTTTTCAGATACTGTGGCTCGCGGGATTTATAATGACCCTTTACGCCCGGGACCGGCAAGGGGTCTGGTGGTTTTTTACCGGTATACTCGGCTGCGCCCTGCTCAAGGAAACATGGGTTATCACCGCAGCGGTTTTCTTTCTTTCCTGGGGATGGATCAACCTCTCGCCGGGCCTGGTTCGTTTCCTGAAAATCTCCTGGCGACTCATCCCCCCTCCCCGGGCGCCCTTTATAGAAAAGGGGGAGGCCGTTAAAATCCTTGTTCTCTGCAGTGGGGTGTGGCTCGCCTTTTACACCGGATTCTTCCGGAACGCCCAGGGGGCGTCGGATTTCTTTACCGCCCTGATCCCATGGATGAAAACCGGGGTCAGTTCCTCCGGCCACTCCAAGGATTTCTTCTACTGGTTCCGCTTGGCAATGCGGTACGAATGGATAGCGCTCGGGGGCCTTCTGGCCGCGGCAGCCGGTATCTTCAGCAGCTCCTGGCAGGTACGTTTTTTTTCCTTCTTTGCCCTTGCCAACGGGCTTGTCTATGCCCTCATCCCCTACAAGACCCCCTGGTGTTTTATCACCATCCTCTGGCCCTTTGTCTTTGTTGTCGGCTTCTGGTTCGATTCGCTTGTTGAAAAGATACGGAACAGGCGAGCGGCGGTGCTGCTCTTTTTTCTCCTGACCGCGGTCCTGCTGGGCAGGTCCGTTTTCAGCGCCCATGCGCTTAATTTCAGACAGATGACCGATCCCCGGGAGCCCTATGTCTATGTCCAGACCCATACCGACTATGCCCTTATTGAAAAGATCATTGCCGCAAGACTTGCGGAAAACCCGGCAGCGCGGAACATGGTGATGGAGGTCCCGCTCAATGATACCTGGCCGTTTCCCTGGACTCTCTCCCGGTTTCCACACCTTCGATACACCGAGGATAAAGCCCCCCTGACCCCTGGCGCCGACCTGATCATAGCCGAAAGAAATACCCCGGCCGAAGCCCTGGCCCAGGGCTATTTCTTTCGGGAGATCGCAGTGCGCGATGCCCGGGAATTTATGGCTGTCTACCTGAAAAAATCCACCTTCCGGGAGCTGGATTTACCCGGCTTTACTCCGATTCCACCATCCGGGGCAGAGGGGCATTGATATGGCGCCGGCACTCCTGCTCCATCTCGTGGTTTCCACCGCCGTTGCCATGTCCCTTGGCCTTATGGCCGGCAGCATCACCCCACAGGTATCGATCATAAGCCTCTTTGCCGGCCTGCTGGCCGCACTCGCCGGCTACCGGGCGCTGGCCGGCGACCGCGGACTCTTTCCCGGCATCCCCTTTTTTCCCGGCGTCTTTTGCGGCCTCCTTGTTTTTGCCGGCCTGTACCATTTTCTCTTTCTTCTCTACTATGCCAACCATGGCCTGAGCACCCTGCACCTCAACAACTTCGGCGACCTCACCCTCCATATCCAGTACATCCGCCACATGGCCAATGGCAACCATTTCTGGCCGGACAATCCGGGATTTTCCGGGATCATCCAGACCTACCCCCTGGGAATGGATCTCTATAACGCCCTCTGGGAGACCCTCGGCGTTGCCATTGACAGCCACCTCTTTGTCACCGGCGTTGTCATGACCATTCTAGCGGTATCGGAACTCTATCGCTGGATGGGCTGGTGGGGGGTCGGGGCATTTTTTCTTAATAACGGCCTGGCAAACTGGCAGGTGCTGGTTACCGGCGAGTTGGTTGATTACCAGAACGGGCTGGCCTGGAAGAATTTTTTTCTCTCCCTGTGGATTACCCAGAGAGGTTTTCTCTTTGCCCTGCCGGCCGGAATCTATGTTATCAGGATGATCACCGGGACACTGCTTGGCGAGCGGACCCTCACCAGGTTTGAAAAAATCACCTGCGCCCTCCTGTGGGCAGGACTCGCCTGGTTTCATCTCCACACCTTTTTCATCATTTCCCTTGCCCTCGGCATCCTGATCCTCTTCTACGGCAAGATCCGGCAACTGCTCTCGGTTATCATCCCGGTCCTGGCGGTGGGAATCGTTTTTGTCACCTTCTCCACCAACTTCTTTTCCCAGGCGGGGGTGATCCATCTGTCGTGGGGCTGGCTGCCGGAAAAGGAGAATCTTGCCCGGGCCTGGCTCCATAACCTTGGCCCCTGGATTCTGCTCCCTCTTGCCGCCATTCTTCTGATATTTCACAAAAAACAGGCCGCGCTCCGGCCGATTGCCGCCGTTGTTGCCGCCCTGTTTCTCGTTTTCAGCTCGGTGATGGTCGCGCCCTGGGACTGGGACACCATCAAGGTGCTGCTCTGGCTCCACCTCCTGATGGCCTGGCTGGCCTGGAGGGTCTGGATCTCCCGGCTTTCTCCCGCTCCCGCCACCATCCTCGCCTGCCTGCTTTTTTTCCCCGGCGCCATATCGCTGGCATCATCTTTTTCCAGCCCCGGCGTCCAGCTCTATCAGGCCTCTGAGCTCTCGGAATCCAGGGCCGCGCTCATTGATCTTCCCCTGGACAGTGTCCTCGCCATAGCCCCGGGCCCCAATCACCCGGCAATGTTCTGGGGGTCGGCGGTTGCCATGGGATATCCCGGCCATATCTGGTCCCATGGGATTGATGACCAGGACCGGGAACGTCTTTTAGACGATCTTTTCCGGGGAAGGGAAAACTGGTTTTCCGCGGCCCGGACCATGGGCGTTACCCATATCTATTGGGGGGAGGGCGAGAAAAGGGCCTATGGCGCGGCCACTGCCCCGTGGCACGCCCTGCTTGAAAACATCTCACGCTCAGAGCATATCGCGGTCTATGACCTGCAGGGGTATCTTCCCGGAGGACCCTGATGATGAAACCGGCCAGCCCAGTGATATCGATAATCATCCCAGCCTATAATGAGGCAGGCCGCCTCGGGCCGACCATTGACAGACTCCGGGGCTATCTGGAGGGTCGTGGCGGAAAATTCGAAATAATAGTGGTTGATGACGGCAGCACTGACAACACCGCCCGGCTGGTCACTTCCCTGGCCGTGCACACTCCTGGTATCTCCCTGCTCAGCTACTCTCCCAATGCCGGCAAGGGTCATGCCGTGAAAAAAGGGGTGCTCGCGTCCCGGGGCGATCTGGTTCTTCTCTCCGATGCCGATCTCTCGACCCCGATCGAAGAACTTGAACGCCTGCTTCCCTTTATAGAGCAGGGCTATGATATCGCCATTGGATCACGGGGCATGGAGGAGTCGTCAATCATGGTCAGGCAGAGTCTGCTGCGGGAAACTATGGGCAAGACCTTCAACTTCCTTGTCCGCGCCCTTGTTCTTGGCGGGATAACCGATACCCAGTGCGGCTTTAAACTGTTCAGGGGGGAGGCGGCGCGAAAACTCTTTGCCTTGAGCTCGGTACAGGGCTTCGGCTTTGACGTTGAAATCCTCTTTCTGGCAGACAAAAAAAACCTTCGCATCGCCGAGGTGCCGGTGCGCTGGGCAAACTCCCCGCACTCACGGGTTTCCCTGCTCAAAGACCCGGCGCTGATGCTCCTTGACCTCTGCAGAATCCGAATCAACTGGCTGGCCGACAGATATGGGGCGCGAACCGGCAGGTGATGAATCTCTTCTTCCAAGTAACTTACCCTTAACTTGTTGAAATTGCGTGGTTCAGGTTTTTTAAAGAGAATGTCGAATATCGAACAAGGAATTTCGAATCATGAAGTTTATTACGGCCTGTGGTTGCTTTTTTGTCTTTGTCACGGTCTCGACGTTTCGAATGAAATGAACGGTAGAATCAATCACCGTGCCTCAATAGTGAACTTCCGTCCTCCCTTCGACATTCATTATTCATGATTCGATATTCGATATTCCCATTTGCCTTTCCCAAGTTATTTTATGATAAACCCCCGCGGCGCGCGGGGTGAAGCGCTGACTACTGACCGAAAACAGTGCGCACCAGATAGGCGGTGTAGCCAACGTAACAGGCCAGCAGGGCCATGCCTTCAAAACGGTTGATCCGTCCAGCCCCTCCCCGGAACCCATAGCCGATGAGAAACAGCGAGAGTGTCAGCGCGGCCATTACCATGATGTCCCGGGAAAAGACCTCCGGCCCCACCGCCAACGGATGAATCACCCCGGCAATGCCGACCACCGCCAGGGTGTTGAAAAGGTTGGAGCCGAGCACGTTGCCCAGGGCGATGTCATGCTCACCCTTGCGGCTGGCAATGATCGATGACGCAAGTTCCGGGAGGGATGTCCCGACCGCCACGATGGTCATGCCGATGATCAGATCGCTCACCCCGAAACCATGGGCGATTTCAACCGCGCCCCAGACCAGGATCCGGGAACTGGCAATCAGGAGGACCAGGCCGACAACCAGCCGGATAACCGCCTGCCGCAGCCCGAGGGTACTGACTTCCAGCTCCTGTTCCATCTCACGGCCCAGGGTATCGGCCTTTTTCATCATCCCCTGGCGGATGGTCCACCCCATCAGGACCCCAAAGAGACTGAGCAGGACCAAGGCATCGGCCCGGGAGATATCATTATCCCAGAGCTGAAAGGCTGCCAGGCCGGTAACCGCGGTCAGAATCGGCAACTCCTTGCGCAACACCTGGGAATGGACGGCAATCGGGCTGATCAGGGCGGTTATCCCGAGGATCAGGGCGATATTGGTAATGTTCGAGCCATAGGCATTGCCCAGGGCTATCCCCGGGTTGCCCTGGGACGCGGCAAGGGCGGAGACCACCATCTCCGGGGCCGATGTGCCGAAGCCGACGATGACCATGCCGATCAGCAGCGGCGGCATCTTGAAATGACGGGCGGTTGCGGCGGATCCATCCACAAACCGGTCGGCGCTCCAGACCAGAAGGGCCAGGCCGGAAAGGAGTGCGAGAAAGGGCAGTGTCATGAGGGTCTGTTCTCCTGTCCTGCCCTCTCCTTCATCACTTCTGCCTGAATCCCGCGTCAAAGGCCTTGAGATTGGTCTCGGCAAAATTGCGGTTGGTCCGGGTGCGGATCGTCTCCCGGATGACTTCCGGGGAGACCGGCAACAGGTTGGTTGCGGCCAGGGCCCCGAGAATTACCATGTTCACCGCCATGACATTGCCGGCCTCCCGGGCCAGGGCCGCTGCATCAAAGGCGGTGAGGCTGCCGACCTTATCACCGATCAGTTTCTCCAGCTGCCCGGGGTCGGGATACGCGACCTGGCCCACTGCCGCGGCAAAGGGAGGCAGGGGGGCGGTGCTGGTTATCACCGTGGTGTTTTTATTGCATTTGCCCATGGCCCTGAGGGTTTCCAGGGGTTCAAAACCGGCAAGGATATCCGCCTCTCCGTTGGAGATGAGTGAACTGCCGGCATCGCCGAAAACAATTGCCGACTCAACCACTCCGCCGCGCTGGGCCATGCCGTGGATCTCGCTCATCCTGAAGGGACACCCCGCCACAAGAGCAGCCTCGCCAAGGACCTTGGCGGCCAGGAGGTTCCCCTGGCCACCCACGGCCACGATCATTAATCTGGTCACCTTCATACATCCCCCTTTGCGGCTCTCTCTTTAACTGGCAGAATGGCATTTTCCGGACAGACCTGGGCGCACACCGCGCACCCGGTGCATCGGTCAGGATCAATGGCCACCCTCCCCTCCTTGATATAAAAGGCCGGACAGCCGAGCTTATCAATGCAATCCCGGTGATTTCGGCATCTGTCGCTGACATAAAACGGTTTCATCTGCGGCAGTTTCAGGCTCTTGCCGTAGAGGGTGCAGATCTCCCGGGCGATAACCACAGACACCCCTTTGTGGGCAAAGGCCTCTTTCAGGGTCTCAATGCTCTTTTTGAGCTTATAGGGCTGAATCTCCCGGACGCATGCCACTCCCAGGGCCTCCACCACCTCTTTGATATCGATCCGGCCATAGCCGGAAAGCCCCAATTTCTCCATATCCACTCCGGGATGGGGCTGGTGGCCGGTCATCGCCGTGGTGCCGTTGTCAAGGATCACCAGGGTGAAATTGTGGTTGTTGAACACCGCGTTGACCAGTCCGGCCATGGCGGAGTGGAAAAAGGTCGAATCACCGCAGAAGGCGATCACCTTCTTGTCCAGGGTCCGGCTGAATCCAGCGGCAGTGCCGGTGGACGAACCCATGCAGATCAGAAAATCCGCCACCCCGAGGGGCGGCAGCATGCCCAGGGTATAGCAGCCGATATCCGTGGGATAGATGACATCGGTCCCTTCCACCGCCTTTTTCACCGCATGAAAGGTGGCCCGGTGGGAGCAGCCGGCGCACAGGGTGGGAGGCCGGGGCGGCAGGGGGGGAAGATCGGAGAGATCGGGATGGCTCACCGCCACGCCCTGAACATCGAAATAGCGGGCGATCTTCTCCCTGACCATGGCCGGATCAAATTCAAACAACCGTGAAAAAAGATCTTTCCCCTTGCCGCGGATGGGCAGCATCAACCCCTCTTCCTGGGCCAGGGCCTTGATCGCCTCTTCAAGTACCGGTTCCCCTTCTTCAATGACCAGCACCCGGTCGCAGGCGCGGAGAAAATCCTTGATCAGCTTTTCCGGCATGGGGTTATAAAAACCGAGGCGAAGAATCCTGGCCCGCCCCTCAAGGTCAAGGTCCCGTACCGCGTCAGAGGCATAGTTATAGCTTACCCCGTTGCAGATGATGCCCCAGGAACCGCTGCCCTGGGCAAAGTTGAACGCTGACTGCTCGGCAATACCCATCGCCTTGTCAAGATTGGCAAGCAGACGGACGTGGAGCTGGCGGGAGACCGCCGGCACCGTGACATAGCGCATCGGGTTGCGGGTGAAATCCCCCCTGGTCTTTGCCGGGCGGATAGCCCCCAGGGAAACAACTGCGGTGGAGTGGTTGATCCGGGTGGTGGTCCGCAGGATGACCGGCTCCTCGAGCTGTTCGGAAAGCTCGAAGGCCTGGATGGTCATCTCCCGGGCCTCTTCAATGGTCGATGGCTCGAGCATGGGAAGACCGGCGAGTTTTGCGTAATAGCGGCTGTCCTGCTCGTTCTGGCTGGAGAACATGAACGGGTCGTCGGCCACCAGAATGACCAGGCCGCCCCGAACCCCGACATAGGCCAGGGTCATCAAGGCGTCGGCAGCCACATTCATGCCCACATGCTTCATCACGCACATCGCCCGCACCCCGGTATTGGCGGCGGCGGCAGCCACCTCGAGCGACACCTTTTCATTGACGCTGTATTCGAAATAGAGATCACTCTCCCGGGACATCTGAAAAAAATTCAGAGAGATCTCCGAGGAGGGCGTGCCCGGATATGCCGCGGCAACCGCCACCCCGGCCTCTATCGCCCCCCTGGCAATGGCCTCATTGCCGAGGAGCAGCATCTTTTTCCCTGGTTCATCAGTCAATAATTTATGCATCGGGTCTCCATTCCTTTATGTTGCTCCCGGCTACAAATCCGGCCAGATCCACTATCCGTCGGCTGTAGCCATATTCGTTGTCGTGCCAGACGACAAGCTTGATCATACCGTCGCAAACCGTGGAAAACTCCGCATCGACAATCGATGAGTGGCTCCGCCCCCGGAAGTCGCAACTCACCAGGGGCTCATCACTGACCGCGAGAATGTTTTCCATGGCGCCCCGCGAGGCGTGCTCAAGAACATCCAGCACAGACTCACGGGTGGCGGTTCTCCGCGCCTTGATCACCAGATCGGCCATATGGACCAGGGGCGAGGGCACCCGCAGGGCAAGGCCGTCAATCCTGCCGGCCAGAGCCGGAAAGATTGAAGCGAGATGGGTGATGGCGCTGGTGGCGACCGGGATGATACTCCGGGTCGCCGACCTGGCCTGGCGCAGATCACCTCCCACCGAATCCAGCAGATTCTGGTTGCTGGTATATGAGTGGAGAAAGGTCACCATCGCCTGCTCAAGCCCAAAGGCCTCATCAATCACCGCGATCACCGGGGCGATCAGGTTGGCGGTACAGCTCGCCCCGCAGACAAACCGGTGCCGGGCAGGCTCAAACCGGTGATGATTCACCCCCATGCATATGGTTATGTCGGGATGCCCGGCCGATCCAGCCACAATCACCCGGGAGGCGCCGGCCGCAAGATGGTCGCGACTCCTGTCGCCCAGACCCGCGCACTCGATAACCATATCAACGCCCAGATCCCTCCAGGGCAACAGGGCGGGTTCTTCCTGTTCAATGTACTCCACCGCCACGTCATTGACGACCAGCCGTTGCCCGACGGTCTTGACAGAAAGGGGAGAAATCCCATACATGCTGTCATATTTCAGGAGGTGGGCGCTCTGTTCAATGCGGCAGAGGCTGTTAACCGCAACAAGGCTCAGGTTGTGATTCCGGTGGGAACATATTTCCCGTGCAATCTGCCGGCCAATGCGACCGAAACCGTTTATCGCCAAACGGACCGACATTACCCCTTGGCATCCTTCAGAACATCAACCCTGACCGCACAGACCTTTGCCTCGGGAATTTTACAGAAGGGATCAAGGGCATCGTTGGTAAGAAGATTGGCCGCCGCCTCCCGGTAATGAAAGGGGATGAACACCACTCCGGCGCCGATTCTGTCGGTAACCCGGGCGGCAAGGGTAATTGCCCCACGCCGGGAGGCGGCGCGCACCACCTGACCGTCCTCTATCGCCAACCGCTCGGCATCACCGGTATTTATTTCAATAAAGGGGCCGGAATCCGCATCCTCAATCACCTGGGAGCGGCGGGTCATGGTACCGGTATGATACTGATAGAGCACCCGGCCGGTGGTAAGGATAAACGGGTACTCCCCATCCGGTTCCTCCTTTGGCCCCAGTCTCGGTATCTCGGAAAAAAGGCCGACCCCACGGGGGAATTCCTTTTCAAAGAGCACCGGGGTGCCGGGATGATCCGCTGCCGGGCATGGCCACTGCACCCCCTCTTTTTCAAGGCGGTGGTAGTCGATCCCGGCCAGGGCCGGCCAGGCCAGACCCATTTCGGCAAAGACCTTCTCCGCCCGCAGGGCCAGGGTCCGGTCCCGTCCCTGGCGATACCTGTAGACCGGCATCACCGCCTGTTCGGGATCCATCGCCGCGGAAATCATTTGAATAATGGTCAAATCATCCCGCGCCTCTCCGGGGGAAGAGACCGCCTGGCGGACCCGTTGCACCCTTCGTTCAGTGTTGGTGAAGGTCCCCTCCTTTTCGGCAAACGGCGCGGCCGGGAGCACGACATCGGCAAGTTCCGCTGTTTCGGTCATGAAAATATCCTGGACCACCAGAAACTCGACACGCTCAAGGGCCTCGCGCGCATGATTGGCATTGGGGTCGCTCAGGGCGGTATTTTCACCCATGATCCATACTGCGGAGATCCGGCCTTCAAGCATTGCCGGGGTCATTTCAGTGGCGGTCATCCCCGGAGTGGGGGATAATGGCCCGCCCCACAGTTCCTCAAACCGGAGCCGGGCCGCCTCGTCATCAACCCTCTGGTAGCCGGGAAAAACACCCGGCAGGCAGCCGGTGTCACAGGCGCCCTGGACATTGTTCTGGCCGCGCAGCGGGTTGAGACCTGCTCCGGTCTTGCCGAAATTTCCGGTCATGAGAACAAGGTTTGCCAGGGCCCTGACATTATAGGTGCCGGAGGTGTGCTGGGTGATACCCATGGTGTAATAAATCGAACCCCGCTCCGCGCCGGCATAGAGCCGGGCCGCCTCTTCAATGCTCGCTGCCGGCACCCCGGTTATTCCCTCGGCCCACTCCGGGGTACAGCCAGCGACCGAAGCGGCAAAGGCCTCGAAATTCTCGGTTCTGCTGGTGATGAAATCCCGGTCAACAAGGTTGTCGCGGATGATAACGTGACAGAGGGCGTTAATCAGGGCGGCATCAGTGCCCGGCTTCTGGCAGAGCCAGACATGGGCATGATCGACAAGGGTTATCCGTCGCGGATCCGCCACCAGCAGCTTGGCGCCGCGGCGCAGCGCCTTCTGCATCTGCAGCCAGATAATCGGATGGGCTGCGGCGGTATTGGAACCGATAACCAGCATGACATCGCTCTGTTCAATACCGGCAATGTCGTTGCTCATTGCCCCGGACCCTAACACGGTGACCAGACCGGCCACGGTGGGGCTGTGTCAGTAGCGGGCACAATGGTCGACATTATTGGTGCCGATCTGGGTGCGGAAAAATTTCTGAAAGAGGTAATTTTCCTCGCTGGTACAACGGGCCGAAGCCAGACCGGCAAAGGCGTCCGGCCCCTTTTCGGCACGGATGCGGTGAAACGAGCCGGTTATATAATCCAGGGCCTCTTCCCAGCCGACCGGTTCAAGGGGGGCGCCTTTTTTCCGCCTGATAAGAGGGGTGGTAAGCCTGTCCGGATGATGGACAAAAGAGAGGCCGAACCGCCCCTTGACGCACAGGTTTCCGTAATTAGGCTTTGTATCCGGATCCGCACTCACCTCCATGATGGTGTTGCCCTTTACCTTGAGTAAAACCTGGCATCCGGTTCCGCAATAGGGGCAGGTCGTACGGATATTCCTGACCGCCTCGTTGATAATCGGGACAATCTGGTCTTTCTTGTTGAGCGCCCCGGTGGAACAGTTGTCCACGCACTTGCCGCAGGAAACGCATTTCTCATTGAATGTAAGCGAAATACCAACAGCACGTCCCTGATCGTCGAAACCGGTGGCAGAGAGGTCAAGGGCATCGTATTCACAGGAAGCTACGCAGTTCCGGCAATATATACATTTATTAAGATCAACGGTCATCGCCGGATGGCTTCTCTCCACCGAATACGCCGGAACCGTGCCCATGCCGGTCTTGTTCAGATTGATGTCATGATCAATGGAGAGGGTTTTCAGCTCGCACCGGTCAAAGGCGTTGCACCCGCAGGAGAGGCAGCGGGCAGCCTCCTTTTCGGCCATTTTTCTGGAAAAGCCGAGCTTGACCTCGTCAAAATCCTGGACCGCGGTCTCCGGCGGCCGCTCCGGCATCTTTTCCCGCAGCTTTACCCGGATCCCCTCAAAATTGCGCAAATCAACGGCATCAAAGGATTTTCCCCGGGTGAAATTAAAACGGCTCTCCGCGGCTGCCTTGGCCTCGCCCATGATATGGGCATGAATATTTTCCGCAGCCCGCCTGGCCGATACCACCGCCTGAATAACCGACCGCGGCCCGCTGGCCGCGTCTCCTGCTGCAAAAATCCCCTCAAGATTGGTCATTGAGGTCCGGGGATTGGCATTAAGGGTGCCGTTGGGCGACAGCTCGATCCGCACCTCCAGCTCATCATCGCCAAACCCTCTGGATGTCGCGACCTGGCCCACCGAGGTGACCACGGTGTCAACAGGCAGGACATTGGTGGCCCCGGGAATAGGCTCTGCCTGCCTGATCCCGCGGGCATCGGCCTCGCCGAGCTTCATCCGGGTCAACTGTACTTCAAGGCCGCGCGGTACCGATGTTATGGTGGTGGGGCTGGCCATGGTCAGAAACTGGACCCCCTCACGCTCCGCCTCGCGGATATTGCGCTGGTTGGCCGGCATTTCAATGGTAGGGCGGGGATAGATCACCGTCACCTCTTCCACGCCGCTGCGCATCAGTGAGCGGGCAGCCTCCATGGCGACATTGTTGCCGCCGATAACCGCCGCCCTTTTGCCGTAACTCCGACCGCCGCCTTCATTTACTTCCTTGAGAAAGGCGATGGCGCCATATATGCCCGGCAAGGTGTGGCCCGGTATATCAAGGGATTTATCCTCCGGGGTTCCGATGGCGATCAGGGTGGCGTCAAAACCCTGGTCCTGCAAATCCTGCAAGGTATAGTCAACGCCCCATTTCTGGCTGAGCCGCACATTGATCCCCAGCCGGAGAATGGTGTTTATCTCGTAATCGAGGACATCTTTGGGAATCTTGTATTCAGGCAGGCCGTAGCGGAGCATGCCGCCAAGCTTGGGCGCCGCCTCGAATACCGTGACATCATGACCCTTGACGGTCAGATAATATGCCGCTGTCAGGCCGGCGGGGCCGCCGCCTATTATTGCGATTTTTTTTCCGGTTGCCGGCTCCCGGGAAATTTTCAGGTCAATCTTGTTGGCCATGCACCAGTCGGCCACGAACCGTTTGAGATGATTGATCGAAACCGCCTCGTCAACCAGAAGCCGGCGGCACCTGGTTTCACAGAAGCGGGGACAGACCCGCCCCACGGAAAAGGGAAAGGGGTTACGCTCCATGACCAGGCGCAGGGCCTCTTCATACTGGCCCTTGGCCACATGGGCGATATATCCCTGGACATTGATCTGGCCGGGGCAGGTCAGATTGCAGGGCGCCTTGCAGTCACCGAAATGGGTGGCGGCAAGCACTGCGAGTTTTTCCCGCCGCTGTGCTTTCAGCTTGGCGGAATCGGTGGTAATGACCATGCCCTGCTCAATCACTGTTGTGCAGGCCCTGACCTCCTGATCCTGGCCCTCGATTTCCACCACGCAAAGCCCGCACGGGATATGGGATTCATCCTCTCCTGCGGAACAGAGGGTTGGAATGTCAATTTCAGCCCGCCGCGCCGCCTCAAGAATCGTGATTCCCGGCTCAGCTGTTATCTCAAGGTCGTTTATTCGTATATTCATCTTCAACACCAGGTTATGTCAGGAAAGGGCCTCCCGAGCAGTTGCAACAGGGGCCGGAGACAAAAAAAGCCTCCGGCCCTGCTTTTTTCATGCCGGTTAATCCGGCCATCTGTTTATGCTTCCGGCTCAAGCGCCTTGCAGCGCCCCTCAAGAAACTTCCAGGCGCGCTCCACGTCCTTCTGGGCATTGCCCATCAGTTCATCGAACATCGCGGGATTGGTAAGCTTCAATGCCCGGTAACGGTTTTCATTCATCGCATATTCGGCAAAGGGAATTGCCGGCGCCTTGCTGTCAATAATCAGCGGATTAGCGCCCTCTGCCTCAAGCATCGGATTGTAGCGGTACAGGGGCCAGTGACCGCACTCCACTGCCTTTTTCTGCTGATCCAGTCCCTTTGCCATATTAATGCCATGGTTGATGCAATGGGAATAGGCAATAATCAGCGACGGCCCATTATAGGCCTCGGCCTCGTTCATCGCCTTGACCACCTGGGCCGGATTGGCGCCCATGGAAACCTTGGCCACATAGACATTGCCGTAGGTGGCAAAGATCATCCCGATATCCTTTTTCGGCATCCGCTTGCCGCCGGCCGCAAACTGGGCCGTGGCTGCCCGGGGGGTGGACTTGGACATCTGGCCGCCGGTATTGGAGTAGACCTCGGTATCCATGACCAGGACATTTACATTTTCGCCCGAGGCGAGCACGTGATCCAGGCCGCCATAGCCGATATCATAGGCCCAGCCGTCGCCGCCAAAGATCCAGACCGATTTTTTAACAAGATAATCAGCCACATGGATCAATTGCTGCGCCCTGGGGAACGATGATCCTTCCAGTATTTTTTTCAGCCGGGCAACCCGCTCCCGCTGGGCTTCAATCTCCAGCTGGGCAGCCTGGGGTGAGTCGAGCAGTTCCTGTTTCAGGGCGTTATCCACAACCCCGGCCGCCACAGCCTCCTCAAGAATCTCGGCAGCCTGAGCTGCCATCTTGTTGACGGTCTGGCGCATACCATAACCGAATTCCGCGTTGTCTTCAAACAGGGAATTGGCCCAGATCGGTCCGCGACCATCCGCCCTTTTACAATAAGGGGTTGTCGGCAGG
Source organism: Desulfobulbales bacterium (assembly GCA_041598875.1). Classification (GTDB taxonomy): domain Bacteria; phylum Desulfobacterota; class Desulfobulbia; order Desulfobulbales; family BM004; genus JAKITW01. Next base: position 96,014 of record JBFHXP010000001.1, read on the forward strand.
TTGCCGCCATAAATCGAGGAGCAGCCGGTGGCATTGGCAATCATCATCCGATCGCCAAAGAGCTGGGTGGCAAGCTTGATGTACGGGGTCTCGCCACAGCCCACACAGGCGCCGGGATACTCGAACATCGGCCGGAGCAGCTGACTGCCCTTGATGGTGGCCGGATTGAGTTCGCTGTAGTCAAGCTCCGGCAGGGTCAGGAAAAATGCATAATTGACTGATTCCCGGGCCCGCACCTCCTCGGTGTTGGTCACCATTTTCAATGCCTTCTCCTCGGTCTTGTTGCCATCCGCATCTTTTTTACGGGCCGGGCAGACCTGGAAGCAATGGCTGCATCCGTTGCAATCCTCGGTGGACACGGAAATGGCGAAGCTGCGGCCATTGAACTGCTTGCCCACCGCATCGATGCTCTGGAAGGTCGCCGGCGCGCCGGCAAGGGCAGCCCGGTCGACGATCTTCATCCGGATCGAGGCATGGGGACAGACCAGGGAGCACTGGCCGCACTGGATGCAGGCAACCGCATCCCAGACCGGCACCTCCACCGCGATATTGCGTTTCTCGTACTGGGTGGTGGCCGTGGGCCAGGTGCCGTCGCACGGCATCTGGGAAACCTTGATCGAGTTGCCCTTGCCCTCAATCATTTTCGCGGTCACTTCCCGGACAAAGGCCGGGGCGTCAGCCGGCACGGTGGGCGGCAGCTCATGTCCGGTGATCGAGGCCGGCACCGCGACCTGGGCGATATTGTTGACCGCCGCGTCCACCGCGTCATAGTTCATCTTGACCACCTTGTCGCCCTTGACGCCGTAGGTCTTCTTGATCGCCTCCTTGATCTTGGTGATCGCCTCTTCCTTGGTAAGAATACCGGAAATCAGGAAAAAGGCGGTCTGCATGATCATGTTGATCCGGGCGCCGAGACCGATGGCCGCGGCCAGGTCAAGGGCGTCAATAATATAAAATTTCACATTCTTGTCAATGATCTGCTTCTGGACCTTGGCCGGCAGATGATCCCAGACCTGATCCTTGGTAAAGGTGGTGGTGAGCAGAAAGGTGCCGCCCTCCTCCATGTTGACCAGCATGTCGTACTTGTCGAGAAAGGTGAAGTTGTGGCAGGCGATAAAGCTCGCCTTGTTGATGAGATAGGGGGCCATGATCTGGTTTTTGCCGAACCGGAGATGGCTGGTGGTGATGGAGCCTGATTTTTTTGAGTCGTAGACAAAATATCCCTGGGCGCTGTTGTCGGTCTCGGTGCCGATAATCTTGATGGTATTCTTATTGGCGCCCACGGTGCCGTCCGCGCCCAGGCCGAAAAACATCGCCCGGCAGACATCCTTGCCCTCAATATCATAGGTTGGGTCGTAGGCAAGGCTGGTCATTGCCACATCATCATCCGGGCCGACGCAGAAATGGTTTTTGGGGTGGGCGGCGGCCATATTATCATAGACCGCCTTGACCATGGCCGGGGTGAACTCAGCGGACCCCAGGCCGTAGCGGCCGCCAAGGACAACCGGCGCCTTTGCGAGAATACCGGCGTCCTGGGCCTCGCCGACTACGGTGCGGACATCCTGGTAGAGCGGCTCGCCGGCGGCGCCATTCTCCTTGGTGCGGTCGAGTACGGTAAGACGTTTGACACTGTCGGGCAGGGCGCCGATCATCGCGGCCGCGTCAAAGGGCCTGAACAGCCTGACCACCACCATCCCGACCTTCTCGCCCTGGGCCACCAGGTATTCCACCGTGGCCCGCACCGTCTCGGCGCCGGAACCCATGAGCACAATAACGTCCTCGGCATCAGGGGCGCCGAAATAGTCAAAGAGCCGGTACTTACGGCCGGTGAGCGCGGCGAATCTGTCCATGGTCTCCTGAACGATCGCCGGCACTGCCGCATAGAATTTGTTCACTGTTTCCCGCCCGGTGAAATTGACGTCCGGGTTCTGGGCCGTACCCCGCATCATCGGCCGATCCGGAGAAAGTCCGCGCCTGCGGTGTTCAATAATCAGCTCATCGTCAATCATCGCCCGCATGTCATCTTCTGAAAGCTGCTCGATTTTCTGGATTTCATGGGAGGTGCGGAAGCCGTCAAAGAAATGCATGAAGGGGACCCGGCTCTTGAGGGTTGCCTGGGTGGCGATCAAGGCCATGTCCTGGGCCTCCTGCACGCTCTGGGACCCAAGCATCGCCCAGCCGGTCTGGCGGGCGGCCATGATATCGGAATGATCTCCAAAGATCGACAACCCCTGATAGGCCAGGGCGCGGGCGGAGATATGAAAGACCGTGGGGGTAAGCTCGCCGGCGATCTTGTTCATGTTGGGGAGAAGAAGCATCAACCCCTGGGAGGCGGAAAAGGTGGTGCAGAGCGCGCCGGTGGTGAGGGAGCCGTGCAGCGATCCTGCCACTCCGGCCTCGGACTGCATCTGGGTTACGGCCGGAACCGAGCCCCAGATATTCTTCTGGCCGGCATTGGCCTTGGTGTCAGACTCCGCCGCCATGGATGTTGACGGCGTGATCGGGTAAATGGTGATGATTTCGCTGGTGGAATAGGCGACATGGGTGCAGGCCTGATTGCCGTCAATAGTGACCATTTTTCGAGACATCGGTGTTCTCCTGTAATTATCGGGTTGAATTAAGGTTTAAAAATACATAATTCTGTGTACACTCGGACTTTACTGCCCTTTTTTCAGCTCTTCCGACTTCTTCTGCAGGGACTTGCGGGTTTCTTCCCGGAATTTCTCAAGATTATCGGCAAGTTCCGGATATTTTATCGACAGTATTTCACATGCCAGATAGGCGGCGTTCTTGGCGCCGTCAATGGCCACGGTGGCCACCGGGATGCCGGGGGGCATCTGCACCGTTGAGTGGAGGGCATCCACGCCGTTCATCGCCCCGGAGGCCAGGGGAACGCCAATCACCGGCAGGGTCGTGTGCGCGGCAATGACCCCGGCGAGATGGGCGGCCATGCCGGCGCCGGCAATGAGCACCTCAAGGCCCCGTGTCCGGGCGGTCCTGGCATATTCCGCTGTCTTGTCCGGCAACCGGTGGGCGGAACTGATATCCATTTCCCAGGCCACACCCATTTCCGATAGGACCGCTGCCGCCTTTTTCATGACCGGCAGGTCCGAATCACTGCCCATAAGTATTCCAACCAGTGGTTTTTGTGCCATTTTCATCACCTCATATTGTGTGTTTGATCGAGAGTTAAACGCCATTATCCAGATATTTTTAATTAAAATGCTTCCCCTCACCCCAGTTCAGGGGTGGATTCAATCAGTTGAAGCAGGGCCTGGGCCGCCTTCTGGGGCCCGATTGCCTCATAACCGTCAATGCCAAGCCTGGTCCGCAGTTCGCCGACAAAGATCCCCTGCCGGTGAGCGGCCTCGAAAACCTCCACCGCCAGTTTTTCATGGAGTTCCCGATACTGGGGCGGGCCGAAAATATTGGCAAAATAGTTGTGGCCAAGTCCGGTGGAGGTGGTGGTTCCCTTGGCCATCACCGCGCCGTCCCTGAAGACATCAAGGCTGCGGGCAGCGGAATCGAGACGTTCAATGATCGGATGCTCCTCATCCACCTCCTCGTAATTGTTGGCATAAAGCAAAAAATCAATGGAATAGCCGCGCAGCACCTCTTCGATGGTGGTGACCGGAAGCACCACCCGGGCATTGACCTTTTGCGGGCTCATGATAATCGCCCGATCGATCTGGCCGAAGGCGTAACCCTGCTGGAGGTCATCGAGCCGGATAAAGGCGCCGATTTCCGTGCCATAGCCGATTACCCGGCCATCCGGATCTATTTCCAGGGAGCCCATGTCATCGGCCACGATCCGCATCTCCTGGACCAGATCCTCTCCCAGGAGACGGAAGGCCTCCAGGGATTCGGATTTTCCGGCCGCGGTATCGCCGATGATCAGCAGGGTGGCGTCCTTGCCGCCCTTGAGCATGATCCGGACCATTGCCCCGTGAAAGGGCAGGCGGCCGCGCTTCATCATCACGATGTTGTGCAGGGTGAGGATCATTTTCTTCAGATAGCCGAAGTAGCCGAAACGATCCTCCAAGGGGACTGCCGCGGTCAGCAGATTGTTCTCTTTGTCGTCAAAGAAAACCGTGGGCAACTCACCGAATTTCTTCATATGCTCGGCAGGGGCGCCAAAGACATAGACCGCCTCCGGCCCGGCGGCGATCTGCTCGTTGCTTGCCAACTCAAAGAGGTTGGCCAGGGAAAACCCGAGCCCCATGAAACGCCGGTGGAAATAGACAAAGATGACCACAGGCCCGACCCTGGCCGGATAGCAGAGCCACTCCTCGCTGGAGAGACGCAGACCGGTGATCGGATTTTCCGGGGCTGCCTGGAACTGGCCGGTACGCTTATTCATCGGCGGGTCGAGAATGAGGGGCGGGGCAAACCAGATCTGGCGGATAAAGGGGACATCGGCAAAGGCCTCGCGGTACATCGGTGGCAGGAGGGTCTCTTTTGGCACCGCGATCACCCCGGCATCGCACCCGGCGGCAACATGACGGTAGACCCGGGGATGGGTGCCGGTTATGTTTTCACACATGTCACGGTACAGCGAACGAAGCTGGTGGGCCAGGGCGACCAGGGTGTCATTGAAGGCCCGGTAAGGGCGACGGTTGGAGCCGTCGGGCCCGGCCTCGGCAAGAAGAACCATGTAGCGGTCAAAGGATCGCCAGTAGTCGTAGAGTCTTTCGATAAATTGATGCAGGGCCTGTCGATGGCCGCTGTCAATGAGGATTTTCGCGGCCGGCAGAATCGCCGCCACCTGTTCGATCGGGTGCTCGCTCAGGGCGCGGAGGATATTGATCAGCTGCCGCAGGTCCCGCTCGTTGGCCACATCCGGGCCAAGGGAATCGAGCAGCGAGGAGTCGTTGCAGCAGAGATCCTCGATAAAGGCGTGGACAATATCGGCAAAAACATCACTTGAGAGCACTTCCCTCTGCGATTCGCAGATTTTCCCGTCGGAATAGATGATGAACTGTTGCCCTTCCCTGACAAACGATTTTATGGCCATATCTTTTCTCCTTGATGCCCTTTCCTGTAAAAAGGGCAAAAAAAAAGGCCGAAAATCACTGGCGACGCAGTGACTCTTCGACCTTTTATTCTTTAACGCGCCCATGCGCTGGGCCCGTCCGGACATTTCGGCGTTATGTCTATGGAGCGAGATGCCCCCGCCGCCCTTTTGTCAAGGACAACCGTGACTTCACTCTGATAGTGGCCCTATAAAAACCTTTTCCCTCTGCCTCTGTCAAGTTGATAAAGCGCGTGCGAATCTTCGAATTATTCGAATCCAGTCGGGGCAGAGAGGGTAAAAAGAATTATCCTCTCCCCGGTTACCGTGCTGATATCGGTATGGAGACTTTTTACCTTTTGCCCGGTAATCGACTCCACCACCGCCTCGAGTAGGGGCCGGCCCTTTTCCAGAAGGGCGATCCGCACCTGTTTGATCAACTCGCGGCCGTTGCTCATCTCCCCTGGCTTGGAAAGCTGGTGCTCGGCCTGGGTAAGAACCCCCTTGAGCCGCACCAGGACCATGTCGCCGATAATATGGGTTCGTGTTTCCAGGGGGCCGCGGCCCATGTATTCCTTTTCAAACTTGATGATCGCCTCGCTGATCTCAGCCTCAACCTGTCCCCGTGTTCTGTTCATCCTGCTCATCCTTGTCCGGCAGACCCGCCGGCGAGTCAGTGGAATGCTCGACTCATGATTTCCCCCGCCCTGCTCTTCTTGAAAGTCCTCTCCGTTTCGAACAGGGCGTACCCAGAAACAACGCCGCCATTGGCGCATCTTTACCGCATATCGTGAAATAAGCGGTTAAAAAGGAAAAAGCAAGTGGATTTCCCTTTTGCCGGGCCCAGAATCAACACAACTGGACGAATCACCGGAAAGATGGGGGATACATATAGCCCGGATGATGTTGTTTCTGCCCTGGACTGCGCCGCCCATCAAAGAGACGTGTACCGGTAACACAACTGAAGCTGCTTCGCAAAAATAGCACCATCGGGGTTGCCCACACTCTCTGGCCGACCCCGGGATATCTACACTCCCTTCCAGATCATCAAAATTCCCATGACCAGCAGCAGGTAGTTGAGCAGTCTGAGATAGGAACCGGTATCGATCCGGTCATAGAACCGCGAGCCGATGAACACCCCGGCACCAACCACCGGGGCCGAGAGCAGGAAGTAGCGGAGAACCAGGCCGGTGGTCAGTCCGGTAAGGGCATGGGCGGTGATTACCGTCAATCCGCCGGCCAGAAAGAACCCCGACAGGGTGGCCTTGATTTCATCCTTGCCCCAGCCCCTCAGGGTTGCGTAGATAATGGTCGGAGGCCCGCCGGCACTGAAGGCGCTGCTGATCGCCCCGGTAAGAAATCCAGCCACGTACGCCCATCGCGGATGGATGGAGCGCGGCTGCTCTTTGGCGGCCTGGCGGTACAGGGCGTAGACAACGAGCATGACGCCCATGAACACACCCAGCAGGTCGGTTGGTGTTTTTTTCAGCACCAGGGTCCCGATTGCCACGCCGGGAATGCAGCCGAACAGAAGGGGAAGAATCTTGCGCCGGTCAATATGCCTTCGCAGACGCAGCGTGAGAAACGCGGTTATCAGGATGCCCAGGAGACTGCAGAGCGGCACCGCGGTCTTTATGTCAATAAACAGGCTCAGCAGGGGGATTGCCAGCAGGCCAAAGCCGAAACCGGTGACTCCCTGGGTGAAACCGGCAGCAAGAAAGATAAGAAAGATATATAGCGTCATCCAGCCTGGTCCGCGGTTTGATGAAAAAGCGAGGCATTACCAGGTAAAAACAGCGTCCCGGTATTGAAGTCAAGAGAGAGCGGAGCGCGAAGGGTGTTGCCTGGCCCTTGAATAGTGCAGTTGATGTACTGGGTGCCGTGCCTGCCAGCAAAGATAAATATATCTCCAGCAGGGATGGTGAGCCGGTCATGGAGGGCGTGGGTGTCGCTGAGCAGAGTGATGTTCATGATTCGATGGCACACAGGCAAAGAGCAGTCAAGATCCAGGGCGAATTCTATAGCATGTATCTGTGCACGATGCCAGAGAATTAGAAAAAGTTTGGGTCTCAATGTATTCAGTTAGTTTTCGTCCGGAAAAAAACAGAATTTTCGGACAGACACCAGTTAAGCATATCGCATAGTTTTTGCATATTATTCTTAACAAAGTATGCATTTTATGCTATATATGTTAACCATGATTAACATTGCAGCAGAAGAACACGCTATTGTCAGGGAAATCGGGGCGCGCTTGCGGGAAGCACGGCTGGCCAGAGATGAAAACCAGGAGGTGTTTGCCCAGCGCCTAGGCATCACCAGACAAACATATAGCAAGATGGAAAAAGGCTCACCCGCCGTGCCCATCGGCTACTGGCTCATGGCAAGTAGTATCCTCGGGCGACTCGAGTCCTGGGCCAATGTTATAAAAGAGAAACAAAATCTCTTTGACCTCTACGAGCAAAAAAAAATTGGCCGGGCAAGAGCTAGCGGACGGCCCAAAAACAAATCATGATAAAAATAAACGTATGGCTGACTACTCCGGAGGGCAAAATACTTCCTGCCGGTGAAATGGTAGTGGCAAGCCCTGACGCAAGCGGCGCCCTGGAGGGACAATACAGGTATAGCCCTGAATATTTGCACGCTGAAAGTGCCGTTGCCCTGGATCCAATACACCTGCCCTTGTCTGATCGAATCTTTGATGCGAAACGCCCGTATTCCGGGGTGCACGGTGTGTTTGAGGACAGCTTACCGGATGACTGGGGAAGAAAGCTTTTAGTCCGGAGGTATAAACTGGCCAAAAAAGAACAACGTGTTCCTCATCTGCTGAAGGCACTGGAGTCTGAAGGGATCGGTGCTTTAAGTTTTGGTGATGAAAAACCTCCTACAAAACCAGGAGGTGTCCCTGGCCATGAATTGAAAAAACTCGTCCTTCTCGCCGAACAGTATGAAAAAGATACCATCACCACCGAAAATGACTTGGCACTGTTGTTCGAGGCGGGAAGTTCACCTGGTGGGGCAAGGCCAAAGGCGGTGGTACATAACGAGGGCAAAGGATGGTTGGCGAAATTTCCAAGCATTCAGGATACATTTGATGTCGTTGCACTTGAGGCCGCGACAATGTGCCTTGCACGAAAAGCCGGTGTTCAAACCGCCCACACAGAGCTCTTCGACTGCGGAAGCAAACGGGTCCTGCTCGTGGAGCGTTTTGACATCACCCCCTCCCAAGGGCGTCGACACCTGGTGAGCATGCAGACTTTATTGGGGGCAGAGGGGCATTATTTCCTGGGCTACCAGGATATGGCTGGTGTTATTCGCAGAATCTCAGCAAACCCCGCCGATGACCTGGACCGGTTATTCAGACAAATGGTTTATAATGTGCTGATCGGCAACACGGATGATCACTTGAAGAATTTCTGCATGCTGCACGGAGAAGAAGGCTGGCACTTGAGCCCAGCTTTCGACCTGGTTCCCAATATCAACCGGAACCGTGAGCAGCAATTACGCGTTGGTGACAATTATTCCACACCCACCCGAGAAGCCCTGTTGCAGGAAGCAAAATCTTTCGGAATCAAGAGGCAGGAAAGAGCCAAATATCTTATAGACCATATGTGTAAAGTTGTGGCTGGATGGCAGGATACCTTCGAGGAGTATGCTGTGCCGGCTCAGGATATAGAGATTCTTCGGAAGGATATACTTTCTCGACTGAAAAAAATTGGCAGGTGATATTCTACTCCTCCAGCGTGGATATGTGGTGGCCAGGTCACCGGCAGTATGCGCCAACCAGTGGCACGGCGGGGAAAAACCGCCGCAGACCCCACCTTACTGCAGCGTCCCGGTATTGAAGTCAAGTAACAATCCATTTCACCAGTATCCCAACGTTGATGACCTTCCAACATACAACAGCATGTAAATTAAGAGAAAACTAGTCTCTAGGCCATTGGCACAGAGGGATCGGGACAAGAGACCTGATCGCACATCAGCACAACTTTTCCCGTTTTCTCCGCAATGAATTATCCATCCGGGTCTTTATCGTATGGCACCTGTCACAGAGGGTAGCAAGGTTGGATTCATCGTTTGACCCGCCGTTCATTAGAGCGCGACGGTGATCGACTTCAAGTTTGTCAGAACTCCCACAAATTACACATCGGTGTCCATCTCGCAGCTTAACTGACATTTTACTTAATTCGCTAACATTGCGTTGTTGTTTTTCCTGGTTACAGTCAAGTGCCCCGACATTTTCGTTGGCAGCCCGAAAGTAGCTATTAATTATAGTTTCGTTTTCAGAAGCAGTGAGACGTGTCGATCTCTGTATGGTGTTCTGTGCAAAAGAAGGATCGATACTCGCCGGGGTGACTTGTTTCGGTGCCTGCAAAGAGGAATTCTGTTGCTTGTGATAATGATATTCGCCCGTCGCTCGATTATAATGACCAGCATGCTTATCCAGTCTACCAGAGTGTGCACCCGTGCTATTAAAAGGGAGAAAAATGGCAACACATACGAAGATCACTATTTGGGGCAGGATATTCACGAAGGGAATTCACATATAGATTCAATATTGCTCATTCAACGCTTCGAGAAATTATAATGACAATTGCTCTCAGGGCAGATCGTAATTCTTTCTTCAACGTGGAAACCGCCTTGTTTACAACCGGGATCTCTTTCTTGGTCAACACCTGAATTCTCTTCTCGGCCTTAACGATTTGCGTCTGGTAATCGCGGCGGTCCTCATCCCCCACCTGAAAGCCAAACGCATGACTCACGGAGAGCTAACACCAAAACATTCAGTAATGTCAAAACAATAGTTCTCTAACTGGATAATGAGCCGATTCCCCTCTACCCACTTTTCCTCGATCTTCACCTGAGCAATCTTCCTGCCATTATGATTGTGATTTCAGAGACCAACAAACCATCTAGAAACCCGTGCGCCTTCTATGGACAGACTGGAAGGACCCCCGCTCAGGATGGGTGGCCTAGTGTCCCGTTCGGTTAATTGTGGCAGTCAATTAGTGAGGTATCGTGGTTCCTCGCAAGGCGCGCGAAACAGGGCATAGCAGCGCTATGTCTCGTTTTGCGCAACACCGCGAGGGGCCGCGAG
>JBFHXP010000002.1:0-77818 GCA_041598875.1 Desulfobulbales bacterium
GACCGCCAATGTCGGGGAAATCGACCAGCAACTCTGTCTTGAAGCGGGAATGAACGCGGTCCTGATAAAACCCCTGCGCCGCAAAAGTTTTCTTGAAACCGTAAACCAGTGGATCAATCGCGCTTCCCCGGGGGAGGACTCCCGGAAAGATGAACCCAGGGCCGATTCTCCGTCAATTCCCATTGACTATGACAGGGCGCTGGAGGAATTCCTCGGCGACCGGATCTTTCTCGACACGATTTTAACGGGATTTGTTGCCACGGCAGAGGAACAGCTGAAAAAAATAAACCGTTCCCTGATTGAATCAGACCTGGAAGCCATCAGAAAGGAGGCGCATGCGATCAAGGGGGGAGCCGCAAATCTGGTAGCCATGCCCCTTTCCGAGGCTGCCAGCCATGCAGAGATCCTCGCCAGGGAAAAGAATACCGAGGAACTCACAAAGGCTGTAGAAAAAATGACAGTTGAATTTGACAGGTTTCGCCGGTATCTTGAAGGGCGAAAGATCCCATAAACACACACGAGGTACGTCTAATGAAAATACTGGTTGTAGACGATGAATTTGTCAGCCTCAACAAACTTACCCTTCTCTTAACCGCCTACGGCGACTGTACCGGCGCAACCAATGGCGAACAGGCCCTGGATATGTTTATTGCCGCCCAGGAGGCCAAGGCCCCCTATGACCTCATCACCATGGATATTGACATGCCGGGGATGAGTGGCCAGGAAGTGGTTGAGAAAATCCGGCGCTGGGAGCTGGACCATGGAATCTCCTCGGCAAAGGATGAGGCAAAGATTCTCATGGTCACCGCAATGACCGATGGCAAGAACATCATGTCATCCTTCCGCCGGGGATGTGAGGGCTATATCACCAAGCCGTTTGACAACGGCAGAATCGAGCAGGCCCTCCACGACCTGGGATTTTCCAAACTGCCGAAGAAGGAGCTGTTTACCCTTTAAGGACCTTCTTCCGCAACCTGATCGAAAGTGGGGTCACCTCCACCAGCTCATCGTCATTGATATAGGCGATGCAGTCCTCCAGGGTCATGGCCACCGGCGGAGTGAGAACCACGTTCTCATCAGATCCCGACGCCCGCATATTGGTCAGTTTCTTGCCCTTTGCCGGGTTGACCACCATGTCGCTGGCCCTGGAATTTTCACCTATGATCTGCCCGGTATACACCTTTATTCCCGCTCCGAGAAAGAGCCTCCCCCGTTCCTGGAGGTTGAAAAGGGCATAGGCCACGGTGGTGCAGGACTCCATGGCCAGCAACACCCCGTTGGAGCGGTTTTTTATTTCTCCGGCATGGGGACCATACTCGGCAAAGACATAATTCATGATGCCCAGCCCCTTGGTATCGGTCATAAAGTCCGAACGAAAACCGAGAAGCCCCCGGGTAGGGACCTTATAGACCAGGCGGACCATCCCGTTCTCCTGGTACATTTCCATCAATTGCCCTTTCAGGTTACCCAGTTTCTCAATAACCGCGCCCTTGTACTTGTCATCAACATCAATGGTCAACTCTTCGTAAGGTTCCAGTTGCTGGCCATTCTCCTCCTTCATGATCACCTGGGGCCGGGTAACCTGGAGTTCATACCCCTCCCGCCGCATCTTTTCGATTAAAATGGAGAGATGCAGCTCGCCTCGGCCCGAAACCCTGTATCCCACCGCATCGGCAAGGGGTTCGACCTTCAGGGCGACATCGGAAAGGGTTTCCCGGCGCAGACGTTCCTCCAGATGCCTGGAGGTGACAAATTTCCCCTCGGTACCGGCAAATGGCGAATCATTGGGGATAAAATTCATCGAGATGGTCGGCGGATCGATTTCAATAATCGGCAGCGGCTTGGGGTTCTGGGGGTCGGTGAAGGTCACGCCCACGGTGACGTCATCCATCCCCGCCACGGCCACGATCTCACCAACACCGGCCTGATCAATTGACACCTTCTGATCGCATTCAAAGCGGAAAAGCTTTGAGATGCGAACCGGAACCACCGTACCGTCGCGTTTGGCCACGACCACATTCTTATTGATATTCAAGGTGCCGTTGACCACCTTGCCGATACCAAGGCGGCCGAGATAGGGGGAGTAGTCTATGGTGTTGACCTGCATCTGCAGCGGCGCATCCGATTCCCCTGAAGGGGGGGGAATATAGTCAATAATTTTTCTGGAAAGAGGCTCCATGGTGGTACCGGTATCTCCGGGATTATCCAAGGCGTAACCAGCCTTTGCAGAGGCATAAACAACCGGAAAATCAAGAATTTCATCCGGCGCATTGAGCTTGACAAAAAGGTCGAAAACCTGATCAACGGCCCAGGCCGGACGCGCCGCGGGCTTATCTATCTTGTTTATGACCACAATGACCGGCAGGGAGAGGGCCAGGGCCTTTTTGAGAACAAAATAGGTCTGGGGCATGGGGCCTTCCTGGGCATCGACAAGGAGCAGGCAGCCGTCCGCCATCCGCAGGACCCGTTCCACCTGGCCGCCGAAATCGGCATGGCCCGGGGTGTCGATGATATTGACCCAGTACTCCTGATAGCGGTAGGACCCGTTTTTTGCGGAAATGGTAATTCCCCGCTCCCGCTCAAGATCCATGGAATCCATGAGCCGTTCCGCCACCACCTGATTATCACGGAAGATGCCGCTCTGCTTGAAAAGTTCATCCACCAGAGTGGTCTTGCCATGGTCAACGTGGGCGATGATCGCAACGTTTCTGATCGTATTTTTGTCCATTAAAGTATGTTCTCAATAAAAATTTTACGCACTGCCGATTACCTGGAATTTCCAGAGGGAAAGCCGCGTAGTTTAAACGGTTTTACACAGAAAGGCAAGGAAGATGTTATTGATTCAAGAATCGGAGGATTTCGGAGGCCGCGGTAATGATCCCCATCGGGTCGTTGTTTTTTTCCGGCAACTGGGCAATCAGCCGGGAGTCGGGGGTAAAGCGGATGGAATGGCGGGAGGAGCGGATCAGGCCAAGCACCTTTTCCGGGGAGACCGGGGTGTCGGCATGAAAGGTAAAAACCAGGGAGTCTCGCCCCTGTTCAAGTTTTGTGATCAGCAGTTTTTTCAGTTCCAGTTTCACGGCCATGATCCTGAGGAGAAGCACGGTCTGGCCGGGCAGTTCACCGTAGCGTTCTCGTAACTCACTGGCAAAATCATCAAGCTCCTCCCCGGAGGCAAGGACTGCGATCCGGCGGTAGGCAATATACCGCTGGTCATTATCAGGGATATACTCTGCCGGGATGTGCGCTGATATCCGGAGATTGATTTCCGGCTCGATCTCTTCCTCCACCTCCGCCGGGAGGGTTCCCTTTTCCTTGAGATCCTTCACCGTCTTCTGGAGCAGATCAAGGTAGAGATCATACCCTACGGCAGCAATGTGGCCGCTCTGGGAAATTCCCAGGATATTGCCTCCGCCCCGGATCTGCAAATCGTTCAAGGCAAGCTTGAAACCGCCGCCCAGATCACCGCAGTCCATCAGCGCCCGCAACCGCTCCTTGGCCTCCTTGCCCAAGAGTTCCATGGACGGCACCAGAAGATAGGCGTAAGACTGTTCGTTTCCCCGTCCAACCCTGCCGCGCAGCTGATAAATATCGGCAAGGCCCAGGCGGTCGGCCCGGCTGATGATAATTGTGTTGGCATTGGTAATATCAAGCCCCGACTCAATGATGGTGGTGCAGACCAGAACATCTACCTTCTGGCTGACAAAACCGACCATGATCTCTTCGAGCTCCTTGCCCGCCATCTGCCCATGGGCCACCGCCACCCGTGCGGCAGGAACCAGGGAGGTGATTTTTTCGGCAACCTGATGGATGGAACGCACCCGGTTATGGACAAAAAAGACCTGCCCGCCCCGCTGCAACTCCCTGACCACCGCCTCCTTGATAACAAGATCATCGTGCTGGGCAACAAAGGTGAGTATCTTGCGGCGATGCTCCGGCGCGGTATCGATCACCGAAAGATCCCTGATCCCGAGAAGAGACATCTGCAGGGTCCGCGGAATCGGGGTGGCGGTCAGGGTGAGAACGTCAACACCCTGACGGAATTTTTTAATCTTTTCCTTGTGACTCACCCCGAACCGATGCTCCTCGTCAATGATAAGCAGGCCGAGATTTTTAAAGGAAATGTCCTTGGAGAGGAGACGGTGGGTGCCAATAATGATATCGACCTTGCCCTCGCTCAACCCATTTATGATTCGCTGCTGTTCAGCCCGGGACCGGAACCGGTTGACGCAGGCCACGGTTACCGGCAGCCCCTCAAGCCTCTCCCGGAAGGTGGTCGCATGCTGCTCGGCAAGGACAGTGGTGGGAACGAGAATCGCCACCTGGCAGCCATCCTCGACCACCTTGAACGCCGCACGAATCGCTACCTCGGTTTTTCCATAGGCAACATCACCGCAGACCAGTCGATCCATCGGCTTGTCCGAGGCAAGTCCGGCCAGAACCTCCTGGATCGCCCGGTTCTGCCCAGGGGTCTCATCATACTGAAAGGACTCTTCAAGCTCCCGGTACAGGTCACCGGGGGGGGAGAAGGCGCGGCCGCGACGAACTTCCCGCGCAGCGTATAACTTCAGCAGATCCTGGGCCACGGCCCAGACCGCCTCCTTTACCTTCTTCTTGGCCAGGGACCAGGCATGACCACCCAGCCGGTCGATCTTCGGCATCTTGTCGGCCAGTCCCTGATACTTGCTCACCACATTAATCCGATCAACCGGCACATAGAGGCGGTCACCGTCCTGATAGGTAACCAGGAGAAAGTCATTGGTCATTCCCTGGAGATCAAGGGAGACGAGCCCCTCATAGACACCCAGGCCGTGGTCACGGTGGACCACCACGTCGCCAAGCGAAAGCTCCTCGAAACGAACCCCCTGCGCCGGGGCCTTGGTCTTCTTTCCCCTGGCGCCTCGGGAACCTATTCGCCGGTTCCCGAAAAGCTCAACCTCCGAAAGAACATGAAGGGCGCGGTCATTAAAATCAAACCCCTGGGCAAGAGGGGTATCGTAAATGGTCAGGACCCGAGGGACCGCACTGGCGCCTTCCCGGTCCCGGTATGGTGCCTTTGCCATGGCAATCTCAATTGCAAAAGGCTCCATGAGTTCTGCAATCTGACCCGCATGCCGCGGGGACCGACAGGTCATGACCACCGAGTCACCCCGGTCGAGCCAGGTGGAAATCCTCTCGGCAAGGGGCCGGAGCAGGCCATGCTCCTTTCTCTTTAAATCCAGTTCCTGCTTGAGCAGCCGATGATCCTCCATCTCCACGTCAAACCGGGCACCGGTAGCCATCTCCGGATCGGCAATATCATAGAGACCCACCCTGGCAAGGGTGTCCATCATCTCTTTCAGCCCCTGGGGGGAAAGAAAAAGGGCATGGGGGGAAAAAACCGGGGTGCCGAGGATTACCGCCTCCTGAAAATTGGCGGTTATTCGTTCCCAGGCCAGCGCGAGGCTCCGGGAAATTTCCGGCGGGTCGGCGAGCAGCAGCAGGGTGTCGGTGGCAAAATAATCAAGGGGAGTGGAGAGGGCGGGATAAAACAGGGGCAGGAGAAATTCTATCCCCGGGAAATGCCTGCCGGCCTCAATCCGTTCAATAATCTCACGGGCCTTGGCCCCCTGCCAGTTTTCTGCGTCACGGGGTGCCCGTATTCGACGAGAAAAATCTGCCCGGTCAGGATCATCCTGACCAGGAAAGAGGATAGTGCAGGCCGGCAGCAGCACCACCTCTTCAAGATGCTCAAGGGAGCGCTGCGAAATCGGGTCAAAGGTACGGATGGACTCCACCAGGTCGCCAAAAAAATCAACCCGGACCGGAGCGGCGAACCCCGGAGGGAAAACATCCACAATTCCGCCACGGACACTGAACTCGCCAACGGCCTGAACCAGGGAAACCGACTCATAGCCCGCGGCGGCAAGCCTGCGGGACAACTCCTGCTGATCCACCTCTTCATTGCGGATGAGAAGCTCGGCCGAGGCGGCAAGTCGTGCCTTGGGCAGGACCCGCCTTAAAAGCGCCTCCGCCGAGGCAACAACAATGATCTTGATGTCCGAGGTAAGGGCCTGGTAGAGGGCGGAAAGGCGGGCCGCCACCGTGGACGGGTCGGGCGAAAGGGGAATATACGGGGGGATATCGTAGGCAGGATAGCGGACTATCGGGATATCGGTGAAAAAGCCGAGATCCTGCTCCAGGACCTCGGCCATGTGTTCATTGGCGGCAACGCAGAGGACAAGGCGCTGTGACGCTTTTTCCGCGGCCCGGGCCGCGACCATGGCAAAACCGCTGCCGCGGAGACCGATCAGTGTACAGTTCTGACCTGCGGCCAGTGGAGCGCATACCTTGTCCATGAAAAAGAAGCGGGTCGCATGATCCGCCTTAATAGATCAGAAGGAACCACCGATACTGAAATCCCAGTTGTTGGTCTCGTCATCCGGGTCAGGATCTATAACATACCCCCACTCGAGACGGAGGGGGCCCATGGGAGAAATCCAGCGGA
This sequence comes from Desulfobulbales bacterium, assembly GCA_041598875.1. Lineage (GTDB taxonomy): Bacteria > Desulfobacterota > Desulfobulbia > Desulfobulbales > BM004 > JAKITW01. Next base: position 6,488 of record JBFHXP010000002.1, read on the forward strand.
ATCCACCGCCCACACTCTTCTTGATCTTGTCCATCTCCCAACCATTATCATAGACGTTACCGGCATCAAAGAACACGACCCCTTTCAGACCGGCATCGGCGACCAGAGGAAAAATCCACTCGGTGTTGGTGTACCACATCTTGCGCCCGCCGATCCGCTCCTTGGTGGCCGGATCCTGGGGGCTGATCCTTCCCGAGGAAAAGCCCCGGATATTGTTGATTCCGCCAAGATAATATTTCTCAAAAACCGGCAATTTGCCATCTTTCTGGCTGGATACCTGGCCCGCTGATCCCTTGACGTGAAACGTGGTCTTCCAGAAGATGGGAAAATACCAGTTTGAAACAAGCTCGGTCTTGGTGTACGCGCTGTCTCCGCCCAGCGGCCCACCGGCATAGGTCAAGCCAATGGAGTTGACCGACCCCTTTCCAGGATCGATCGCCTTGTCAACGGTTCTCCGGCTCAGGGACCAATTGGTATAGCTGGTCACATGGATATCCATCGACTCGCGGATGATCTGCGACGCGGTGGGACTGACATTGGTCAGATCGGCATCGTCATAGCCGTAGCCAAAGCCCAGAACCCACTTTCTCCAGATCGGGTAGCCGAAATTGATCGAACCGCCATATGATTCCTTTGAATAATCGTCGTAATCACTTTCCCAATTATAGAGATTGATACTGCCCATAAGCTTGGTGTCGGCGATCCGGGGCTCGGTGAAACCGAGATTAAACTTGGTCTGACTGCTGCTGACGTTGGCGTTCAGGGACAGCCTCTGGCCGCGGCCCAGGAAGTTGTTCTGGCTGATCTCGGCCATGAACATCAGATTTTCAATGGAACTGTATCCCGCGCCCACGCTGAACGATCCGGTGGGTTTTTCCTTAACCTTGACGCTCATATCCATTTTCGCGGGGTCTTCGGTCTGTTCAGGCGTAATATTGATATCCTCAAAAAAATCGAGCGCCTGGAGGCGATCGTGGCTTTCGCGCAAGGCCTTGGAGTTGAAGACCTCGCCTTCGTGCACCTCGAGCTGGCGCCGGATAACCTTATCGCGGGTCCGGGTATTGCCGGAAATGGCGATCCGCTCGATATTGACCAGAATCCCCTTGTCGATGTTGAACACGATATCAACCCGCTTCTCAGCATCGTTTTCAGTGACAGAAGGTGAAACCTCGGCGTAGGCATATCCTTTTTCCGAATAGTAGTCGGTCAGACCAAGGATATCCTCCCGGAGGATGCTCCGGCTCAGATACTCTTCATTCTTGAGCTTGAGTGTATTGAGGAGAATGGCCTCCTCCTCGATAAGGTCGCCGGCCAGATCTATTGAGCCGACACGATAGCGATCCCCTTCAAATATATTAAAGGTGACATAGAGCCATTTTCCTTCCTGGACGACCTCGGGCTCGCCGACCCGGGCCTTGATATATCCCTTGTTATGGTAAAACGCAGTAAGCCTGGCCACGTCATACTCAAGAACCTCTTTTTTCAACACCCCCGAGTCGGTGAGCCACGAGAGCATGCCCTTTTCCGAGGTCTGAATCATCTTCTTCAACTGCCGGGGGGTAAAGCTCTTGTTGCCGGCAAAACGAACCTCTTTGGTATATATCTTCTGCCCCTCGACAATGTTGAAAATGACGTCCACACGGTCCTTTTTCAACTCGGTAAGTTCGGTGGTCACCTCGGTGTTATAAAAACCCTCTTCCTTGTACAGGGATTTTATATTGGCGGCGGCCTCCTTGATCTTGTTGGGATTGACAATGGTATTGGCATTGATGGAAATAGCCCCGCGCACCTTGTCCTCTTTCAGTTCATCGGTTCCCTTGAGCAGGACCTGGCCGATAAGCGGTTTTTCAGTGACCTCAAAGATCACCTGCTTACCGTCCTTTGAATCGGCAACCTTGATCCGCACGTCATCAAAATAGCCCATTTTAAAGACATTCTTCAGATCCTGCTGCAAGCGGGAAGGCTCATACACATCGCCTTTCTTGCTTTTTATCTGATGCCTGATGGCTCCGGAATCAATCCGGGCGTTGCCCTGGGGAGTAATGCTTGCGATGAGAAACTCTTTGCCGACATGGGTCAGGACCTGGCCTACCAGGGAGTTCAACCCTTCATTTAATTTGGCGGGATCACTGACCTCGATGAAAAAAAAGGTGGGAGCCGAGGGGTCGGCCAGGTCGTACACCTTGAGGTCTATGCTCCGCAGCTGCCCAAGCTGGGTCAGACTGCCGGCAACAATATAATCAGCGCCCGCCAGGTCCACCGCGCGCAGATCCTCTTCCGGCGGGGGCCAGGTCCCCTGGTAATCAAACAATTTCTCGGCCTCGGCCCTGTCAAGAAGCCGGATGGTCTTTTGGAACGCCTCGGATCCGGAGACTGTTTCAGCCAGGGATGAATCTGTCTGGACGGTCACCTGATCACGCTCCCCGGAGGTATTTATTTTCAAGGGAAGTAAAACCGTGTTATACCGTGATGCTGCCTGAGCGCTGGAAACCGCAGAGGCACAAATCAGAAAAAAAAGAATAAAGAACACGCCAGGGGAAAGCTTATGGGCGCCTCTCCGTGCGGGCACGGGTTTGCTGTGGGGCGAAAAGGATCGAAGCTGTTTCATGAGCATGCCTTTTTCATTAGAATTTCGATGGGTCGCAATCATGTTCTTAGTATGCCATTTAAAGAATTTCTGGAACGATTGTTGTCCAATAGCAGGACTGACAACCGCTGTCAAGGAGCATTTTGGCTGCAAGGGACTTCACCCCGTTTGCGAAGCGTGTCGTGTCCGTGCGGTGAGTCATTTGTTCCGGACCGGCACACCTGCCCGTTTCAGTTCGGAAAAGGCCCTTGCCGGATGAAAACTATTTATGATGCATGGCAAATTCGCTTAATGTATAGTTGAAAACTCTGATTCATGCAAGATCCCACTTTAAAATCAGTTACCAAACTATGTGTAACCAAGGGAAAAAATACAGATGATTGCGGTTGAAACCGACAACCTGTCCCTGAAACTGGGGGATAAAACCGTACTCGACGACATCACCTGCCAGGTCCATGAAGGCGAATTTGTTGCCGTGCTTGGCCCCAATGGCGCGGGGAAATCTGTATTCCTCAAGCTTCTATTAGGAATTCTCACCCCCTCATCCGGTCATATCCGGATATGGGGGCGCGCCCCCCGTGACCTTCCATCGGAGTGGATCGGCTATGTCCCCCAGGCCAAAACCCATGACCGATCCTTTCCTGCCATTGCCGTTGAACTTGTAATTACAGGGCTTTACCAGAGATGGCGAGGGTGGGCGTCTGCGCCGGAAAAACTGGCAGCCCGCGGGGCCCTGGCTCAACTTGGCGCCGAACATCTTGCCGATCGGCCGATTGGAATTCTTTCCGGCGGTGAGCTGCAACGGGTCTATCTCGCCCGCAGCCTAGTCCGAAAACCCCGCCTGATTCTGCTTGACGAACCCGTTACCGGAGTGGACAGCGTTGGTGAAAACGACTTCTACGAGGTACTGGAAGCGTATCGCAGACAAAGCGGGGCAACGATTATCATGGTCACCCATGACTGGGAGGTGGCCTCGCGCCACGCATGCCACGTTCTCGTTCTGAACAGAAACCTGATCGGATTCGGTGCCCCTGCCGAGGTCCTCTGTTCAGACTGCCTGAAGCGGGCGTACGGAGTTTCGAGCACCACTCACCTCAGCTCCTGCCCCCGTCCGGAAGCGCATCAGCATTAGCTTTCAGTGCGAAAAAACAAAAAAGAACCCAGGAAGACACGATGGGAGAAATCCTGAATCTGCCGTTTATGCAGCGGGCATTGCTGGCCGGAGTCATGATCGGCTTTCTTGCCAGTTATCTCGGCGTCTTTGTTGTCCAACGCGGAATGGGCTTTCTCGGCAACGGCCTGGCCCACGCAGCCTTCGGAGGTGTGGCCCTGGGACTTCTTCTCGGCCGCGAGCCCCTGATTATAGCCGTGCCCTTCACTGTGGCTATCGCCCTTGCCATCACCTGGGTTCGCCAACGAACCGCCCTGACTTCAGATACCGTCATCGGTGTTTTTTTTGCCGCGGCCATGGCCCTTGGCGTCATTTTTCTTTCCCTGAAACGGGAGTATTCCGCAGATGCCTTTGCCTATCTCTTCGGCTCTATTCTCTCGGTAACAGTGACAGACATATGGGTCACCGGCCTGGTCATGATCTTTACCCTTGCCTGCCAACCGCTCTGGGGGCGATGGGCCTACGCGACCTTTGATCGGGACCTGGCCCTGACCGATCGGGTACCGGTACTTCTTGATGATTACATACTCACGGTGCTGATAGCGGTAACCGTGGTGGTCGCGGTCAAGGTGGTGGGCATAGTCCTGATTTCAGCATTTCTCGTCGTGCCGGCGGCGGCAGCGCGTCTTATGGCCAGGCGTTTTGCGGTGATGACCGTCCTCTCGGTGATAATCGGCGTGGCAAGTGTTATAATAGGCCTCTGGCTTTCATATCAGCTCGATCTTCCCAGCGGGGCAACCATTGTTCTTCTTCAGACCGCAATCTTCCTGACAAGTCTTGCGGTTGGTCGTTTGGCAGGGGCGGGATCGCCGGGACGATGACGAACCCGGAATCCAGGCAGCATAACAACCATAAACACCAGCAGGAAAATGATATGAACACATTTTTTGCCAAACCCGGCCCGACAAACAGCAGGGCGGCTCTGGATGTGCTCCGGCAAGGGGCGTCTCGATTGGGCGTCAAGGAAGTTATTGTCGCCTCAACATATGGCGACACCGGCCTCGCCGCGGCAAAAGCCTTTGCCAACAGTGAAACCCGGGTAATCGTAGTCACCCACAACGTGGGCTTCAAAGAACCTGGAACCCTGGAGATGACGGCGGAGACGCGTAAAAAAATTGAGGATCTGGGCGCAAGGGTCCACACCGGGACCATGCCGTTCAGGACCATCGGCACCGCGATCAGAGAAAAACAGGCATATTCGCAGCAGGATCTCGTCGCCAACACCCTTCGACTTTTCGGCCAGGGAATGAAGGTCTGCGTCGAAATTGTCATCATGGCCGCCGACAGCGGACTGATCGGCACCAATGACGTTCTGGCCATGGCCGGGACCGGACGGGGGGCTGATACCGTGGCCCTCATTGCCCCACAGTCGTCAAACAACCTCTTTTCCCTGAAAATACGAGATATCCTGGTCAAACCGGTGGACTGGTAATACCCCGGCACCTGCACCGGGAAAAATGACCGGGTTTTGTCTCAGATTCACATAAATGCCCAACCATATCGGGAACATCCAAAAAATGAAAATCACCTTTACTGAAATACCCGACCAGGGGCTTCGCCTTGAAATCAACGATGAGTCCTGGTTTCCGGATCAGGAAATTACCCGCACGGCACCGGTCAGCACCCGGCTTTATCTCGAAAAAAAGGGTGCGGAAAGGGTACTCATGGAGGGGGAGATCAAGACAGTGATCTCCCTGAACTGCGACCGCTGCCTTGAGTCTTATTCGCAGCAGCTGGACGAAGAGTTCAGAGTCGACATCGAACTTTTTTTCCCCGACCAGGAAAAGGCGCTGGAGGAACATCACTGCAGCGACAGCGAAATGGACACCATCTTCATTGACATCCCGGTTATTGACGTCTTCGACATTCTCACCGAACAGATGTTCCTGCTTCTCCCCCAGAAAAGACTCTGCAGCGAATCATGCAAGGGCATCTGTCATCGTTGCGGCGAAAACCTCAATCAGGCCGACTGCCGATGCCGGGACGAGCACTCTTCGCCGTTCGCAATCCTCGCCTCGCTTAAAAAGTAAACGCCGCGCCTATGCTCTACTGCAATTTCTGCCCAGGATACTGCTGCTACCGTACCGCCGGGGCCAGCCTCCTGCTGACCGCAACCGATATCAATCGCCTGGCCCGTTTTTTTCAGATCAGCGATGGCGAGGTGCGCAGGCGCTACCTGATAAACAGAAAGAACACCTTCGTTCTCCAGGAGGACGGCTCATGCATCTTTCAGTCGCCTGAGCGGATGGCAGCCCGCTGCACAATCCATGAGGCCCGTCCGGATCAATGTCGCCGATTTCCCTACGGCAAGCCATGTCCCTACCTGGAACGGGAAGACCTGCTGGCTGCCATCCAGCCGCGAATCGAGGCCGTGCTCCGGAAATCCTGGCAGGACCGGGAGACGGGCGGGAAGTGAAGAAGCCTGAAAAGGTGTGCGCGCGGTTAATCACGGCGGTCAACTTGTAGATGGCACATGGTTCCTCACGGTTGTTCGCTTCGATATTCGACGTTCCCTGTCCGATATTCATCTGGTTCCAATGCAAAAAAATCATCTGTCGCCGGATCGGTTGAACCTTTACGGAGCAACCACAGGAAAGTCGCGTGCCCATAAAAAGCACCCAAAAAAAATGGGGGGCTCCGAACCTGGCCATCCTGCCCTGTTCTTGACCGATAAAACCGACCTCGAACGGATGACCCTGTTGAGAGCCCCCCAAGGGGGGCAGAGAAATAGGCGGCCACCCGGGCCGCCGGAATCATGCTCAGGAAAAACCCGAGGATGAGCATCCACCGGAACCACCGGTCCCGAATGGGGTGGAGCCAGTGCTGGACGAAAGGCGATAACTTGTTGCAGAAATGGTCTTTTTCACCTTTTTACTCCCGCACCTGTCACAGACGACCTCTTCTGAGTCTGCACTGCCCATGACAATTTTTTCAAACAGGGCGTTGCATTCCGAGCATCGAAATTCATAGATAGGCATGACAAACCTCCTTTGTTGCTCTTTCGTTCAAACCTTATTCGAATCCGGCATCTCAACATTTTCCCCGCATCCCCAGGAGGGGGATGGCAGGAATAATGGCAAACCCGGGCTGCGGATCATCTTCTAAATACTCAACGGTAATCTTACCGCATCTGGTCAACAAACTGGCATCCACCAGAAATCGAACACCATTGATAGTGTATTGCGCATCTTCTTTTTTCGGCTCATCCAGAGCCAGATGAAGGGTCGGACCCGCTCAACCGCCACCTTGAAAAGCAATCCGAACCGCCGCATCAATCTTCCTTGCGGAAAGGTACTCACTCAGCTTTTCGGAGGCGCTTTCGGTTACTTCCAGCATATCTTCCTCACTCACACCACTATTCACATCAACCCAACAGAACGAATATTCGTTCTGTTGGTACAAAAAAAATCAAGTAACCGCGGACCAGGAACAGGCCCACATTTCATCAAAGTATTGCCAAAGGGAACCCTCCAGGGCCCCGTCAAGCTTAAGTTGAATCAAGCGAATCGGTCCACCGAACAGGGCTGTTGTCGCAACAACCGGGTCCAGATCACAGATTTCTCCCCGGTCTATGCCCATCTGCACCATCTCGCGCATCATCTCAAAAGGACGGGAAGAACAGACCGGCTTTTCACAGGGAAGAAATTCTCGATGTTTGGCGCAGAGGAGAAAACGCACTGCATCAGGTTCTGAATCAGCCATTTGAAAGAGCGCGGCAACAACCGCGCGGATGCGGTCATGCGCTGTGCCGTACTCTGCCAGCACATCCTGAATCAGCGCCTCCATCCTCTGCACAAGATCAGTATAGAGTGATCCAGCCAACTCTTCCTTTGAGTTGAAATGGTGGTAAATCGACCCGATACTGACATTGGCCTCTTTCCGGATATCCTGCATTGAGGTATTGAAATACCCCTTGGCAGTAAACAAGCGGAGAGCTGTTTCCAGGGTCAGGGACCGGGTGTCAGAAAACGTATCTTTTACCTGTGCGTTACCCACGATTTCCTCCAATCAATTTCATGCATATAGTAATAGAACGAACATTCGTTCTTGTCAAGTCATTACTATATTATTTCCCCTGTCCGAGGATTAAATTTGGGACGCGGCCTACTATCGAGCCCCCTGAACAGAACTCGCAGGCCAGGCACAAAGATGATATTGAAAAACTTTCTCGAAAGGACCCTGGACCAGCATCAGCAAAGGCTCCGCCTTTGAACCAGAACGGTGTCTCCGACCTGGAAACACCTCTTGTCGCTCGTGACACATTGATCAAGATGAGCTGCCACAACAGCGCATTTGACAGTGAGCAGAAAATAGATCGGCCCGGCCACATGCGACAGGGTCTCGAAATTTCCCTGCCCTTTGCTGATGATCAGGTCGGCTGCGGAAAAATATTTTTGAAACTCAGGACTGCACGAGCCAACGGGGGTGCCGGGGCAGGAGGTTCCATTGCTGACCAACTGGCAATACCGGTCAAGGCCGCACGCCCTGGCATCGGCAATCTGGGCATCGTTGATTATCGGCCCGCCCCGCAACCCGAGAATCACCCGCTTGCCCATTTCCGCCAGAAGTTCAATAACCAGTCCATCAAAAACCAGTTCGCCGCAGTTATCCGCAAGATAAAGAATAAACCCGTTCCGGGGAACATTCTCAATGGCTGCGGCAAGACAGGCGTACTGATCATGGACGATTCCCCTCTCCAGAATCGCGCTGACAAAAGCCTTGAGCTCGAAATCATGGATCGATCCATAGTCAATGACATTGCCGGCAATCGCCAGCGAGAGCGCCAGCCTGAGAGGATCCTCAGCCCCGCTGATCACCCCGGCAAGATCCCTCCGCATCAACTGGGCCGCACCACTGCTCTCTTTTTTTATGGCAAGGAAGGGGTCACTGCATCCGGAGACCTGAGCGATCCCGGCGTACAACAAAACCGCATTTTCCGGGGGTGAAACCTCCATGTTCAGGTCGGCAAGAAGGGGCAGCACCTGGTTGACAACCGCCGTCTCATCACCCCGCTCACCCGCGGCAAGGCGGGCGGCATAGCGCACCTGCCTCTCCAGGCAGGGAATACATGCAGGAGAGGTTTTCATCTGGATTGGAGATGTCCGGTGCCGGCAGGAAGATAGTCGTGCCGGACATTCCGAAGGGCATTAAACATGTTAGACTTGACCCGGGAGTCAAGGGATGCGGCATGGGCAAGAATCCGGCGGGCATCCTGCCGCCGTGAGTCGGAATCATGGGCACAGGGGTTCTTGACCGGAAAAACACCAAGGGTAGACGCCAAGTCAACGATGTCATCTTTCTCAATAAACGCCAAGGGCCTGATGATCGCCAGCCGCCCGGAAAAGAGGTCCTGTCGCGGCATCATGGTGCTTATGTTGCCGCCGAACATCACATTTATCAAAAAAGTCTCAAGCAGGTCATCCCGGTGGTGACCAAAGGCAATCTTGTTCATGCCAAGCTCCTTGGCCAGGGAAAACAAACGGGTACGTCGTTGCCTGGAGCAATGATAACAGACGCTCCGTCCATCCTCGGCCGCCTCGGCGCGGGGCCCGAAATCGGTCTGCTCTATTCGGCAGGGAACACCCAGCCTTTCAAGCTGGGCCGCGACCCTGTCGCCTGTGGGCTCGGCAAACCCATTATCTATATGGACAGCAAGAATCTCGTAGTCAATCGGGGCCTTCTTGCGCCAATAAGGAAGAAGCCAGGCAAGAACCAGGCTGTCAACCCCGCCGGAGACGGCAACCATCACCCGGTCCCCGTGGGACAGCATGGAAAATTCATGTAGAGCGCGGCCGATCTTTTGATTGACCGGACTGGATAGATGGATCATTGGCCCCTGGCAATGTTCCCCTGAAAATAGGGGGTACCGCCGAGCTTGCTCGCAACCCCCTCGCGGGCCAATTCAGCTGCTGTGACGAATTTGAACCCCCGCCCTGCCGCACGCCCCAGGAGAAATATATTCTCCATCACGGTTTTCTGTGTTTCATCATGGGCGCCGAACCACAAGGTTTGGCCGCTGGCAACATCAACCAGCCGGAAATCAAAGGCCACCGAGGCAGTTCTTTCAGCGGAATAGCGGGACCCGACCCGTTCGACAAACCGGTTGACGGTAGTCATCAGCACCGCATCGGTTCCCAGTTCACGGCCAACGGCCCGGGCCTGGACCAGAACATTTCCGGAGGAAAGACGGAGGCCGTCCTGGAGGTCATGATCCACAAGCTTTATCTCCGGCCGGTCCTGGAAATATTCAGCGAGCAGGGAAGAGAGAACCTCTGCTCCGGCGGTTAATTCAGGATTCGGCCCACTGCCCTCGGGTGGCAATACCGCTATGGTCTTGATCCGGGAATAGTCCTCACCCTCTCCCTGAACGGTATTCCTGGAGGCGCAGGCGGAGACAAAAAAAAGCAGGGCAATGGCAATAAACAGACTATTCAGACGATTTTGTTTCACTTTGACGACCTCCTGTCGGCTTGATCAAACCAACGTTTCGTTGGGCTCGCTTCTCTACCTCTGTATCTACCCGCACCGTATCAATATATTATCCATCCCGGCTGAAGCCAGGCCCGCCGGGACTATAGCGTTCCCTTGGACGAAAGCACCCCTGAACCGCGATGGTCAAACTCCACCGCCTGACCCAACGCCCTCCCGAGGGCCTTGAAGACCGACTCGATTATATGATGGGCATTTTCCCCATGGAGAAGTTCGACGTGAAGGGCAAGCCCACCGTGAAGCGCCAGGGCACGCAGGAACTCCTTGACCAGGGCAGTGTCAAAATTCCCGACCTTCTGATCGGGGATGGCGACATCATAATACAAAAAAGGACGGTTGGCGATATCGACCACGACCCTGGCCAGGGCCTCATCCATGGGAACGAGACTGGAACCGTACCTTTTAATGCCGGAGAAATCCCCCAGGCTGCCTTTCAGGGCCTGGCCCAGGCAGATTCCCAGATCTTCCACGCTGTGGTGATCATCCACATCGGTGTCACCGGTGCATGAAACGGTCAAATCGAAAAACCCGTGCACCGCCAGCAGGGTAAGCATGTGATCCATAAATGGAACACCGGTGGCAATGCGGTGGACTCCCTGACCAGCCAAATCCAGGGTCAGGGAAATGTCAGTTTCTTTTGTTTTGCGGCGCACCTCTCCGATGCGCGCCGACACTTTTTCCATAGGATCACTCTCCTCGAATTCGTATATGAACAGCGTGTGTCCGCCGGGATCACCTTATTATTCCAGCAAGATCAACCACCAAGACGCACCAAACATTGTATACTTCCCGCTGTTCAACCACCGGGATTATTCCCTGGTGGGGTTACCGGATGAATCCGGTTATGTTTCCGCACATGATTTGTATCTATACAAGCTGTCATATTCAGAGGCAATACCCTTTTGAGGATCTTCTGAAAAAAATCGGCGCACTCCAGGCGCATGAGGTATCGATCGGCAATGTTTTTTGTTGACAACCGCCACACCCCCCGGTATAGTCGCCTCGATTTGGAGCTCAGTATAAATGGGCGGGAATAACTCAGTGGTAGAGTGCAACCTTGCCAAGGTTGAAGTCGCGAGTTCGAATCTCGTTTCCCGCTCCATCTTTAGCGCCCCAAAAGGTTCGACTTGGTCGAACCTTTTTTTGTTGACTCTGCGGCTATTTCAATTTATAAAGACTCTTTTGCGATCAAAATGCCCCAAGCAGGGCTCTCTGTTACCTGTTTTTGACTGAATTATTGAGGATATTGACCATGAAGACCCACCTGACTCCGGTCGCTGACATTGAAAAAAACTGGTTTATTGTTGATGCTGAAGGCAAGATCCTCGGCCGTCTTGCTTCTGAAATCGCCACCCGGTTGCGGGGCAAGCACAAAGCCAACTATTCACCGTTCATGGATGTAGGTGACTTTATTGTTGTGGTCAATGCCGACAAGGTAAAGCTGACAGGGAAAAAACTCACCGACAAGAAATACTATCACCATACAGGGTACATGGGCGGCCTGAAAACCCAGAGCGCTCAGGAAGTGCTGGACAGCAAACCGGAAGAACTGATCCGGACGGCTGTAAAGGGCATGCTCCCCAAGAACACCCTGGGCCGCGCCCAACTGAAAAAACTCAAAGTTTATGCTGGCAGCGCCCATCCCCACGAAGCGCAGCAACCCGTCCAGCTTGACATTTAATTATTATCGATGCCCACAGGCAAAAGTATATTGGGAGACACGAGAATGGCTGATCAGAGGCACTACGCGACAGGCAAAAGAAAAACAGCAGTTGCCCGAGTCTGGGTAAAACCAGGAAAAGGGGAAATTGTTGTCAACAAAAAGTCTGTTGAGGACTACTTCGGTGCAATCTTTGTACGCAACAAGGTGGAAAGCCCGTTTGTCACCACCGAGACGTCTTCCCAGTTTGACGTAATAGCTACCCTCAGCGGCGGTGGGAAATGCGCCCAGGCCGAGGCCCTGCGCCATGGCATATCCAAGGCCCTCCTGGAGGTAAACCCCGAATATCGTCTGACCCTGAAAAGAGCAGGTCTGCTGACCCGGGATCCCCGCGCCAAGGAACGGAAAAAATATGGCCAGCGCAGCGCCAGGGCAAAATTTCAGTTTTCCAAGCGTTAACGGGGAAATACGCCATATCCTTTGCTTTGCATGTCCACGAAGCGTTCAGGGGAAGACACGGTACTCATGTGTCTTCCCCTGTTTTATTTTTAACTGGAGCAACCAGAAAGTAAAGCGGTTTCATGAGAGCCTTTGCCCCAACACCTAAGGAGCGGATACCATGATAAAAGTCGGAATAATAGGAGCATCCGGCTACACCGGAGTTGAGCTTGCACGCATTCTTGCCAACCATCCAGGGGTGGAAATTACCGTTGTCACATCGCGCCGCCATCAGGGCCTGCCCCTGAGCGCCCTCTATCCCAGCCTCAAGGGAATCGTCGATCTGGCCTGTGTTGACGCTGAAGCGGGTGCCGTGGCCGGGGCAGCGGATCTTTTTTTTACAGCAGTACCCCACCAGACGGCCATGGCCATTGTCCCAACCCTGCTTGACGCCGGACGCAAGGTGATTGACCTGAGCGCCGATTTTCGAATTCACGACAGTTCGGTCTACGAACAGTGGTATCAGCCCCACACCGCTCCTGAACTTCTCGGCGAAGCGGTTTACGGTCTTCCGGAGCTGCACCGCGCGGAAATCAGAAAGGCCCGGCTGATTGCCAACCCGGGATGCTACCCGACCAGCATTATTCTCGGCCTGGCACCTCTGCTCAAGGCAGGAGCGATTGATCCCGACACCGTAATCGCCGACTCCAAATCAGGTACTTCCGGCGCCGGCCGGACCGTGCAGCAGTCCACCCTTTTCTGTGAAGTTGCTGACGGATTCAAGGCATACAAGGTCGCGTCGCACCGGCACACGCCTGAAATTGAGCAGGAACTTGGAAAACTGTGCGGCCGCCCGGTAGCCATCTCGTTTACCCCGCACCTTGTCCCCATGTCCCGCGGTATCTTCAGCACCATATACGCCTCGCTGAAGAGTTCCCTTTCCAGCGAAGAGGCCACCGCCCTTTTTCTGGAATACTATAAGGATGAGCCGTTCGTCAGGATCTGCGATCCCGGTACATTACCCGCCACCCCGCATGTCCGGGGCGGCAATTTCTGTGATCTTGCCTGCAGAGTTGACCACAGAACGGGAAGAATCATTGTCCTCGCCGCCATTGACAATCTGGTCAAGGGTGCAGCCGGCCAGGCAGTCCAGAACATGAATCTTCTTCTCGGATTACCGGAAAACCAGGGACTGGGCATTGTCCCGCTTTTTCCGTGAGCGGATACCGCAATATCCGGTGTGTCATTGCCTTTGACGGCACCCGCTTTGCCGGATGGCAGAAGCAGCGCACCGGGCTGACCATCCAGGGGCTTCTTGAGGATGCCGTGGCAACCATGACCGGCGAACAGACCGTGGTCCATGGAGCCGGTCGCACCGATGCCGGGGTTCACGCCCTGGCAATGACCGCCAACTTCCAGACAGCTTCAAATATCCCTTGCACCGGCTTTATGAAGGGTTTAAACAGCATATTACCCGATGACATCCGGGTGCTGGAAACATGCGAGGCGCGGGCGGATTTCCATGCCCGCCGCAGCGCCCGGGCAAAGACATATATCTATACGATTAACACCAGCCCGGTGCAGATGCCGACCAGCCGGCTCTATGCGGCCCACTTTCCCCGAAAACTTGACGCGCTGGCCATGAAGAATGCGGCGGATCTCCTGGTCGGGGTCCACGATTTTTCAAGTTTCGAGGCAACCGGCTCCAGGGATCGCACGCAAAAAAAGGGCCGGGGCGCAGTTCGGGAAATCCTCGGTGTTGCCATCAACGTAAGCGAAGATGGCCACCTCCATTTTGAAATCACCGGCAATGGTTTTCTCCGGCACATGGTTCGCAACATTGTCGGAACCCTGCTTGAAGTGGGCGAACTAAAAAAAACAAAAAATGATTTTGCGCAGATACTCGCTGCGCAGAATCGTGCCAGGGCAGGTCCCACCGCCCCGGCCTGCGGCCTTTTTCTGAAAGAAGTGCTTTACTGACGGGCGCCCCGGCGCCCCCGGTAAAGCGAAACTAATAGAATACGATATTCAGGTGAAACCAGATGACCTCTTTTTCTCTCAAAATGGCGCAAAGGGTTGCCCAGATCAAACCTTCACCCACCCTGGCGGTCAATGCCAAGGCCAAGGCCCTGAAGGCTGCTGGAGCTGATATTCTCAATTTCAGTGTTGGCGAGCCGGACTTTGACACTCCGCCCCATGTCTGTGAAGCCGGCAAGGCGTCCATTGACGCGGGATTTACCCGATACACCGCTGTCCCAGGCATCCCGGAGCTTCGTCAGGCAGTTGTCGACCGTCTTGCCGCCGATCGCGGCTGGAGCTACGAGCCCGACCAGGTCCAGGTGTGCTGCGGCGGCAAACATGGCCTCTACAACATGGCCCAGGCTCTGATCAACCCGGGCGATGAGGTTCTCATTCCCACCCCGTACTGGGTCTCTTACCCGCCCATTGTTCAGCTGGCAGGGGGAATTCCCGTACTGGTACCGCTGAGCGAGGAGAATAATTTTGACCTTGACCCGCGGGTGCTTGAGCAGCATGCGAGCCCAAAAACCAAGGCCATTATTCTCAACAGTCCCTCCAACCCCATTGGATCGGTTTTTTCGGCTTCCGCGCTGGCGGCGGTGGGAAAAATGGCCCTGGAGCGGGGATGGATCATAATCAGCGATGATATCTACGACACCATTGTCTATTCCGACAATCCACTGCCCCACATTCTTGACGTAGACCCGCGCCTGAAAGATCAGACCCTCATCTTGAACGGGGTTTCGAAATCCTTTGCCATGACCGGGTGGCGCATCGGCTACACCATCGGCCCCCAGGTGATCATTTCCACCATGAACAGAATCCAGAGTCAGTCAACATCCAACGCGACATCAGTGGCCCAGAAGGCCGCCCTTGCCGCACTGACCGGCCCTCAGGACTTTCCGGTCATGATGCGGGACGCATTTCTTCCCCGCCGTGATTATTTTGTCCGCGAACTTTCCTCGATTCCCGGCGTGACCTGTGTCAACCCCCAGGGCGCATTTTATGTCTTCCCCAACATCTCCTCCTATTTTGGCAAAGAATTCAACGGCCGGTCGATCACCGGGTCACTTGACCTGGCCGACTATCTTCTTGATGAGGCCCTGATCGCCACGGTACCCGGCATCGCCTTTGGCGCCGACCCCTTTATCCGTTTCTCCTTTGCCACCTCCATGGAAACCATTGAGGAAGGGGTCAGGCGCCTGAAAACCGCCCTGGCCAACCTCAAGTAATCTTACCCGGGCACATTTTCACAGAAAATCCATCACCACCACACATCCGGATCTTTCAGTGCGGCACACGCAAACACGCCGCACTGAAAGATCCGCGCCTTTTCGCTCCCTCTCTTCTTTTCCTGACAGTGCCTTGCCAGATCCTGCTATCGAAAAAAGCAGATTTTACCGGCCTTTTTTTCACTGAACTGCCATTCATTTTTTTCATGAATACCCATTCAGTATTTGCTTGACATCACTGGACGATTGCAGTAAGACTCACCGCGAATGCTATTTGTTCTCCTGCTACCTTTACCGTAAGGAGCCTGACTGTGGAACAACAACCGCTCTTGGACCACCTCTATGTCGCCGTCTTTTTCCTGGCCGGCCTGGGTTTTGCTATCGGCCCATTCATTATCTCCTTCTTCCTGGCACCCCGCTCCACCCGCAATGTCAGTAACAGAACCACCCAACTCATCGAGTGCGGTATCGAACCCATCGGAACGGCCTGGGTGCGTTTCGGCATAGTCTATTACCTTTATGCCCTGATGTTTCTCGCCTTTGATGTTGACGTTCTCTTTCTGTTTCCGGTAGCCGTCGCCTACACCCAGATCGACCCAAGCGTCATCTCGGACACACGCGCCTTTGTCGAGATACTGATCTTTGTCGGAATCCTGTCTCTGGCAGTAATTTATGCATGGATTAAGGGAGTGTTTAAGTGGGAAAGGAAAACGTACAACCAGCAATAGTCTCATTCGCCCTGCTCGATAAACTGCTTGCCCTGGGCAGGGCAAATTCCCTGTGGCCAATGACCTTTGGCCTGGCCTGCTGCGCCATCGAAATGATGGCAGCCGGCGCCTCACGGTTCGACCTTGCCCGCTTCGGGGCCGAGGTATTTCGCCCATCTCCCCGTCAATGCGACGTGATGATCGTGGCAGGGACCATTTCGCACAAAATGGCGCCAGCGGTCAAAACCCTCTACGACCAGATGCCGGAACCCAAGTGGGTTATTGCCATGGGCAACTGCGCCATCTCCGGCGGGCCGTTCAAATTCGAAGGACAGTATGGCATCGTTGAAGGCGCGGACCAGTTTCTCCCGGTTGATGTCTATATACCTGGATGTCCGCCGCGACCAGAGGCCCTGATAGAAGGAATCCTGGAACTGGAAGAAAAGATTACCGGGCACCGAAGGTGGCCGAGGGTGGAGGCCGTCTGAGATGATCCTGGAACGAACCAAATCCGCCCTGGCCGCCATTGAGACCAACTCCATCACAACCACGGATTTTGCTGCCCGGGGATTTCATCTCGAAATCCAGGTTACTCCGGAGCACCTTGCAGGTGCTGTTGACGTTCTTGACCGTGAAGGCTTTTTTATAGAGGCGATCACCGGCGTCGACCTCCTCACCTTTGCCCCGCCTCCAAAGCCTGCGCCCAAAAAACCGGCAGCCGAAGGCGAAGAGAGCCCGCCCGTCGCCCCACCACCCCCGCCCGAGCCTGTGGCGCCGCAGATGGAAGCTGTCTATGACTTCAATCATTTTGACGAGTTGTGCCGGGTAACGATCCGCGTCCGCGTCCCCCGGGACACACCGGAAATTCCCACCATAAGCTCCATCTTTCCCGGCGCGGACTGGCATGAGCGCGAGACCCATGACTTCTTTGGGATACAGTTCATCGGCCATCCCTATCTCGAACCGCTGCTGCTTCCTGAAGACGCTGATTTCCATCCTCTACTGAAGGATTTCAAAGCATGAGCACCTCAGTCATCAACACCTCCATGGAGACCTTTGAGCTGAACCTCGGCCCGCAGCACCCTGCGACCCACGGCGTGCTCCGGGTGGTGCTCACCATGGACGGCGAGTATATCGTCAAGGCCGTGCCGGTATTGGGCTACATCCACCGCATGCATGAAAAGATGGGAGAAAACCGCACCTGGGTTCAGTTCTTTCCCAATACCGGACGCCTCGACTACCTGGGCGCCCTGTCCTACAACCACGGATACGCCCTTACCGTGGAGCGGGCCGCAGGGATCGAGGTGCCAGAACGCGCTGAGTATATCCGTGTCATCACGGTGGAAATGAACAGGATTGCCAGCCATCTCCTCTGGTTCGGGGCCTTTGTTCTCGACCTGGGCGGCTTTACCCCGCTGCTGTTTGCCTTTGACGATCGCGAGCAGATCCTTGATCTTCTTGAATCGGTAACCGGCGCCCGGCTTACCTTCTGCTATTTCCGTTTCGGCGGTGTCTATAATGATGTGGATGACAGCTTTCTCACCGGATGCACTGACTTCATAAAACGGTTGCGATCGCGGATGCCGATGTACCACGATCTGGTCACCGGCAACATCATCCTCCGCAAACGGCTTGAAGGCATTGGCGTTCTCTCCAAGGAGATGTGCCGAAAATACGGGGCAACCGGCCCGGTACTGCGCGGATCCGGAGTTAACTTTGATGTGCGCCGGCATGAGCCCTATTCGATCTACCCTGAACTTGATTTCGACATTCCCGTATATCACGAATGCGATTCCATGGCCCGGTACATGGTGCGGATGGATGAGATGGAGCAGAGCATGCGCATTGTCGAGCAGGCAATTGCCAAAATCCCGGATGGGCCGTTTATGGCAGAAAAGGTGCCGAAAATCATAAAACCGGAACGGGGGGACTACTACGGTAATGTTGAGGCTGCCCGGGGCTCCTTTGGCATCCGGGTGGTCAGCGATGGAACAAACACCCCCTACCGGCTGAAACTGCGATCGCCAACATTTTCCAACCTGAGCCTGTTCGGCGAGGCGGCGGAGGGAATGATACTGGCCGATGCCCTCGCCCTGATGGGCAGCCTTGATCTGGTTATCCCTGAGATTGATCGGTAAGGAGTTTCCATATGACTGCAAACCCACTCATACACCTGCTCATATCCCTGGCTCTGGTTGTCGGCTTCATTGCCTTCAACGCCGCCTTTCTTGTCTGGCTCGAGCGCAAAGGGGCGGGTCACTTCCAGCGGCGTATCGGTCCCAAGGAAGTAGGGCCATACGGCCTCCTGCAGACCGTAGTGGACGGTATCAAACTGATGAGCAAACAGCTCTTTGTCCCGGACCACATCGACCCGATTCTTTTCCGGATGGCGCCGCTGCTCATCCTGATCCCGGCGGTGATGAGCTTTGTGACCATTCCCTTCAGCGATGTGCTGGTTGCCAGGGAGATCAACACCGGCCTGCTCATGGTCTTTGCCTTTGCCTCGGTCAACGTACTCGGGCTTCTCATCGGCGGTTGGGGGTCAGCCAATAAATACGCGGTGATCTCCGCGGCCAGGGCCGTGTCCCAGAACGTGGCCTACGAGATCCCGATGCTGATCACGACCATCACCATCGTCATGATCACCGGCACCCTGAACCTCAACGAAATAGTGGCCCAGCAGGCAGGTGGCTTCTGGAACTGGAATATCTTTCCGGCAGGAAGAAATTTCCTCCTGATTTTCATCATGCCGATATCGTTCCTGATCTTCTTTATCTGTTCTCTGGCCGAAACCAATCGCGCGCCCTTTGACATGGCTGAGGCGGAAAGCGAGCTCATTGCCGGCGCCTATACCGAGTACCCGGGCATGGGCTTCGGGGTCTTCTTCATGGGCGAATACGCCAATATCATTATTGGTTGCGCCCTGGCCACCATCCTTTTCCTGGGCGGCTGGCATTGCCCGTTCGGGATATTCCCCGGGGTGCACTGGTTCCTGCTTAAACTCTATCTTCTCATCTTCACCGTGATCTGGATCCGCTGGACCTACCCGCGGACCACCATTTACGGCCTGTTGAACCTTTCATGGAAGGTGTTGATACCCTTCTCCCTGACAATTTTGCTGCTCACCGCCGCATTTATCAAGGTGATGTAATTATGAGCAAATACTGGAGCGACGTACTTGGCGGGACAAAAAGTCTGGCCGTGGGCATGGGAATTACCATTAAGGCCTTTTTTCAG
The DNA here is from genome assembly GCA_041598875.1 of Desulfobulbales bacterium. Lineage (GTDB taxonomy): Bacteria > Desulfobacterota > Desulfobulbia > Desulfobulbales > BM004 > JAKITW01. The sequence goes on from JBFHXP010000002.1 coordinate 26,028, forward strand.
CCGGTGGTGACCATGCAGTACCCCCATGAGCACATCCCCATGACCCCGCGATTCCGCGGCCACATTGATCTGGTGGCTGATGAGGAAACCGGAGAGCCCAAATGTATTGTCTGCGGCATGTGCCAGAAGGCCTGCCCCTCGGGATGCATCTCCCTTGAAGGGGAAAAGCCGGAAGGCTCCAAGAAAAAAATACTTACCTCATACGTTCTTGATTTTACAAAGTGCAGTCTCTGCGGGCTCTGTGTCGAAAGCTGCAAGCCGGCCGCCATTGATTTCTCAAGGGAGTATAATCTGGCCGGCACCAGCCGCGAAGCCTATGTGTTCGATCTTCTCAAAAGATTAAAGGAAAAAAGCTGATGGTGTCTTTGTATACAGCAGAAGGGCTATCGGAATTGGTGTTCCTGGTGGTTATAGCGACCACGGTACTCGGCGCGGTAATCGCCACCAACTCGGCGCGATTGATCCGGGCGGTCATGGGGCTAGCCCTCTGTTTCATCGGAGTGGCCGGACTGTACTATTACCTGAACAGCCCCTTTGTCGCCATGATGGAGATACTCATTTATGTCGGCGCTGTCTGCGTGACCATCGCCTTTGCCATCATGCTCGCCGACCCGGAAACATCCAGTAAAAGAAACCGCGTCAGCATTCTGACCGGCGGGCTGAGCATGGTGGTCGGCATAGCCTTCTTCTGGGGACTTTCGACCCTTGGGGCAAAGACCCTGTGGAAGGCGGCACCCGCCAAAATAAACAACGGCTCGGTGCTCGAAATCGGCAAATCGCTGCTCACCACCTACAGCATGGTGTTCGAGCTTATCTCCGTGGTTCTGCTGGTGGCGATTATCGGCGCCCTGGTACTGGCGCGCAGCGGCCGCGGTCTGGAGGGGAGGAAGATACAATGATACTCTCATTAAGCACTTCACTGGATATCTATCTGCTTTTAGGCGCCCTGCTTTTCGCAATCGGGGTCTACGGCCTGGTTCAGCGCCAGACCCTGATCGGTATGCTGATCTCAGCGGAGCTCATCATGAGCGGCGCCTCGGTGAACTTCATGGCCTTTAACAAATTTCTGGCCCCGGACCCCACGGTGGGCCAGATATTCACCCTGTTCATCATGGGTATCGCCGCGGCCGAGGCCGCCATAGCCCTCAGTATCATCATCGCTGTTTACCGCAACTACCGGTCCGTCAACGCCGAGGACATGGTGGAACTTAACGGATAGGCTTGGAAGGATAGGTGACATGGAAATCGTATCCAGCAAACTAGTGCTCGCCATGCTCATGCCGCTTGCCGGCGCCATACTCGTGATGTTCTCGGGAAAAAAACCCAATGTGCGCGAGTCCTGGTCGGTAATCGCCGCAGTGCTCATGTTTGGGATCATCGCTTCACTGGTGCCGGATGTCCTGGCCGGCCATAAAATCAGCTACACCCTGTTTGAGATCCTCCCCGGAGTAACCGTCCGTCTGCGCGCCGATGCCTTTGCGATGATCTTTGCCCTGGTGGCGTCTTCCCTCTGGATACTTGCAGCCTTCTATTCAATGGGCTATATGCGCGGGCTGCATGAGCATGCCCAGACCCGGTTCAACGCCTGCTTTGCCCTTGCCCTTTTTGGTGCGGTCGGCGTTGCCTTTGCCGACAATCTTTTCACCCTCTACCTCTTCTACGAGGTGGTCAGCGTCTGCACCTATCCCCTGGTCGCCCACCACCAGGACGAAGAGGGGTACGAAGGGGCCAAGAAGTACATCATCTATCTGACCACCACGGCCAAAGGCCTGATCCTGCCGGCAATGATCCTGATCTATGTCCTGACCGGCACCCTGGATTTTGCCGACAATATCACCACCGGCATCTTTCCCCAGGGAGTCAACTCAACCCTGGTGACCATTCTCTACTTCTGCTGCCTCTTCGGTTTTGCCAAGAACGGCGTGATGCCGTTTCATAACTGGCTTCCCGGCGCCATGGTCGCACCGACCCCGGTCAGTGCGCTCCTCCATGCCGTGGCAGTGGTCAAGGTCGGTGTCTTTTCCACCACCAGGGTAATGCTCTATGTGTTCGGCACCGACACCATGAGCGCCCTCAACCTGGGCATTCCCACTGCCTACATTGTATCCTTTACCATACTTGCGGCCTCGATTATCGCGCTCTCCAAAGATAACCTCAAGGCCCGGCTCGCCTATTCCACGGTAAGCCAGCTCTCCTATATCATCCTGGGCGTGGCCCTGCTCACCACCAGCGGCATGCAGGGCGGGATAATCCATATCGCCAACCATGCCTTTTCCAAAATCACCCTGTTCTTCTGTGCCGGCGCAATCTATGTTGCGACCCACAAGAAGAACATCTCGGAGATGGGCGGACTGGGCAAGACCATGCCCTTCACCTTTGCCGCCTTTGGTATTGCCTCTCTCTCAATGATCGGCGCGCCGCCGGTGGCGGGTTTTGTCACCAAATGGAAGCTGCTGATCGGCGCCATGGAGATGAACACCCATTATATCGGTATCCTGCTGGTGCTTCTGGCCAGCACCCTGTTAAACGTCGGTTATTTCGCCCCAGTGACCTTCAAGGCCTTTTTCGGCAAACGGCCCGAGGGAGAGGTGTACGAAGGTGTAAGAGAGGCGCCGCTCTCCATGGTTATTCCGCTGACCATTGCCGCGCTGATCTCCATATTCATCGGCATCTTTCCCGACTTCATGATGAACTTTGTAAGGATGGTGACAGGATGATCATAGTAAAACTCATCGACTATCTTCGTGATCGGCTCCCCATGGTCATCAAGATCTGCTACGGGGTGCTTGGATTCCTGATTCTTCTGGATGCGCTGCCATTTGTCGTGGACAAGCACCACGCCCATACCTGGCCGGAAAAACTCCCCGGTTTCTGGTCGGTTTTCGGATTTATCGCCTGCGTACTGATAATCATTGTCTCCAAATGGTTCGGACATCTCGGCATTATGACCCGCGAGGACTACTATGACTAACTTCATCCATCCAGCCGCGATCATGATCATCGGCGCCCTGCTCCTCCCCATGTTCCGGGGGGTGCTCAGGAAGCCGTATCTCATCCTGGTCCCGATTCTGGCATTTCTGTCCGTCCTCTCCATGGAGCACGGCACATACGGCATTTTCCAGTTCATGGACTGGAAACTGACCTTTGGCCGAGTGGATGCCCTGGCCCAGGTCTTCGGCTACATCATGACCCTGATGTGTATCATCGGTTCAATCTATGGCCTCCATGTTGAGGAAGACGCCCAGCACATGGCTGCCTGGCTCTATGTGGCAGGCTCACTCGGGGTTATCTACTGCGGAGATTATATTGTCCTTTTCCTCTTCTGGGAGCTGATGGCCTTCGCCTCGGTCTTTCTGGTCTGGTTCAGGAGAAGCGCGCAGTCCCTGTGGACCGGGTACCGCTATCTTCTGGTCCATACCGCGGGAGGACTGTTACTCCTGGCCGGGCTGGTGCTCCGCTATAAGGCAACCGGCGGGGCCATTGACTTCAACCTTCTTGACGTCCAGAATCCCGAGCTCTATACCTACCTGATCATGCTCGGGTTCATCCTGAACGCCGCGGTACCGCCGCTCCATGCCTGGCTTCCCGATGCCTATGGCGAGGCCACGGTCACCGGCGCGGTCTTCATGTGTGCGTTTACCACCAAAACCGCAGTCTATGCCCTGGCCCGCGGATGCGCCGGCATGGATATCCTCATCCCACTTGGGGTGGCCATGGCCCTCTACGGTGTTGTCTATGCCGTACTTGAAAATGACTGCCGCCGACTCCTGGCCTATCATATTATCAGTCAGGTCGGCTACATGGTCACCGGCGTGGGCATCGGGACTGAAATGGCGATAAACGGGGCCTGCGCCCACGCCTTTGCCCACATCCTTTACAAGGGCCTTCTCTTCATGGGGTGCGGTTCCGTACTCTACATGACCGGTAAAAGTAAATTTTCCGAACTCGGCGGGTTGTATAAAAAAATGCCCTGGGCCTTTGTCTACACCCTGATCGGCGGCCTGTCGATCTCCGCCTTCCCGCTCTTTTCCGGGTTTGTCTCCAAATCAATGATCGTGGCCGCCGGTTTCCAGGAGCATATGCTCTGGCCGGCATTTCTCCTGACCCTGGCCTCGGCCGGAACCTTTCTCCACACCGGCCTCAAGGTGCCGTATTTCATCTGGTTCGGCAAAAACAACTGCAGTGAGGAGACCTGGAACAAGGCCGCCGATCCGCCAGTAAACATGCACGTGGCCATGGGTATCGCCTCTTTTCTCTGCATTTTCATCGGCTGCTACACCCCGTATCTCTATAAGATGCTTCCTTATCAGGACGCGGCCAACCAGTACGCCCAGGTGGTCTACGGCTCCTACCATCTTTCCGAGGCCATGCAGATTCTGCTCTTTACTGCCCTGGGATTCTTCCTCCTGATCAAGAAACTGGCGCCCGAGCCCACCATCAGCATTGATCTTGACTGGTTCTACCGGATGGGTGGACGGGGTTTCCTCTGGCTTGCCAAAAAACCGATCCAGGCGGTGGATAACGGCGTGAGCGAGGCGTACAGCACCATCGGACTCTCATCCCTCATGACCACGGCACGGTTCTGGTCATGGTTCGACTGGCACGGCATTGACGGGGTGGTTGACGGCATCGCCCGCTCGGTCCGTAATCTCGGCGGCCATGTTCGCCAGCTGCAGAGTGGACAGATACAGCATAACATCTATTACGCGGTATCGATCATTGCCGTTGTTTTGGCGGCGTACATACTCGCTTAAATCATTATTCTAAGGATAAAGGGAATGCACGATTTTCTGATCTTGAACAGTTTGGGGTTCCCCATTCTCAGTGTGCTGATTTTTCTTCCGCTTGCCGGGAGCCTGCTCCTTCTCGTCCTTCCCAACGACGAAATCGCCAAATACTGGACCCTGGCGGTTACACTGGTCACCGCAGGGATCTCGATGATCCTCTATCGTGATTTTGACCTGAGCACGCCTCTCTACCAGTTCGGTGAGAGCCACCCCTGGATTCCAACCCTGAATATAAACTATCTCCTGGGGGTGGACGGGATCAGCCTGCTCCTCATTCTGATGACCACCCTGCTCATGCCCCTGTGCGTGCTCGGCTCATGGAAGTATATCACAACCAGGGTCCGGCCATTCATGTTCTGCCTGCTGATCATGGAGACCTCCATGCTCGGCGTTTTCATGGCCCTTGACTTTGTCCTCTTCTATATCCTCTGGGAGGCAATGCTGATCCCCATGTATCTGCTGATCGCAATATGGGGCGGACCGCGCAAGATCTATGCGTCAATCAAGTTCTTCCTCTATACCCTGGCCGGTTCGGTGATGCTGCTTGTTGCAATCATCGCCCTGTATCTCAAGACCGGCTCCTTCATCATCCCGGAGATGATGGGGCAATCCTATACATTTACCTTTCAGATCTGGGTATTTCTCGCCTTTTTTCTTGCCTTTGCCATCAAGGTGCCGATGTTTCCATTTCATACATGGCTTCCGGCTGCCCATGTCGAGGCGCCCACCGCCGGCTCTGTTATCCTGGCCAGCGTACTCCTGAAAATGGGAACCTACGGCATGCTCAGGTTCTGCCTGCCAATCACGCCCGAGGCGACGTTTGCCGCCATGCCCTATGTGCTCTGGCTCTCCATCGCCGGTATCATCTACGGAGGGTTCACCGCGCTGTCGCAACAGGATATGAAGAAGCTGATTGCCTACTCCAGTGTCGGCCATATGGGCTTTGTGACCCTTGGCATCTTTGTCCTGAACACCCAGGGCATTGAGGGTGCCATCCTCCAGATGATAAACCACGGCATAACCACCGGGGCGCTCTTCCTCTGTGTCGGCATGATCTACGAACGAACACACACCAGGGATCTGGCACTGTCCGCAGGAGTAGGCCAGTACATGCCTGTGTATGTCACATTTCTCGGGTTCTTCTCCCTTTCCTCCCTGGCCTTTCCCGGGACCAACAGTTTTGTCGGCGAATTCCTCATCCTGGCCGGGACCTTTGAACATGAAATAATCATCGCTGCCTGTGCCATACCCGGCGCCATACTGGCTGCGGCATATATGTTCCGGATGCTGCAAAGGGTCGTCTGGGGGGGGACCAACAACCCGGACCAGAGCTATCTCACCGATCTGAGCGTACGGGAAATACTTACCCTTGCCCCCCTGCTGATCTTTGTCCTGTGGATCGGGCTCGCTCCTGCGCCATTCATGGAAATCATGCACACCAGTGTCAGCCACCTGCTGTCACAGGTGCATGTGGCTGAAGTCCCGCAAAAAGCATCGCTGATGGCGCTATTGATTCCATGATACTCTTCTGCTGTCTAAGAGTGAAACAACAACACACTGGAAGGATAAACTAAGGAAAAACAATGAAAACGGCACTGTTCCTCCCCGAATTATTCCTCCTTTTGAGCGCACTTGTGCTCTTTGTCCTTTCCCTGGGAAAAACCGCGCCCCGGACAGCGCGCTCTATCACCACCAGCCTGGCGGTGATCAATGCTCTCCTCTGTTTTCTTTCCCTGGGAAATCAGGGAGAACTCTTTTTTGCAGCATACCGGATCGATCAGTTCTCTCAACTTTTCAAACTCTTGATCATGTCCGCGTTCGCCTTTCTGCTTCTCTTTACCACAGAACTCAAGGGAATCCGGGAAGATGTAAAGACAGAGTATTATCTCTTCATGCAGTTAAGCGTCCTCGGCCTGGTCATGCTGGTCAGTTCTGTTGAGCTGCTTTCCATTGTTGTTGCCCTCGAACTCTCCTCCTTTGCCCTCTATGTGCTGGTCCCGATGCGGACGGAACGGGCAGGGCTGCACATCCAGATGGAAGCGGGGATAAAATACATTCTGTTCGGCGTGGTCGCCACAGGGATCATGCTTTTTGGCATGAGCTATCTTTTCGGACTCACCGGGACGACCTACCTCCACGAACTTATCCCCTCAATCGCGGCAATCGGAGCAACCCCGGCAGTGATTGTCGGCGTGCTGATGGTCATGGGTGGCTTCTTTTTCAAACTCGGAATCTTTCCCTTTCACTTCTGGCTCCCCGACGTGTACCAGGGCGCATCCAATGAAACCACCACCTTCATCGCCTCGGTGCCAAAACTTGGAGCGGTGGCACTCCTTATCCGGGTGGCGATGCTGGCCCCGGCTGACAACGGGCTGAGCACCTTGCTGGCAATACTTGCGATATGTTCGATGTTTTACGGTAACCTCTCCGCCCTGGTCCAGAAAGACATCAAGCGGATGCTCGGATTCTCCGGTATCGCCCACGCCGGTTTTGTTCTGCTCGGTATCCTGACTCTCCAGGAAACAGGGTATGCCTTTGCCATGTACTACATCACCGGGTATGTGATAATGAACCTGGCCTGTTTCATGGTGATATGCACCGTCTCTTCTGATGGGGAAAACGTTGAGATCAATGACCTGACCGGGCTCTACAAAAGATCACCGCTTCTTGCAATTACCCTGACCGTGAGCATGTTCGCCCTGGCCGGGATCCCGCCTTTTGTCGGCTTCATGGGCAAATTCATGCTCCTGACCAATGCCCTGGAAAACGGCTACCTCCCGTTTGTCATTATGGCGGCGCTCAACACCGCCATCGCCATCTATTACTACCTGTCGGTCGTGCGGATCGCCTACTGCACCCCGGCTGATGACGACACCCGATCCGGGCTCGATGTTTCCCTCTCAACCAGCATGGCGGGCATAGCCCTGATGGTCCTGATCGTCATGCTCGGGGTGATCCCGGAGCAGATAGTTGATATCGCCCGAACCGCGGTACAGAGCATCATGTAGATTCCCGGCATCCGGTTTCACTATTCTCCCGCCGGTAACAGCCTTTTTTTCCTAATCGCGGAAAAAAGCCATGTCCTGTGCCCGTGCGAAGGGGTAGACGAACGCCTGGTGTCGCCACAGCGAGTACCTATAATGTCAAAAATTCCTCCTCCACCAATTTAATGGACCTCTGCCCATCCCGGAAAAAATTTCCCGGGATGATGCCTGATAATATCACCGACCGTGGTTCCACGGTTTTCTTTGCTACACCCCCACCACCCCCTGCCGAACCGCAAAAAAACGAACACAACAATGGAGCTAATACATCAAATTGTAACGACAATTCAGTACTACTGACAGATTCCAGCTACCATTTTCCTATCATTCTTCTAGCATTGATTTTTCCTTCCTCCCATAGAACACTATCCGGTAAAAGGCCTTGAAGCCGCACACCTGAAAATTCCACAAAAGGAGGAAACCATGAAAACAGCCCAAACAATTATCACGCTCTGCGCCGGAATTTCTCTTCTGTTCACCGGTGTTGCCATGGCGAAAAAATCATCAGCGGAATTGGGCGAGACATTGTTCAATGACCATACCCTTGCCGGTTCCACCAACGACTCATCGTGCAACTCATGTCACGAAAAAGGGAAAGGACTGGAAAAGGCGGCGGAAAATCCCGAACTGGTCAAGGCGATCAATCGGTGTATTACCGACCCGCTGGGTGGAGAAAAAATTGACGGCCGCTCCGCCCAGATGCGTTCACTTAAGATGTATGTCCTCTCGCTGCACCCTGAATCATAGCCGTACGACTGGAAGCAGGGCGGCTCTTCTCTGCTTCCAGTCATCGTACAGCATCAAAATTTTTTTTCATTCTGCGCCCCGTGCATGCACCCCGGCTGCACCGGAACCAAGACCTTCCGGAAAATCATACTCGTAACGGATAATTGCAGATTTATGGGATGCAATTATGCCTCGAATATGGTACATCCCTCTCCTCATGATTATTTCTTAGTGGTTGATAACTCATTCCTTCCGTGGTACAACAAGGCAATTTTTTCGGCTCATTGTCGAAACTATCTGTAATAAGGATCCGAATATGGCCTTGTTCTTGGTGAAGTTTTGCGGGTGGACGAACGGTTGAGCAAGGAAGGGCCACCACCAAGAAAATTTACAATGTCCATACCCCAGTCCTGATCCTGATCTTAAAGCACAACACGGCCCAACAACTTATTTTTACTGAATTTATGAAGGAGTCGCAGTCATGAAAATTGCTGCAATGAAGGAAACCCACCCGGGAGAGAATCGAGTTGCACTCATTCCGGCATCAGTTGAGAAACTGGTCTCCATGGGCGCTGAGGTTGAAATCGAAGCCGGCCTGGGCGAGACCTGCAGGTACAGCGATGCGGACTATGAAAAGGCCGGCGCCACTGTTAATGGCGACCGTGCAGTTCTGCTCGCTTCCGCTGACATTGTTCTGAGGCTGCGCAAACCACCCGCTGATGAGATCAAACTCATGAAGAAAGGGTGCCTCCATGTCAGCTATCTGGACCCGTTTAATGAAAAAGAACTGGTGGCCATGCTTCGGGAGTCCGGTATTTCAGCCGTAAGCCTTGAAATGCTCCCCCGGACAACCATTGCCCAGAAAATGGATGTTCTCAGTTCCCAGGCCAACCTGGGCGGCTATGTGGCCGTGCTGCTTGCCGCTGAGAAACTGGACAAGATCCTGCCGATGATGACCACGCCTGCGGGCACCATAAAACCGTCCCGGGTATTCATCATCGGTGTCGGAGTTGCCGGGCTCCAGGCCATTGCCACTGCCCGCCGCCTTGGAGCGCGGGTCGAGGCCTTTGATACCCGGCCGGTGGTTGAAGAACAGGTCAAATCACTGGGTGCGAAATTCGTCAAAATCGACCTTGGTGAAACCGGTCAGACCAAGGATGGCTATGCCAACGCCCTCACCCCGGAGCAGATCAAAAAACAGAAAGAGGGCATGGCCAAGGCCTGCGTCCAGGCGGATATCGTCATAACAACGGCCCAGCTCTTTGGTCGTCCGGCTCCGCGGATTGTTGATCGTGCCATGATCGCGCGGATGCAACCCGGCAGCGTCATTGTTGACATGGCAGTGGAAACCGGAGGCAATGTAGAGGGTTCCGAGGTTGATAAAATCACCGAGGTCGAAGGGGTTTACATCATCGGCCTGGGCAATTTGCCCGGTCGGGTTGCCGCGACTGCAAGCCAGATGTACTCTTCAAACCTTGCAAATTTTATCGGCCACTTCTGGGACAAGGAGGGTAAAACCTTTAATCTCAATCTTGCAGATGACATTATGAAAGGATCGCTGATCACCCATAACGGTGAGATATTCAGTGAAACCTACAAAAGCATCATGAAAATATGAGGGTACATCCATGGAAGCCGTTTTTCTGACTTTTGTGTTCGCACTGGCAATTTTTCTCGGGTTTGAGCTCATCTCAAAGGTGCCCTCGACCCTGCACACGCCGCTCATGTCTGGCTCCAACGCCATTTCCGGCATAACACTCATCGGCGCCATTGCAACGATGATGGCCGATTACGGGACACTCTCCTCCATATTCGGCACGCTTGCCGTGGCCTTTGCCACCATAAACGTGGTGGGCGGCTACGCGGTGACAGACAGAATGCTTGAGATGTTCAAGAAAAAGGATGCAGGGAGCGCCAAGTAATGAATGCCACAACAATAGTAATAAATTTTGTTTACGTCATTTCAGCGTCCTTTTTCATCTTTGGCCTGAAGATGCTGAGTTCTCCGGCAACTGCCCGGCGCGGCAACCTCATCAGCGGGCTCGGCATGCTGCTGGCAATTGTCGCGACCTTGTTCACCAATGGCCTTGATTACAAATGGATCGCCGTGGGCATCGCCGTGGGCACAGTAATCGGAATGGTGGCCGCCTATCGGGTCCAGATGACCTCCATGCCGGAAATGGTTGCCGTTTTTAACGGTTTCGGCGGTATCGCCAGCCTGCTGCTGGCCTGGAGCGAATACCACCAGCATCTCGAGCTTTCCACCTTCATCGCGGTGGTCACCTGCCTTACCGCCTTTGTCGGTGGAGTCACATTCTCCGGCTCCATGATCGCCTTCGGCAAACTCAGTGAAACCATTTCCGGCAAGGCAATAGTTTTTGCCGGCCAGCATATTATCAATGGAGCGATTCTCCTTGCCGCTGTTGTTTCAGGGGTACTCTTCACCATCAATCCCATGGACGGCTACACCTTCTTTCTGGTGGTGATCGTTGTTTCCCTGCTCTTTGGCATCACATCGGTCATCCCCATTGGTGGGGCTGACATGCCGGTGGTAATATCCCTGTTAAACAGCTACTCCGGCCTTGCTGCCTGCGCCGCCGGCTTTGTTATCCACAACAATATTCTCATTGTCGCCGGAGCCCTGGTCGGCGCCAGCGGCATTATCCTCACCAAAATCATGTGCAAGGCCATGAACCGCTCACTGGCCAATGTCCTGTTTTCCGGGTTCGGCTCCTCCACCAGTGCTGCGAGCGCAGGCGCCGCGGATCAGGGCGAAATCCGCCCCGCAACCGCCGAGGATGTGTACTACATCCTTGAGGCAGCAGACTCCGTTGCCTTTGTCCCTGGATACGGCCTTGCCGTGGCCCAGGCCCAGCATGTCGTCCGCGAACTTGGCGAGCTGCTCGAGGCCAATGGCACCGAAGTCCGTTATGCTATTCATCCGGTGGCTGGACGCATGCCCGGCCACATGAACGTGCTTCTGGCCGAGGCCAATGTCTCCTACGATCAGCTGGTGGAAATGGATGAAATAAATCCGACCATGGATACCGTGGACGTGGCCGTAATCATCGGTGCAAACGACGTGGTCAACCCGGCTGCGCTGGACGACCAGTCAAGCCCGATCTACGGCATGCCGATCATCGAGACCCATCGAGCCAAGACGGTTATCGTGCTCAAGCGTTCCATGGCTGCCGGGTTCGCCGGAATCCAGAACGCGCTTTTCTTCTATCCCAACACCAGAATGTACTTCGGTGATGCCAAGGCCTCCATTCAGGCCCTGGTAGCAGAATTCAAAAGCGCAGAATAACCCCCCCTTTATATCCCCAAAAACCGCCGGCAACTCCCGGCGGTTTTTTTTTGCCTCTTCCCGTCGGGCGGTTCTCTGGATCTTGAGACCATCTTTCCTCAGCTTTTCCAGTATGATATCCCGCCTTTCCGGCCAATACAATTCTCATCAAAACAACCGGACCCCCATCTTTTCCCGATATCGGAAAAAAAATTCCTTGACTGACCAGGGAAAGTGCCGTACATTCCCCTTTAATTGAAAATGAATTTCAATTTCACAAAAAGAGACCACAAAAACAGATGCAACCCATACTAAAAGGAACGACCATGAACAAACTGCACCTGCCCTCTAAAATCCACTCGTTCGTTGCTGCCGCGATCATAACTGCGGCATCGGCATCCATACTCTACCAAACAGGAAGCGCACACGCGGAAACAGATACCGTGACCGGCATCAAACGCGGCGCTCAACTCTATGACAACTGGACCAAATTCGTCAAAAACGCACCTGAAACAAACCACCCCCTCTACCCGGAAACCTCATCCAAGAAGGGAATTGCCACCCAACGCTGCAAGGAATGCCATGGATGGGATTATCAGGGCAGAGAAGGGCGCTACAAGTCAGGTTCCCATTACACCGGAATCAAGGGAATTCTTGACCAGAAAGACCGAAAGGAAAACGACATCGCCGCGACCCTCAACGGGGGGCTGAAGGGTCATGATTTCAGCCCCTACCTCACAGCTGCTGATCAGGATGCGCTGGTCAGCTTCATCCGGTTCGGGATCTCCCCCTTTGTGGCGCTTTCTGAAAAAGAGTCCAGCGATACAGAGATGCGCGACCTCGGGAAAAAGGAGTATGCAACCCACTGTGCCTCCTGCCATGGAGATGATGGCCTGGCCATCGACTTTAAACCCAAAGCGGAAGGGGTGCAGGGCATCGGGTATCTGGCCAGGGAAAACCCTCAGGAATCAATCCACAAAATCCGCTGGGGGCATCCTGGTTCCTCCATGCCGTCAATGGTTGTCGATGCCGGACTCGACGAAGTGCGGATTCGCTCCCTGCTGATCTACAGCACGACTCTTGAATAGTTTTCCACGTGAACAAAGAAACTCGGCCGGTAATCGACTTTTTACACTACCAACAACCTTTGGTGTTGAAAATGATTTTCAAACTCAGTATGCTGTCATCTCATGCACGGGAATGCAGTACGGCTGCAAATCGATCCGCCGGGAACACGATATTGAGTCAGCTCCTCACACAGTTTGAAAACTACCTTGCCGGTCGGGGGCTCCGCCTCACCGGACAGCGCCAGCTCATTGCCGCAACTTTTTTCACGATTACCGACCACGTCAGTACAGAGGAGCTTTACCGCTCGGTACAGGCAAAGATGCCCTCCATAGGCTACGTTACGGTCTATCGGACATTAAAACTCCTTGCCGAGGCCGGTCTTGCCTCGGAGAAAAATTTCAAGGACGGGTTTGCCCGTTTTGAAAAAGCAGGCCGGAAAAATGACCACCACGACCACCTGATATGTACTGCCTGCAACCGGATTATTGAATTCAGAAACCCTCGAATCGAGTCCTTGCAGGACGAGGTTGCCCAGGAGCACGGTTTTCTGGTTGCTGACCACAACCTTGAGATCTATGGGCTCTGTTCTCACTGCCGGAAAAGCATCAACTAACTGACACAGGAACAATTTTTTTTACCAACTTATTGAAAATGAATTTCAATTTCTTTTAGCAGACGAGGTGCCCCATGTGTCTTTCTGAGATTAAAAAAGGACAGAGCGTTCATATTCTCCGGATTGCTGATCAGGAAATCCGTACCCAGTTTGTCCGTTTCGGAATCAGCGAAGGAAGCAGGATTACCTGTCTGGAAAAAATTCCCTTCGGCCCCTTTATGCTCCGTCACAACCGCCAGGAGATCGCCATCGGCCGCGAGGTTGCCGATAAAATTCAGGTTGAGCAGAGGATGGACACATGAATGGAAATAACTGCCCTCATCATCACCCGCCGCACAGTGATGAACCGATTGCAACCGATGCCATGAAGATAGTGCTCGTCGGCAACCCCAATGTCGGCAAGTCGGTTTTCTTCGGCTTTCTTACCGGGATCTATACCGATGTATCCAACTATCCCGGCACCACGATTGAAATCTCCAGTGGTTCATGGCAGGGCCACCAGATCATCGATACCCCGGGAATCTATGGCGTCTCCTCTTTTAACGATGAGGAAATAGTGGCCAGGGATATCATTCTCGGCGCTGATATCATACTGAATGTTGTTGATGCGACCCATCTCGAGAGAGATCTTTTTCTCTCCCGCCAACTCATCGATATGGGTAAGCCGGTGGTAATTGCCCTGAATTTCTGCGATGAACTCTCCGGGGCAAAGATGGCGGTTGAGACAGATCTTCTTGCCGACCTTCTCGGGGTTCCGGTGATCCCGACAACTGCTGTTAATGGAGAGGGAATGGACCAGATCGCCGACTCCCTTCTTCTTGCCCGGGCAGGCCTTCAGGATCCGGAACTGCATGGCCGCCTGCACGAAATGCTCAAGGTGGTTGGCTCCCAGGCAGAGGCATTGCTCGTCCTGGAAGGGGACCCTCATGTTGCGTCCCGGCACGGCATCGTTCCGGGAGAGGAAAGGGAGGAGATCTATATCAATCGCCGCAACCGGGTCAATGACATCGTACGGCACGTGCTCACGGTTTCAAGCACCACGGAAAGCCTGCGTGACCGTCTTGGACGGGCCGTAATCAATCCGGTTACCGGGGTGCCGATTCTCGGCCTGGTTCTCTATGTAATTTATACGGCTATCGGGGTCTGGGTGGCGGGAGACATCGTCGGGATCACCGAAGAGGTCATCATGCAGGGCCACTATGAACCGTGGATCAGGGGGCTGGCAACACGATTCATCTCCCCGGACTCCATCCCCGGCCTTCTTCTCATCGGCGAATTCGGCCTGCTGACCATGACCATCACCTATCTTCTCGGGCTTCTCCTTCCCCTGGTGATCGGTTTCTATACCGTGCTTTCAATCATGGAGGACACGGGATACCTGCCCCGACTTGCCACCCTGGTGGACCGGATGATGACCACTGTGGGCCTGAACGGCAGGGCGGTGATCCCCATCATCCTCGGCTTCGGCTGCGTCCAGCTGGGCACCATAACCACAAGGCTGCTGGCAACCTCCCGGGAGAAAACCATTGCCACCGTGCTTCTCAACTTTGCGGTGCCCTGTTCCGCCCAGATCGGGGTAATTGCGGGAATGCTTGCCGCGGTGGGCGGCTCGCTCACCCTTCTTTACGTGGCGGTTATCTTCACTGTTCTTGCCATGGTGGGCACCGTTCTCAACCGAACCCTGCCAGGAAAATCTTCAGCCCTGCTCATTGATCTGCCGCCCATGCGCCTGCCCCGGCTGGAAAATGTGGTCCGCAAGACCGCAACCCGCTCATTTTTCTTTATGAAGGAGGCATACCCCTGGTTCTTTCTCGGATCATTTATCGTTGCCGTGCTGCAGATTTCAGGTGGTCTTGTTCTCTGGCAGCAACTGCTTGCGCCGGTGACCGAGGGGTGGCTTCAGATCCCGAGGGAAGCGGCCACCGCCTTTGTCATGGGCCTGGTCCGTCGCGATTTCGGCGCCGCCGGGTTGACCGAACTTGCCATGTCGCCGATGCAGGTGGTGACATCACTCATAGTCATCACCCTTTTCGTGCCCTGTATCGCCTCGCTGATGATCCTGTTCAAGGAGCGGGGCAGCAGGGAGGCAATGCTGGTCTGGGTCGGTTCCTGGGCAGTGGCTTTTCTTGTCGGCGGAATTTTCTCCCAGGTTCTCATTTAGGCAGGTGACAAAATGTTCGCAAAAATATTTACAGGGCAAAGACCTGATCCCAAAAACACAGAAAAAAAAACCCGCTGCCCCAACTGCCACTGCATCCTTGATCGGCCCCATGTCCTTCACTGCACCCGTTGCATGGCGGAGATCCCCCGGGCCAGAGGGTGCAGCGGCTGCGGCAAGTGCCGGAACTCCTGATTTTTTTTCTTCTGTTCCCAAAAAAGGGCAGGAGGCGCCCCAGTCTCCTGCCCACCTTCGTTGTCTGAAAACAGGGGGACGTACACAAGACAGACGACGGCTTTGGGGTATCATGACCGGAGGGGGGATCCGGGCCACAATCTCTCGTACATTATGAATTTCCTTAAGCCTTGCGGATAAATACCGACCATGCTCCATCTGCAAGCTGCTCCCTGGCAAGTACCTCGTGACCCTCACGGGCAGCCGAAGGGGGAACATTATTAATGGGCGGCCCGTTATCCAGTATCAGATGCAGAATCTGGCCGGAATCCATTTTTGAAAAAGCCACCTTTGTCTTGACCAGGTTCATCGGGCATCCCACCCCGTGCAGATCAAGCGACACATCGGCCTTTATTTCAGCGACCATCACGCTTCTCCTTATTTTTCTCTAACAATTTCAATCTCCTCTTTCTTGGCAGCTCTTTTCCGGATCACAAAGGACTGGACATCCACTTCATGAGCGGCAAAGGAGACAATCACATAACTCAGACTGGGGTCAACCGCCAGACGCAGGTCTTCCTCAGAAGGCCTTGCCGGGGTATGGGGATGGCTGTGATACACGGCCCGGATGGTATACCCATCGCTTCTGCATTTCCTGTGCGCTGCAAACTGCTCTTCCGGGTCCATGGTGAAATGCTCGGCCGAATGGTCAGTATTGGTCAATGGCAGACACAGATCCACGACTCCACCCTTCTCCGCGAGATACCCGCAGCCTTCCGCCGGCAGTTCGTCACGGCAATGGTCAATCATCTGGTCCAGCACCTTCTGCGTAATGGCAATCACAGGGCCGACTCTCTTGCGGCAAGATCACACACGCCCTGCTCAAGGTCATGAAGATCGGTGATAACGGGTGATTCTCCACATAAAGGGCAGTCGGGCTGGCGCTTCAGGGGAATCTTGCGAAACACCATCTCCTTTGCCTCAAAAGAAAGCAGACAGTTGACAAGCAAGGTGCCGGCCCTGGTAAAATATTTCAGGGTTTCCGCGGCCTGGATGGTGCCGAGCATGCCGGCAATGGCCCCAAGCACCCCGGCCTGGGAGCAGGTGGGGACCGCGTCGGGCGGAGGAGGTTCCCGGAAGGAGCAGCGATAGCAGGCGCTTTCACCGGGCATCACGGTCATGGTCTGGCCGGTGAACCGCAAAATACCGCCATGGGAAAAGGGGATTTTTTCCAGGTAACAGGCATCATTGATCAAAAACTTCGTCGGGAAGTTATCTGTGCCATCGACCACGAAATCATAGTTCCGGATGATATCGCGGATATTTGCGGCGCAGAGGTAGTCCTGATAGGTATTGACCGTGATCTCAGGATTAATGGCCCGCATCTTCTCCGCGGCCGACTCTACCTTGGCGATTCCGATATCCCTTGTGAAATGAACCACCTGTCGCTGGAGATTGGAGACCTCAACCACATCGTTATCAATGATTCCCACGGTGTTGATGCCGGCCGCGGCAAGATAGAGAGAAACCGGCGCCCCAAGTCCGCCCGCGCCGATGATCAGCACCCTGGCCCCGAACAATCGTTCCTGGCCCTCCACACCCACCTCCTGGAGCAGGATATGCCTGCTGTAGCGCTCCAGCTGCTCTTCGGTAAAATCATGCATCGTTGTAATTCCTCTTGAATGTACGCACAGTTATTCCACTCATGATCGTGCCAATGATTGAACGAGGTCATCCTCGATGTCTTCATAATCCTCAATGCCCACCGAAAGACGAAGCATTGCCTCCCCCACTCCCATCCTGCGCCGGTCCTCCTCTGCATACTCTTCAAATATGGTGGATGCCGGGTGAAGGACCAGGGTTTTGTTGTCATTAACGTTGGTCGCGCGCCGGATGAGCCTAAAGGCATCCATGACCGCAAAGCACTGGCCGCGGCTTACCAGCTCAAAAGTCAATATCCCGCCGAATCTCTGTGAGAATTGCCGGGATGCAATGGGATGAAAAGGTGAGTCGGACAGCCCGGGATAGCTTACCGACACCACTGCTTCATGTTTTTTGAGAAACCGCGCCAGTTTGAGAGCGTTGTCACAACTTTTTTCAATCCGAAGCCCCATGCTCTCCAGCCCCAGGCTGTGGAGATAGGCATGGTGCGGGGCCATACAGGCGCCGACATTCCTGAAGACCTCCCGCCGCAGGAAACCGATCAGGGCATGGGGCCCCATCCTGGCGGCCCACGGCGCAAGGCGCGGGGATTTCCGCCAATCGAAGGTACCAAGGTCAATAATTGCGCCGCCCAGGCAGGGAGCGCCCCCGGAGATATATTTGGTAGTGGAGAGAACCTCCACCGCAACCCCGAAATCCTTTGCCGGAAAGAGATAGGGGGTGGTCACCGTATTATCGAGTATGACCGGCACCCCGCAGGCTTCAGCAACGCGGGCAATCGCTTTGATGTCAGCCACTTCAAGCTGGGGATTGGTAATGCTCTCCAGAAAAACGGCCCTGGTATTCTCATCTATCAGTTGCGCGAGAGTATCGGGCGACGTCATGTCGGCCAGCCGGACCTCAAGACCCCAGGGGCCCAGGGTCCGCTCGAAAAGCGACAGGGTGTTGCCAAAGAGGTGACGGGTGGTAATGATATTGGTCCCGGCGCCGGCGAGAGAAAGGATAAGGGTGCTGATCGCCGCCATTCCGGAAGAAACAGCCACCACCCCCGCACCGTTGGAGATGAGCTGCAGCTTCTGCTCAAAATCAGTCACCGTGGGATTGGTGATTCGGGAATAGATATGGGCCGGCCTGCGCCCGGCAAATGCCTGGTGGAGGTCCTCGCTGGTCTCCTGGGCAAAGGCCACGGAGTCATAGACCGGCACCCGCAAGGAACCGTGGGCGTTCTGAGCGGGGTATGCGCCATGGATAGCGTTGCTGGTGAAGCCGTTCATCTGCCTCCACCCATGAAAAAGAGAAACTCCACATCATCACCCGCAACAAGTGTCGTGGAATCATAGGCATCCCTGGCGACAAAGGTTCCGTTACACTGCACCGCCACCATCTCCGGAGACTCCACCTGACACAACTCCAGAAGCCGGGAGATGGTGGTGTCCGCACCATCTACCTCATAATTTTTTCCATTAACCGTAATTATTATACCATTCATCTTCCTGCCCTCAAAAAGTGACGCGCCTTAATCTTGACCATTCAGATCAGTTTTATCAAGATATAAACGGAAAAGAAAAACCCGTCAACAAAAAAATGAAAAAAAAGGAAAACCAGGGCCCGCGACAAGGGCGCGGTGGCGGAAAAATCGCTATGGGGAGACGGGACAACTGCGAGGGAGAAAAGATCAAGGAGATCAAGGAAGTATGCAGAGGCGTACTGGAGTACGGCGAGCACATACTTCCGCGGATCGACACCGAGATTTTTTAAAAGTGGCGTTTCCGGATGAAAACTAAATATCAAAGACAAGAGTGTCCTGAATCGCCTGCCGCCTTAAAGCCATATCCGCAAGGGATACGGAAAGATTTTTTTTAAGGCATTCCTGGGCGCGGGTAAATATCTCGGCAACCACATCGGGCTGCGCGCTTTCACCGGGCGGGAAAAGATCAATACCGCCCTCAAGAACCATGACGATATCAAGAACCGTAATCGCCTCCGGGTCAGCCGCTAGCTGATACCCGCCATTCTTGCCGCGGACACTTCGGACCAGCCCCGCCTTGCCCAGGCGGTTGAAAATCTGCTCCAGGTACTGATGCGGGATATTCCCGGAAGAAGATATCTCCTTCAAGGGAAGATACCCCACGCCATGGTTCTCTGCCAGGGCAAGCATGGCGCTGATTCCGTAGATACTTTTGCTGCTGATGGAAAGCATTGATTATATTTATTCTTTCAGGACATTACCCGGGAATTCATCCGGTTTGGGACATGGCGGCGGCAAACAAGTCCAGCAGCCGGACATGAATATTGTCAAACCCGCCGTTGGAAAGAATGGCGATCACATCTCCTGGACGGGAGGTTTCCCGCAGTAAAACAAGAATGGAATCAGTGTTTTCACAATAATGGGCGTCAGCACCGCGCTGCACAAGGTCAGCAACCAGCAGCGCGCTGGAGAAACGTTCCTCGGGAGTCACCTTATGCAGGGCGGGCGGCTCTCTGACAATCACCCGGTCGGCAGCGTCAAAGCACTCCACATAGCGTTTTTGAAATACATTGCGCATGCTGGTATTGGTGCGGGGCTCAAAGACCGCCACCAGGCGGCGGCCCTGATACGCCTCGCGGAGCGCAGCCAGGGTTTCGGCAACCGCGGTGGGGTGGTGGGCAAAATCATCAATTACCGTGATTCCGCCGATCTCGCCGCGCACCTCCTGCCGCCTCTTGACCCCCGGAAAAGCGGCAAGGCCACGGGCAGCGGCATCGGCGCCAATCCCGAGCCGGTGAAGCACCGCAATAACCGCAAGGGCATTCAGGCCATTGTGACGGCCGGGCATGGTGCTGACAAACCGGCCATACTCGGCGCCATTATGGGTGACGGTGAATGATGTGGCCCCTGGCTGGACCGAAAGACCAGCAAGCTGCCAGGCGCTGTTTCCGGACACCCCGTACCCCTGCACTTCACAGGGAGCATCGGCAACAAGTTCACGGACAACGGGATCATCGAAACAGGCGACAATCAAGCCGCTGGCAGGCATGATCGCCACCAGCCGGGCAAAGGATTTCTTTACCGCCTCAAGGTCGGCATAGATATCAGCGTGATCGAATTCGATTGAGGTGATGATGGCGATATCAGGGCGGTAGTGGAGGAACTTCGGGCCCTTGTCAAAAAAAGCGGTATCGTACTCGTCGCCCTCAAGGACAAAATAGGGGCCGTCATTGAGATTAAAATTTCTGCCGAACGCCTGGACCAGACCGCCGATCATAAACCCGGGCTCATGGCCTGCCTCTTTCAAAAGGGTAGCGAGCAGGGAAGATGTCGTGGTCTTGCCATGGGTTCCAGTCACCACCAGAGACATTTTGCCTGGCAGAAAAAACCGGTTAACCGCCTGGGGAAAGGAGACATAGGGAATGGCCAGCTCCGCCAGGGCGATGGCCTCTGCATTTTTTCTGCCAATGACGTTTCCCACCACTACCAGGTCGGGCCTGGGCTCAAGATTGCCGCCGCCATACCCGCTTGTCACCGGAATGCCGAGATTCTCGAGAAAAACACTCATCGGAGGATAGACATGCTCGTCGGAACCGGTTACCCGAAACCCCCTCTCATGAAGCATCCCGGCAAGCGCGCCCATCCCGGTGCCGCAGATGCCCATGAAATGAACATGGCGGACCTGGCCGGGGATATGATTCAAGGAAGGGTCGAGAAGGGGTGGCGGAAGCGACGGAATATCCATTGTTGGTTCAGCGCCCCATTGAAAAGGATCTGCCGCGGAAAGAAGGGAACACGATCAGGAACGCACGGTATCGCGAATCGATCGATAGATTTCCTTGAAGGTTTCGTCGAAATTACCGGGTGAAAGCCGCCCCACCTCGATGAACTTGACCACGATCTCCTTGGCAACCTTGAGAATCGCGTCATCGGAAACCGGGACAGGTTGAATGGTGCCATCTTGATTGCTTTTCTGCGCTGCCATTGCTTGCACCTGAAAAAAAACCTCTGCTGCCGGAAGAAGGCCGTTTCTTAACCAGGACAGCAGAGGATGTTTGCTAATAGGAAAAACCTGCCAGGCCCTCCCTAAAGAAACCTTGATAAAACCTCGAGCGAGGTCTTAAATCTGATTGGTGGAGCTAAGCGGGATCGAACCGCTGACCTCTTGAATGCCATTCAAGCGCTCTCCCAGCTGAGCTATAGCCCCATTCCATAAAGTGGGGCAGGCGATGACGCGGGCAAAGCCTGCTCCCTTAAAAACAGGCCTTGGATACCATGATCATCGCCGTAGTGTCAAGTTTTTTTCTTTTCACGCCGGCCGGAATCATGCCATATCACTTGCCAACACCAGGATACTCTGTTAGAGTAACCCCTCTTTTCCGAAATGTAACAGTAGGGACCAGCAACTGAGGAGCACCGCGCTTCTCTCCATTTAAACATCCAAAAAATCAACACGATAAAGGGCGAATGTATGTTTTCCCCGCTGAACACACTTCTGGGCTGGCTTTCCAATGATCTTGCCATTGACCTTGGAACGGCCAACACTGTTGTCTATATGAAAGGAAAGGGCATCGTCCTGCGCGAGCCCTCGGTTGTCGCGATCCGGACCGATGGCCGGGTAAACAAGGTCCTGGCCGTTGGCAAAGAGGCCAAGATGATGGTGGGCCGCACCCCGGGAAATATCGTTGCCACCCGGCCGATCAAGGACGGGGTGATTGCCGACTTCGAGGTAACCGAGGCAATGCTCCGCTACTTCATCAACAAGGTCCATAACCGCCGGACCTTTGTCCACCCCCGGATCATAATAAGCGTCCCCTCGGGAATTACCCAGGTTGAAAAGAGGGCGGTCAAGGAGTCTGCTGAGTCTGCCGGCGCCCGCGCCATCTATCTTATCGAAGAACCGATGGCCGCTGCCATTGGCGCCGGCCTGCCGATTACCGAACCCACCGCCAGCATGGTCGTTGATATCGGCGGAGGCACCACCGAGGTGGCGGTTATTTCTCTGGCCGGCATCGTGTACACCAAGTCAGTGCGCGTTGCGGGCGACAAGATGGACGAGGCCATACTCCAGTATATAAAGCGTAAACATAATATGGCGATCGGGGAGCGCTCGGCCGAACAGATCAAGATCACCATTGGCGACGTCATGCCCGAGGAACCCTACCTGACCATGGATATCAAGGGAAGGGACCTGGTTTCCGGGGTACCCAAAACCCTTTCCATCAATTCCGCTGAGATCCGCACCGCAATAGCCGAACAGGTTGACGCCATTGTTGATGCGGTAAAAATGGCCCTGGAGCTGACCCCTCCGGAGTTATCAGCCGATATTGTCGATCAGGGAATCGTCCTCACCGGCGGCGGGGCCCTTCTCCGCAATCTGGACCGGCGACTCAACCTGGAAACCGGCCTGCCGATCATTATTGCCGACGACCCTCTGTCCTCTGTTGTTCTCGGGTCCGGCAAGGCGTTGGACAATATCGACATCCTCAAGGAGGTTATGATCAACTGGTGACGCAGACCACGATCTCCTACGCCGCGCCATGTCCTTGCCCTGTTGACACCTCCGGCAGCATTCCTTTTTCAGCCAGCCCTCCATTGGGAGGAAAAAAACCATGAGGAACAAAAAGGGCGGAAAGAAACAGCACAATTACGCCCTCATCATTTTCGGTCTTGTGCTCTCTATTCTCTTTATCCTGGTTGTCTCCACGGTGGGCCGGAAAGAATTCGGCTCATCCCATAAATTCCTGCTGGAAATAATCGGGCCGGCCCAATCCGTTATTGCCCGGGCCACCACGTTTTTCAGCGCGATGACCGACGATTACACCGCCCTGATCAATGTGCGCGAGGAAAACAGACAGCTCAAGGACGAGCTCCAGAAGGCCTGGAAGCAGAATATCGAATACCGCGAGGCAGCCGCGACCAACGAGGGCCTGAAAAGGCTTCTTCAGTTCAAGGAAGCGCTTCCCGTGCCGACTCTGTCCGCACAGATCATCGGCAAGGACCCCTCCATCTGGTTTCGCACCGTAATCGTTGATCAGGGGAGCAACGACGGCGTACTGAAGGGCATGCCGGTGGCAACCTCAACCGGGATCGTCGGCCAGGTTCTCGGCACCTCACCCAGTTACGCAAAGATTCTTCTTGCCACCGATCCCAACAGCGCAATCGACGTAATGCTTCAGCGGACCCGGACCAGGGGCATTCTCAAGGGCCAGGGCAACGGGCTCTACGAGCTTCATTATGTTCTTAAAAATGAAGACGTGGTCCTCGGCGACCTGGTTGTCACCTCCGAGCAGGGCGGGATTTTCCCCCAGGGGTTGTCCGTTGGAACGGTCTCCCGGATCTACAAGGACCAGCGCGGGATGTTTCGGGAAATCGACGTTGAGCCGACAACTGATTTCTCCAAGCTGGAAAATGTGCTCATCATCATGAAGAAAAACACTCTGACCCCATAGGGACTACCTCCAGCCATGCCAGTTGTTGTCTTTCTCATCATCGGAGCCCTCCTTCTGGTGCTGCAGACGTCACTCATACCGATGCTGCCGGCCTGGCTCGGCAAACCGGAGTTTCTCTTCCTGCTCATCGTCTTTATCCCCTCGCGAATGGGCGTTATTCCCGGGGCGTCAGTGGCCTTCCTGCTCGGCATTCTGAGTGATGTCTATTCGGGAATATATCTCGGTCTTTTCCCGATCACCTATCTGCTCATCTTCTTTGTCCTCAAAGGGATATACCGGTTTGTCGCGGTTAACGAGACGTTCTACCAGGCGCCGATAGTGGCTGTCGCCTATCTGCTGACCTGTGGGGGTATTTTCATTGCCGCCATGCTCCTGGGCGATGGCAGTCAACCCCAATGGACATGGGACGCGGTGCTGGTAAGAACCTTGCTGGTCGCCATCCTGACCATGCCCTTTTTCAGCCTCTTTGACCTCTGCTGGGAAAAATCGGCCGTCCATCAGCCCCGATGGCGGCTGTTCAAAAGAAAAAAAAGGGAGAATCGCTTTCGGAACTGACCCGAAAACTCTGCGGCATGAAATCTTTCAAACCACACCGGTTCCTGCCGGCCAACATCCATCACAACTCCGGTAAAAAAAACCCGCGGACCGGACCGGAATTCAAGAGAAAGCGTCTTGACGCCCGGATTTACCGGGTCGACGAGGATGAGCTTTCGACCCTGAAACGTCGGACCGACATTGCGGCCATGATCGTCATCACCTTGCTCGCCCTGATCATTGCCCGCCTCTGGTACCTGCAGATTCACCGTGGCTCGAACTATGAACAGTTATCGGAAACCAACCGGGTCCGGGTCCTCAATATCCCGGCATCCCGTGGCAATATCCTTGACCGCAAGGGCCAGGTCATGGTCACCAGTCGTCCCTCCTTCAACATCGTCTGGAACAAGGATGACACCCCTGACCCGGACTCCATGCTCAAAAACCTTGCCCGGATAACCGGCGAGGACATCACGGTGCTGCTCGACAGGATCCGCAAGGCATCAGACCTGCCCAGACATATCCCCATAACCCTGATGGAGGATATCCCCTGGCAGACCCTGGCGGTCACGGAAAACAACCACCTCGAACTTCCCGGCATCCGGATCATGGCCCTGCCCATCCGCGAGTACCTCCACCAGGACCGCTCCGCCCATGTCATCGGCTACCTTGGCAAGATCAACAAGGAAGAACTCAAGGATAAACAGGACGATAACTACGACCAGACCGACGAGATCGGCAAGATGGGGATTGAAAAAATCTTTGAAAGCACGTTGCGCGGGGAAAAGGGAAAGCAGTTCATGGAGGTTGACGCCCAGGGATTTGAACAACGGCGCCTCAAGGGGATAGGAGCCCTTCCCGGATCAGATATCCAGCTGACCCTTGATCTCGATCTCCAGACCGAGGCGGAAAAGGCGATGGGGGACAAGGCGGGCGCGGTGGTGGTCATGGAAGTAAACACCGGCCGGATCCTGGCCCTGGCCAGCACCCCGACCATGTCCCTGGAACAGTTCATCGGCGGAATCTCTCAGGAAAACTGGAAGGCGCTGCTGGAAGATCCCCTGCGTCCGTTGATCAACAAACCGATCATGGGCCAGTACCCGCCGGGATCGACCTTTAAAATGATCTCCGCCCTGGCCGGGCTTACCGAGGGAATAGTGACCCCGGATACCGCTTTCTACTGCTCCGGGTCCCTCCAGTTCGGCAACCGCCGTTACGGGTGCTGGAAGAAAAGCGGCCACGGGACCGTGCAGCTGAACAGGGCCCTGGCAGAGTCATGTGACGTCTATTTTTATCAGATTGCCCAGCGAATCAATGTCGATGTACTGGCCAAATATTCCGAAAGTTTCGGCATGGGGCGAATTACCGGCATTGAACTTGAGCATGAAAAAAGCGGCCTGATCCCAACCGCCGAGTGGAAAAAGAGGGTAAAGAAACAGGCCTGGCAGAAAGGTGAAAACCTCTCCATTATCATCGGCCAGGGATTCACCCTGACAACCCCGCTCCAGGTCACCCTGATGACCGCGGCCCTGGCCAATGGCGGCACCCTCTACCGCCCGCAGTTGATTGAAAAAATACAGGGAGGACCCGCCGGCGCCGAACGGGTCTTCACCCCGATCGCCGAGGGCAGAGTCCACGGCAACAGCCAGACGATCAAACTGATCCGCAAGGGAATGGAGGACGCGGTAAACAAACCGCACGGGACCGGACAGGCGGCGCGGTTCAATGAAATCACGGTTGCCGGCAAGACCGGCACCGCCCAGGTGGTCCGACTCGCCAAATTCAAGGATGTTGATGAAAAAAACATTCCCTTTAAATATCGGGACCATGCATGGTTCACCTGTTATGCGCCAGCGGAAAACCCGGAAATAGCAGTAACCGTTCTCGTGGAACACGGGGGCCATGGCGGCTCCGCTGCCGCGCCGATCGCCCGCAAGATCCTGGCATGGTATTTCAATATCACCCCCCCGCCCGCCCCGGCGACCGTGGTCACAGATTAACAAAAAAGAGGCTGCCGATGTTCCGTTTTGACCGACGACTGCTCTTTAATTTCGACTGGATAATGCTTGGCACGGTGCTGACCGTGTCGGCCATGGCCCTGATAAACCTGTACAGTTCAAGCTCAACCGGCAGCGGTTCGGCATCGGCCGCCTTCTACAAGCAGCTCTACTTCACCATCTTCGGATTCGGTCTCATCCTGGCGATGATCAGTTTTGACTACCGGAAGCTGATCCTCTGGAATTATCCACTCTACTTCATTGCCCTTGCCCTTCTCGTCGCCGCCCTGGTGGTCGGGTCAACCATTTCCGGGAGTCAGCGCTGGATCAATCTCGGTTTTTTCCGCCTCCAGCCCTCGGAACCTGCCAAGCTGGTGCTGGTCATCACCCTTGCCAGCTACTATTACCGCAAGGATACCGGCAAGGGATTCACCCTCAAGGAGCTGTTCGTACCGGCCGCGCTGACCTTTTTCCCCTTTCTTCTTATCATGAAGCAGCCGGACCTCGGGACCTCCCTGATGCTGGTGGCGATTTTTGTCTCCATGACCATCTTTGTCAAGCTGCGCTGGTCGACCCTTGCCACCCTGATCGGCTTCTGCCTTGCCGCGATTCCCATTGGCTGGAAATTTTTCCTGAAACCATACCAGCGCCTGCGGATCGAGACCTTTCTCAACCCCGAGGCGGATCCGATGAACAGCGGCTACCATATCATGCAATCAAAAATCGCGGTGGGCAGTGGCCTGAAACTGGGCAAGGGGTATCTCAAGGGAACCCAGGGCCATCTTCATTTCCTGCCGGAACGGCATACCGATTTCGCCTTTTCCGTCTGGGCCGAGGAGTGGGGATTCGCAGGCTGCCTCCTCTTTCTTGCCATCTACTTTTTCATGATCCTCTGGGGGTTGAACATCGGCCTCAGTTCACGGGACAAATTCGGGGTATTGCTCGCCTTTGGCATAGTCTCACTCATCTTCTGGCAGGCGATTGTCAACCTTCTGATGGTCATGGGACTTCTGCCGGTGGTCGGCATTCCGTTGCCGCTCTTCAGCTACGGAGGATCTTCACTTCTGACCACAATGCTCGGATTAGGCCTGCTGATGAATATCCGGATGCGTCGATTTCAAGTAAAATAATGAGCATTTTTTTAAAAAAACCATTATCTTTTCAGTTTATTAACCCGTGGATGCCCGGAAAATCGATCTTTTCTCGCAAGGCGGAATACCCGCGGGTATCTTGAATAATCCGGAATAGGAGCATGACATGAAGAATAAATCTCTCTTCATATTCCTGATCATGATCTCGGTCACCGCCGCACTTGCCCACGTCACCCGGGCTGCCGACGAAAAGTGCACCCATCAGGTGGTCAAGGGCGACACCCTCTGGCACATCAGCGGCTCCTACCTTCAGGACCCCAGGCAATGGCCCCGGATATGGAAAAATAACCCGGCCATTGACAACCCCAATCTCATCTACCCCAGACAGCTCATCGCCCTGCCCGGCGACAGCGTTTCCTGCAACGAAAACCAGTGCATCCATCATGTGGTCAAGGGCGACACCCTCTGGCACATCAGCACCACCTATCTCCGGGACCCGTTGCTCTGGCCGCGGATTTGGAAAAACAATCCTGAAATCAAAAACCCCAATCTGATCTATCCAAAGCAGCAGATACGGGTCCCCTGCGCTGAAAAGCAAACAGTTGCCGCCGCTCCTCCTCCCGCACCTGCGCCGGTTGAAGAGCCCGCGCCCCAGACACCTGAACCGCCCACAATGGATCTCGGAGAATTGTCCGGTGAGCCCGGAGGGCCTAACCAGGTTCTTTTTGCCGGCGATGCCGGATCAATGACCATGGGAACACCGGTTGCCCCGGGAATCGGGGCAGTGATAGAGAAACCAGCCTTTTACGGCACGGTAACAGGACGGGATAACTGGAAATTTGCCGGGTCAGAAGAGATCCTCACCATTTCGCTTCCCGGGGCTGTTGACGGCCAACGCTATGGAGTGTACCGCGACCTGGGCCGGGTCCGCCACCCCGATGGAGGCTGGCTCTCCTGGACTTCGTACGGCAACCTGATAATGGAAGTGGGGGTAGTGGAAGTCATCTCCACCGGATCCACTGCCCATACCGCCCGGGTAGTGGAGACCTTTCACCACATTCAGGCCAGTGACCACCTCGGCCCGGTTCCGGAACGACCAATGCTGCCGCCGGCCGACCAGGGGACTTTTCACAGCAACCTGAGCGCAACAATCATTGCAATCCACTCCATGCGCAATGTCGCCGCCGGTCGGGATATCGTCTATATCGACCGCGGGGAAGAGGACGGGGTTGTTTCCGGCGATGCGCTCTATGTTACCGATCAGAAGAGCCGCCAGGCGGTTGTCCGGGTGATCACCGTTACCCCGACCACGGCAACGGCCCTGGTAATGCCGACCACCCCCCAGTATATCTTCCCCGGAGAACGGCTGGCCGCGAATCCCTGATCCTCGCGAAACAGTGGTTATTGACCCGACCCCGCAAGCCACCGTGCCTGACGGGCCCGCTCGACAACCAGTTCTCCCAGTGAACGTATAAAGAGAGGATCGCGGTTCAGTGATTCGGTCCGCGCAAGGCGGATACCGAGCATTTCCGCCTGCTCCCGGTACATGATATCGATTTCGTACAGGGTCTCGACATGGTCGGAAACAAAACTGACCGGCACCATCAGAATAAAACGGCATCCCTCGCCCGCGAGCCGCTCCATGACCTCGGGAGTGGAGGGGGACAGCCACTCCACCGGGCCGCTTCTGCTCTGAAAACCGACGACCCCGGGCACCTTGGTCTTCGCTTCCACGGCGGCAATGGTGGCAAGAATCTGGTCAAGATAGGGGTCTCCCTCATCAATAAACTTCTTCGGCAGGCTATGGGCGCTGTACACCACGGTGGCCTGTTCCGCTGCCAGCCCATCCAATCCTTTACAGATCTTTGCGGCCAGGCAGTCGATATAGCTCGGCTGGACCGGCCAGGATTCGATCTCGGCCAGCTCAAAACCAGGAAAAACCCGGGCGGCCTGCCGCAGGTCGTCCAGGGAGGAACCGGTGGTGGCCACGGAATAATGAGGATACAGGGGCAGGGCCACGGCCCGATGCACCCCCTGGGAGCGGAGTTGTTTGATGGCATCCACGGCAGTCGGCTGCCAGTACCGCATCGCCATCACCACCCGGAAATCACCTTGTCCTGACAGATGCTCAACCAGATCCATTCCCTGATCCGCCGTTATCCGGGCAAGGGGAGAACCGCCGCCGATCATCCCATAGGCGGCACGACTCTTTGGGGCACGCCGCCTGGCAATGAGCCGGGCCAAGGGCTTCTGCATGAACCAGGGCCCGAGACGGATGATCTTGCGGTCGGAAAAAAGATTATAGAGAAAAGGCTCAACGTCTTCGGGCTTTTCCGGACCGCCGAGGTTGAGTAGAATGATTCCAATGGGTTCTGAGGCCATAACACGCTCCGCATTTTTTTAAGTCACACGCCATAATAATTCCGCAGGCAGAGCCATCGGCTGCTGCCCGCGCACATGAGCCCAACGCCACAGACCGGAAAGGGCTGGACACCAACCTCGTTCCGGGGATACGATCCAAACCTGTCACCCGCGCCCCCGGGTGTCATGAAAATTCTAACAGCAGGGACCACACCATGACCGCAGAGCCAGTCTATCTCATCGACGGCAGCGCCTATATCTACCGGGCCTATCATGCCATCGCCCCTCTCTCCAACAGCAGCGGGCTGCCGACCCATGCGGTTTTCGGTTTTACCAATATTCTGCTCCGGGTGCTGCGGGACAAATCACCCAGGTTTATTGCCGTGGCCTGGGATGCCAAGGGACCGACCTTCCGCCATGAGGCCTATGCCGACTACAAGGCCAACCGCCCGCCAATGCCCGACGACCTCATCCCGCAGATCTCATACATTAAAAAGGTGGTCGAGGCCTACAACATCCCCTCCATGGAACAACCAGGCCTTGAGGCCGACGACCTGATCGCCTCCGCCGCCCTGGCCCTTTCCCGGGCCGGCCATCCGGTGGTTATCGTTTCCGGTGACAAAGACCTCTTCCAGTTGGTATCAGACTCCATCACCCTGTGGGAACCGATGCGGGACATGCTCTATGACACGGATGCCGTCCATGCCAAGTACAATGTCGGCCCGCAACACCTCCTTGACCTCTTTGCCCTGATCGGCGATTCCAGCGACAATGTGCCCGGAGTTCCGGGGGTGGGCCCCAAGACCGCGGAAAAACTGATTAACGAATTCGGTTCCCTTGAAGGCATCTTCAACAATCTTGACCAATTGGGCAAGAAAAAACTCACTGAAAATCTTGCCGCCAACCGCAATGCGGCCTTTCTCTCACGGGAGCTGATCCGGCTGAAAACAGATGCGCCGGTGCCCCGGGAATCCTCGGCATACAGCCAGGGGGCTCCGAACACCGAACTGCTCAAATCCCTCTATACCGAACTGGAATTCACCCGGCTGCTCAAGTCCGAGGTGCCGGCGGAGCCCGTCTCCCAGGCCGGTTTTTCCCTGGTCCGGGACATTGACGAACTGAAAAGGATCACCCGCGAGCTCTCGGCAGAAAACTATCTGGTCATTGACACCGAGACCTCCTCCCTTGACCCCCTGACCGCCAGGCTTGTCGGCGTCTCCCTCTGCGCCGGCGCCAAAGCGGCCTGGTACATACCGATCGGCCATTGCGATGATAACAACACCCTTCTGCCCGGCCAGCTCGACGAGGCACAGGCTCTCGCCCTGCTCAAACCCCTGCTGGAAGCCCCGGATCTGCCCAAGGTCGGGCATAACCTCAAATTTGACCTGAGCGTCTTTTTATCTAAAAATATCCAGGTCAAAGGACCACTCTGGGACACGATGATCGCCTCCTACCTCCTTGATCCATCCCGGCGCTCCCACGGCCTCGATGATCTGAGCCGCGAAAACCTCGATCTTTCCCTGACCACATTCAAGGAGGTGACCAAAGGCGATAAGCGGGAGGACAGTTTTGTCCGGGTGGCCCCTGAAGCGGCAAAAAATTACTCCTGCGAGGATGTCCACGCAACCTGCCTCCTCTGGGAACTCTTTCAGCCGAAACTGGACCGGGAAAACCTGCTTGAGCTCTTTCTCGAGCTGGAAATGCCGCTGGTGCCGATACTGACCGGGATGGAGCGGGAAGGTATTCTGATTGATCCGGAAATCCTCCAGGGCCTGTCCGCGGAGTTTGCCCGAGAACTCACTGAACTGGAAAAGGATATTTACCAGCAGGCAGGGACCACCTTTAATATCAATTCGCCGGGTCAGCTGGGAGAGATTCTTTTTGCAAAAATGGGCCTGCCCCACGGCCGCAAGACCAAGACCGGCTATTCCACTGACGCCAAGGTCCTGGAAAAACTCGGCCATGTGGAGATTGTCCGCCTGGTCATGTCCTACCGCAATCTGGCCAAACTGCAGAATACCTATGTCGACAGGCTGGCATCACAGATCCACCCGGAAACCGGCCGGATCCACACCTCGTTCAACCAGACGGTCACGGCCACCGGGCGGTTGAGCAGCAGCAATCCCAATCTCCAGAATATCCCGATCCGCACCGCTGAGGGGCAGCGAATCCGCGAGGCCTTTATCGCCCGGCCCGGCCACCTCTTCCTGGCCGGCGACTATTCCCAGATCGATCTCCGGGTGCTGGCGCATTATTCCCAGGATGCGGCACTGCTCGAGGCCTTCCGCACCGGCGGCGATATCCATGCCCGGACCGCTGCGGAAATATTCATGGTCTCACCCCTTTTAATCACCCCGGATATGCGGCGAGTGGCCAAAAGCATCAATTTCGGCATCGTCTACGGCATGAGCAGCTTTGGCCTCGCCGGCCAGTTGAATGTGAGCAGGAACTCGGCCCAGACCTTTATTGACCGCTATTTTGCCCATTACAGCGGAGTGGAGAAATTCATGACCGATATCGTTGAAAAGGCGCGGGCGGACGGCTACGTCACCACCCTCCTGAACCGCCGCCGTTTCCTGCCGGATATCAACAGCAGCAACCGCCAGCGCCGGGAGTTTGCCGAACGCAC
This sequence comes from Desulfobulbales bacterium, assembly GCA_041598875.1. Classification (GTDB taxonomy): domain Bacteria; phylum Desulfobacterota; class Desulfobulbia; order Desulfobulbales; family BM004; genus JAKITW01. Next base: position 58,578 of record JBFHXP010000002.1, read on the forward strand.
CGCGATCAACACCCCGATTCAGGGCACTGCCGCAGATATCATCAAGCTGGCGATGATCAAGGCGGATCAGGCCTTAAAAGAGGCCGGGCTCACCGCCCGAATGCTCCTTCAGATCCATGATGAGCTGGTATTCGAGGTGGTTGAGAACGAGGTGGATACAACCAGGGAAGTGGTTAAAACGGCGATGGAATCAGTCATGACTCTGGACGTACCGCTCTGTGTGAACCTGGAAACAGGCAGAAATCTGGCGCAGATTTGATATCGCGGGAAACACCTGCGCGAAATCAAACGCACCCTGCACCGAGAGGTCCGGTTCCGTCACCTGCGAAAAGATCTCCGGCCCGTCCGCTGGTGTCCCGGACGGGCACACGAACCCGTTTCCAGCAAAGATCAGGACAAGAGCTTCTCGCCCCCCGGCGATGAGATAAACACCTTGAGGGCGCCAACAATCGCCGGATCATACCTGGTGCTGTCTTTTGCCAGGATCTCGATGGCCTCCCTGGGAGCCAGGGCGGAGCGGTAGGAGCGCGGCCGGCTCATGGCGCAGAAACTGTTGGCCACGGCAAGGACCTTTGCCGTCACCCGAATCTGATCGCCCTTGAGACCTTGGGGATAACCGCTGCCGTCACTGTTTTCATTCATCTGGCAGATGGTTTCCGAGACTGGAAGTTCGAACTCGATGTCCCGGAGGATATCCTCGGTATACTGCACGTGTTTCTGCATTTCCAGCTTCTCGGCATCGGTCAGCTGGCCCGGTTTTGACAGGATCGCCTGGTCGACAAAGACCTTGCCGACCTGGGAAAGATAGGCTGCCAGTTCCACCGTGGCCTGCTCCTGCCCGTCAAGGCCAAGCTCCTTGGCCACGGCCTTTGAGACAACGCTCATCATTCTGGAATGGCCGGCGAGATAGGGATCCTTCATCTCTATGGTCTTGACAAAGGCGTTGATTGTCTGCCTGATGGTGCGCTCATTTTTCTCCTGGGCCTCCACCAGATGGGTAATATCGGTAAAGACCGAAACAATACCGGTGATCTCGCCGGCAGAATCGACAAAGGGGATCTTGGTGATCATCAGGTAATGGAGTTTGGAAAGAAGATAGATCTTTTCGCTGACCGTGACCGGCTCCTTCTTCTGCCGGACCTGTTCATCGCTTACCTGAAGCCTTTTCGCGGTGTCATAGCCGAAAACGGCGCGGTCATCCGAGCCGATGATACTCTCCATCTCGCTGTCTACCGCCCGGGCAAAGGCCGGATTGACATACTGGTAATTGCCGGCATGATCCTTAAAGCCGATGTAGTCGGTAATAGTCGAATTGATGCTGTCCAGGAACTGGCGCTGGTTTTCAATCTGACCGGCAAGCTCCTTGAATGTCACGGCAATCTTTTTGTTCTCCACACCGATCAACCGCCACCAGGCAGCACCCAGAAGAAGAACCAGGGCCACCAGGCCAAGAACCGCGATGGCCACAAAGCTCCGCCGGTATTGCCTGAGCGGCCCGTTTGCGCTCTCATAGTCGGTTTCCTGGACAACCCACCAGTCAAGCTCCGGGACCTTCTGGCCCAGGGAATAGACCATGGTATCGCCCTGCACCGACCGGCGGACCCCGTAGGCCATCCGCCCCTGGTCATTGAGCTCAATCGCCTCTATCTCCAGGAGGCCGGATGGGGCCCAGGGGACAATCTCATGAAAGACCCCGTCATCAACCTGAACCAACCGGGCGCGCTCTCCCTCCTGAAAAAGCGGGGAGACCGCGAGAAGCTCGTCCATTTTCTGGGCAACGATCTTTGACAGCATGAGTACGGCCACCGGATCCGAGGGATTGTCGGTGGCGCCATGCGGCGGCAGGATCGGCAGATAGATATCGAGCACCATCCCCTTGCTGGTCGACCGCAGGGGCGCGAAACGGATCTCGCGGGAGCTGAACACCGATTGGGCCAGATCTTTCTGCCGGGCAGAAAGGGCGATGGTGGAGCTGTCGGTGGCAATATAAGACTGGCCGTTGCGATTGATGACCCGGCCATCGAGAAAACCGGAGTACTGGACAAACTCGCTGAGCAGGTTGGTCATCATCGGCAGCTGCTCGGCAAGGCCATCGCCCACCCCTTCCGCCATTCGCTGCGGGTACAGATGCTGGTTAACGATGATCGAGACGTCTTCCTCGTGGAGATCGATTTCCGCGGCATAGAGGCGGAATATCTCGGACTGGATAATCCGGTCGCCCTGGGCGGCAAGACCGGCGAGCCAGGTGGAAATGACCTCCGCGCGGCTATTGGCCAGCAACTCAACCCGTTTTTCCGTGGCCTTTTCCAGTTCGCGGGTCCGGTCGGCTATGTTCAGCCTGACCAGGAAAAATGCCGCGGCAGACAGGATGATGAGTAAAGGTATGCCCACCTGAAAGACTCTGGCCTTAAGGCCGGCAGGTGACTCAATTTCGTGGCCCAGGGCTGCTTTTATGATCTGCTTGTCCATTTTCCCCTCGCTCTGCTCTGTCGTTATTTCTTCAATGGAATATGTGCCCAACGGCTCAACTCATCGAATGAATACTGTGCAACATAATGTTTGTATCTGGTGTGCTCAAAGACGCCATCAGTCAAATTATCAAGGATATAGATAGTCTCATCGAGGTACACCGCCAGCACCGCATGGGCAATATTCCTGATGGTGTCCCGGACAATCACCACCCGCAGCTGGCCGGGGGCAAACCCCAGTTCCCTAAAGACAAAATATTTGGTGATGCTGTAATCCTCGCAATCCCCCGAGAGTTTGAGAAACTCCTGGGGGGTCGCCCAGTAATCACCAACCCCGTAGACATCCATATCAAGCCGGTAGGGCCATTTATTCACATAGCGGCTGACGAATTTCAACTGCTCGAACCCTTTCAGGGAACGCGCCTGGGCGATCAACTCCTGCCAGCTGGCCGCGCCGGGAGGACACCCCCCAGAGGCCGATCCGCAGCTGTTCAGGGCCCGCACCTGCTCCTTGACGCTGCCGAGTATCCGGAGCCATTGGGTCAGAACCTTGTGCGATCCCTTGAATTCAATGGTATCAAGCAGCAGGATCCGTTTCTCCCCCGCGCCTGCATCCTGTTCACTGCCCTGACCCGGTCCGGGCATGGCAAGACCCGCCAGCAGCAATGATAATAAAACCACCCTGACGATCACCAACCGACTCCAGCGGCTGCCATGCAAGAGAGAGTGAGCAATATGAGGCATAGAAGAAAAAGCCCTGGAATCGTTTAAGAACATCTTAAAAAATCACCCTCATTCTTCAAAATATCCTTATTTTTGTGCCCCACGGTAGTCCCGGCAAATGGACACTGCCGGGTCTCATCGTTCCCTGAGGGCATTCTGCCTGGCCTTGATGATCGGTTTCAGCAGGTACTCGAGAACCGTTTTTTTCCCGGTCAGGATATCGACGCTTGCGGTCATCCCCGGAATGATGGGCAGTTTTTCCCCCCGGTAATTGATCGCATTGGTTGTGGTTCTCAGCTTGACCATGAAAAATTTTTCCCGCCGGTCATCCTCAATAGTATCGGCGCTGATCTGCTCGACAAACCCTTCCAGGCCGCCATATATGCCATAATCATAGGCAGTGATTTTGACCATGGATTTCTGTCCCGGGTGGAGAAAAGCAATATCCGCCGGCCGGATTTTCGCCTCGATGAGCAGGGTTTCATCCAGGGGAATGATTTCCAGAATCGACTCCCCGGGCTTGACCACCCCGCCGAGGGTATTGATGTAGATCTTCTTGACCGTGCCGCGGACCGGCGACCGGACATCCGTTCTGGTTGCCCGGTCCTGCCCGGCAACATTCGCCTCGAGAAGTGATTTCAACTCGCCCCGCTTCTTGTTCAGTTCAGCCGCTGCCGTTGATTTAAATTCGGCACGGCGCTGCGCCTGGCGGCGCTTGATCTCCTGGGCCGCCTCAACGGCGCGGGGGATGTTCAATTCCAGGCTTTGTATCTCACCGGTAATGGAATTGATCTCGCGCTCAAGGGAGAGATACTCAACCTTGGGAAATAATTTTTTCTCCACAAGAGGGGTGGCGATGGCCACCTGCTCCCTGGCCAGTTCGAGGTTCTTTCCCAACTGATCCTTCTTGCTCTCCATCCCGCCTATCTCCTGCATCTTCTGCTGGTACTGGGAGTTGAGGATGTTCAGCTCAAGCTGCAGTTGCTCCTTGCGGGCCGCATAGATCTGTTTCTGATCCATGACGATCTGCGGGTCATGTCGGGCAATTTCGGCCGGCAGGGAGAGTTCCTGCTCGTTCACCTCCGCCTCCAGCCTGGCAATGGACGCCCGGTGCTCCATTGACTGGGAAAAAGAATCCCGATAATGGCTGGCAGCCTGTTCATTGCTCAGGCGGACAAGGATATCACCCGGCTGGACAATCTGGTTTTCCCGAACCATGACCTCCTCGAGAATACCCCCCTCAAGATGCTGGATGACCTGAACATGACGGGAGGGGATAACCTGTCCGCTGCCCCGGGTCACCTCGTCAAGAACAGCGTAATGGGCCCAGGCGACAAAACAGATAACGAGCAGGCAGACCGCAAACGAGAGGAGATAGGCCGCGGAGTTCCCGTGGCGCTGCAGGGCGCTGCTCACCTCGTCCATAAATTCCGCATCCGTTGTTTTTCTGCTCACTCTGCTCTCTTCCCGAAATAGCTGGTTTTCATCCAGAACAAAAACCGTTCCGGACAGACACCCGCCTAAAATTACGCCTGGCCCGGAACATGCTGCTGCCTCTGTTCTTTCAGGAACTCCAAGACCTTATCCCTGGGACCATCCACCAGAACCCGGCCCTTTTCCATCACAATCAACCGATCGACAAGCGTGAGCATTGACTGGCGGTGCGAGACAACAACCAGGGTCTTCTGTTTGAGAACAGAGGCCAGGCGGGACTTGAAAAGCGCCTCCATCAGTGTATCCATGCTGCTGGTCGGCTCGTCGAGAAGCACAATATCAGGATCACGGACCAGGGCCCGGGCAACGGCAACCGCCTGACGCTGGCCGCCGGAAAGGTTCATGCCCCGCTCGCCGACCTGAAGCCCGAACCCGGCCGGGTGATTTCGTACAAAATCAGTGACCCCGGCAACGGTTGCTGCCCAGAGAATGGCCGCATCATCAGCAAAAGGCGCGCCAAAGGCGATATTCTCCCTGATGCTGCCATAAAAAAGATATTTGTCCTGCGATGCATAGCCGATTTTCTGCCGCAACTCGGCCACATCGAGCTGCCTGATATCCAGACCGCCGACCATGACGCTGCCCGAGGCAGGGGTGTAGAGCCCGAGAATCAGGCGGCCCAGGGTACTTTTGCCGGATCCCATCGGCCCGATGATCCCAACTTTTTCTCCGGCGCTGATGTGCAGGGTAACGGTATCCAGGGCCTTGAGTTCGGAACTGGGATAGGAAAAAGAGACCCGGTCAAATGTGATGCTGCTGCCGATTTTACCATGATGCACATACTCCCTGCCATCGGGCCTCTCGCTGGGGATCTCCATGACCATGTTGAGCGATTTGAGGGCCATGCGCGACTGCTGCAGCCGGGTCAGCATTGCCGCCACCGCACCCAGGGGGGCCATTGCCCGGCCGACCAGGATGGTGCAGGCGATGAGCCCGCCCATGGTCAGAACCCCTTCCTTGATCCGAAATACTCCCCAGACGATGACCGCCACACTGACCAGCTGGGTGGCAAACTGTGAAAAGGTGATGGAAAAGGTTGCCAGTGATTTTGCCTGGGCCGAAGAGCGGGCATTCATGCCCACCACGCTCTCCCACCGCCCCTGGACTCTGCTCTCGGCAGTGCTGGTCTTGATCGTTTCAAGCCCGTTGATCGCCTCGACAAGAATGGCATTTTTCTGGGCCGACTCCCTGAAACCCTTTTCTATCGCCCGCTGAAATGGAAACTGAATCAGCACGCCAACCAGAATGACAACCGGCACGGCAATGGCAGGGGCATAGGCAACCGGGCCGCCGATAAAGGAGACCAGGAGAATAAAAAGCACAAGAAAAGGGATATCCACCAGGGAAAGAAGGGTGGTGGAACTGAAGAACTCACGCAGTGATTCGAATTCGCGCAGGTTGTTGACCATGGAGCCGGTGGAATCGGGTTTATGGTCCATCTTGATTGCCATAACGTGCTGCAGGAGACGACTGGCAAGGATAACATCGGATTTTTTCCCTGCCATATCAACGAAATACCCGCGCAGCAGACGAAGGAGAAAATCAAAGACATAGGCAATGCACACCCCCACCGCCAGGACCCAGAGGGTCTCAAGGGCATTGTTGGGCACCACCCGGTCATAGACATTCATCACAAAAAGCGGCCCGGCAACACCCAGTATATTGATAACAATACTCGCGAGAAGGACATGCTTATAGAGAGGATAAAAGTGGCCGATCGTGCCCCAGAACCATCTCTTGCCCTTGAGCAGTTGCAGTTTACTGGCCCGGTCATCCAGACGGCCCCTGGCCTGGACAAAAAGCGCCTTGCCGGTATAGAGCGGCTGCAGGGTTTCCAGGGGAACGCTCTGACTGGTGTCCGGGGTCTCGGCAAAGATCACATCGGCCATGTCCGAGTGTATCCCGCCCAGAACGCAGCTGTTGCCATCCTTTAACAGAAGGATGCACGGCAGAGTCAGAGGGTTGATCCGGGCTATGGCCGGCCGCTTGAGAATTCGGGCATTCATCCCAGCCTGTTCCGCGGCCCGGACACAGAGATGGGGTGAAAAATCCTGACCGCTGAGGGGCAGCGAGGCAAGCAGCGCGCTGATTGAAACACTCCTGCCCTTGAGCCTGAGGAGTGTCTCGAGACAGGTCAGCAGGGGAGGCCGCGGGTCGGCGCTCTGACCGGACGACGGGGCAGCAGAGAGATCGACCTGGCCGGCCCGCTGGGTTGCATTTCCCTGAGAGTCAACAGGGCGAGTCCCGTGGTCACCCTTTTCCGGGCCCATGGGTTCTGTTTCCTGAACTGAAGAGGAGGTCTGCATGGTTCAGTTATTCATCATAGGTGAGCATTGTTATTCTGACCTGACACCTGAAGTGATAAAACCATACCCAGCAGAGACCTGTTCTGGCAACCGATATCACGATAACCCCTAACCCTTCAGAGACCCCTGGATGGATGTTTCCGGAAAAAAGGAAAACCCGACCCCTGCCACCCCAAAAGGGGTTTCCCTGCACCACGCCGCGGAACAAGTCTTGACAGCTTTCCTGATTACCACGAAACAACAAGAACTTAAGGCACCATGGCGCCTCCGCGAACAGGGGGGGGACCCGCCAGGTTTACCCCAGGGCATGTTCACCTCTATCAGCCCACTTCCGACAATCCGGACACTTTCCGGAAATCCACTCGAAAAAAACGAAAAAAACAGGTTCCGAAGTGACCGAAAAACCCGGCTCAAAAACTGATAACACTGATATTGCTCGAAAAAAACAAACCCGGAAAAAGTTGGCCCGGAAATTGCTTTATTCTTATCAACCCTTCATACTCACTCGCCTGCTGCCAGGTCCCCTGAGGAGTATGTGTGCCCGCGGAGCGCAGATAAACGGTCTCACAAAAAAGCCAGATATGTATTGCACAAAAACGGAAAAAATGATAGTGATTTCTCCAGTCTCCTGATTCCAGGTGAAAATTAGTACATGCTTACACAACAAGATCACCAAAGAGCTTCTGCCCGATCCAGAGTTTGCTGTGCAGGAGGGGTAGTGCACCGCTTCGAACACACCGGTGGTTTTTTTCAGCAGAAACTAAAAGTCTAACCCAGCAGCAGAACCGCACGTTCGCGAGGCCGGATACTCCCCTTATGCCTGGAAATCTCTGGCGGGTGATATGAACAGTGGCCCGGTGCTGTCTGTGTAGCGGTCCGAAAACTTATTTAGGGTATTTGCAATGAAAACACGAGCACTCTTCCTGTCAGTTGGGCTGTCGATCCTTCTCCTCTCTTCCCCGGCATTTGGCTCGGCTTATACGTATAATGTATCGAGTGTGCGCGATACTGTCACCGGGGGAATGATGGATGGGCTGGAGGTGACTGCATACTATGAAAACGGCACATCTTCGAACGCATTCTGGGGATACCTGGGCGCACAACCAGGCGCGACCTCAGGTCGGGCTTATGTCTCTGACGGGTATCAATTGTTTCAGGGTGGCAACACCTATCTTTCCAACTGGACGCTCACCAATAGCAGTACGAGCAAACTTATCTCCCTGACCATCCAGGGCATGGGCATGGATTCAAATAATGAAAGACCACGGGCAAACGTTGTATTTGATTCATTTTATGGGACAGGAACCGGTGCTGACAAACGAACCCCCGGCTCCGAGTTGGGCAGGTTCATTGCAGATCCCCTTGGAACCAACCCGGTACCCGTTACCTTCCTCTTCTCGGATCCGGTCGCCCATAAGGGAACAGTCTATGGTGACCTCTATGCCACCCTCACCCTGACATTTGGCGGGGGTGGTCTTGCGAAATATGATCGTACAACTGCACCAAATAATAAAATTGTTTTCACGGCTGACACGGACAGCATAACCCCGGTACCAGTGCCCGCAACCCTCTGGCTCCTGGGCTGTGGCATCCTCTCCCTGATCGGTTCAAGGAGAAAGACCGGCAGCAGCCCGCGCCTGAACGCATAATATCCACAACGACCATATTTACGATTTGGAGACCGCCATGCCAGAATTAAATGCTCCTGCCCAACCATCGACAGCCACCCGTGATAACCTGGTGCGGGTCGGCAAACCCCAGGCCGGCCAATCCTCGGCACTGGTCCTCGCCCCTGGCGCAGCCATAGCCCTTGACTTTGACATAACCGAGGCCGAGGCGATCCTGCAAAACGGCGCGTTGATCTTCCGCTTTGCCGATGACAGCGAGATCCAGCTGCAGAACTTTGAGGCCGTGCTTGCCAGCACCGAACTTATCCTTCAGGACGGCACTGAAATAAGCGGCGACCAGGTGATGGGGGTTATCCAACCGGGCGGCGACGAACCTGCTGCCGGGCCTGGCTCGACAAGCGGCGGCGCCGGTGAATATGACGACTATCTTGGCAGTATAACAGGCCCGATTGAGCGGTTGGGCACCCTTGACCCGCGGCAATTGACCGACCCCCAGACCGATCTCGAAGGGGGCGCGGGCTTGGTACCACCTGATCCGCCTGAGACACCCCTTGTTCTGGCCGATGACACGGATCTTCTGTATTATGACCGGATCTTGTCTGAACAAGGAGAATTTTCTGAAGTAGGCAAAATACTACCGATTCTCAAGATATATAATGCCGGGCCAGGCCCGGACGACACCCTCTATGACAGCCACACCCGGGGCAATGTACTGAGCAACGACATCGGAGACGGCCTGCGGGTAACCGGCTTTACCCACAACGGTACGACATACGTTGCGGACGGATCGACCGTGACCCTGAGTTCCGGGGCCAGGTTTTCCCTTGGAGCGGACGGCTCCTACCGCTACGCCTATGATACCACCGAGACGGTTGATAGCACGCAGAGACCAAATTTTAGCACCCTGTCTTTCCCAGGACTCAATGCCGGTCACGCTCCTGGACAGGACAAACATGCCATTGCCCGCATTGAGTTATCCGATCTGACCGATGATGACTGGCTCCAATTTGACTGGAGCGATACTGCTGGCAACAAACATAATGCCGTATACCCTGAATTCGCCATCCAAAACAACACAGTAGAACTCTATGACCTTGACGGCTTTGCCAGCCTGGACATCACGGTCCTTGCTGGGTCTGTCACTTTCGAATCACTCAAGGTGGAATACACCGATTCGACATTGACCAAAGAGACAATCCAGTACCAAGTGACAGACGCCTACGGCGCCAGCGGTTCGGCCAACCTTATCCTCGACTTTGCCGCAACCAACCCACCGCCCGTGGCGTAACATCCGGTTTTATCTAAAAAACCACATCCCAAAAAAACAGGGGTGTGGTTTTTGCGTGCCAGCGCGCATCACTGAATTGACATTCATTCAGCACGTGCAACTGGCGTTTTTTTTAAAAAAACAACTGATTTTAGAGGTGTACGCAAATAAAGGAGAACTCTCAATAGGGGAGAAGTTGCTATGCATAAAAAAATCGCTCTATTCACCGCAATTGCCGTGGCCCTCATACACCTGCCGCAGGTTTCATCTGCCGGAGAAACCGTGACAGTGCAACAAAGTGTGATAGATACCCTCACAACCAGCCCGCGCCTGGAAATGATGAAACATAATCGGACCGCGATCAACCATGACATGGCCAAGGCCCGGGGCGGCTATTTCCCGCAACTTGACGTTGTGGCCGGCTATGGTTTCGGCGCCCATAAAAGCCTGACCACCCGAAATGCAGCGGCCACCGCCCCCTATGATGACGACTGGATGGCCCGCAGTGACGCCGCCCTGATTCTGCAGCAGCTTGTTTTTGACGGAAACGAGGTGAAAAGCCAGGTTGATATTGACCGATTCAAGATAGACTCGATCAATTACCGGGTATTTGACAATGCCGAGGCCCTGGCCCTTGATGCCGCCCTTGCCGCCCTTGAGGTCTATCGCCAGCAGGAACTGCTCAAGGTTGCCGAGGCAAATGTGGCGGCCCACGAAAAAATTCTCGAATCCCTCAAGGTTATAGAACAGGCCGGCGCCGGCAGCAGCGCCGATGTCATCCAGACCCGGGCCCGCCTTTCACGGACCATGGCCACCCGGATAACGGTGATGAGCGACCTGGAAACCGCCCTGTCCAATTTTGAGCGGTTGGTCGGGTATCGGCCGGATACCGTGCAGTTTCCCGAAAATGCCGATGCGGTCCTGCCGGCTTCCCAGGATGAAATTATCAATATGGTGATAGCCTCCAACCCGAAATTCCTGGCAGCGGCCTCTGATATCAAGGTCGCCGGGGCGGTGGTCAATCTGGAGAAATCTAAATATTCCCCCAAAATATACCTGGAGGGGGTTCTGAAATATGAAGATGGTACCGATGGGGTGGAAAGCTGGATCAGAGACGAGGGAGTCATGGTCCGGATGCGCTGGAACCTGTTCAACGGCATGGCGGACGACGCCGCGGTCAAGGCGGCCAGGGCACGCAAACTGCAGGAGGAATTAAACCGGGAAGATATCATCAGAACCATTGCCAACGACACCAGGGCAACCTGGTCCAGATACACTGCAGCGGTGCAAACGGAAAAGGCCTTTGCAGAAAACGTCAGCTTCAACGAAGAGACCCGGACACTGTACAGCGACCAGTTCTCCATCGGCCAGCGAAGCCTTCTTGATCTTCTCGATGCTGAAAACGAGGCATTCCAGTCCCGGGGCCTCTACACCTCGGCCAAGGTTGACCGCGCGGCCACGGCCTATAAGCTTCTCGCCCTGCCCGGAAAACTCATAGATACGTTGGGCATCGATTCAGCTATCTACAAAGATCCCAAATATGAAAAGAGCAGGAAAAACTGATACCAAACGTGAAACTCTCGTAAAAAGTCATGGGATAGCTAAGTCAAAAAAACTTGATAACAGGCAAGCGAACCTGTGAGACTCCGAGGCGAAGTGATTTTTCAGGTGCGAGGCCATACATATAGAGGTCGTGCCTGAAAAATCACGGCAACGCGGGAGATCGGATTTATACGACGCCATCAGTCGATTCGTTGACTTCATACTTCAGCGGTTCAGCGTTCGATATACGATATTCAAAATGTATTATCCCCTTTTCTCAGCCGCAAAAAGCGCGCCACCGGTATAGGGCGATGTCCGGAAAGGCGTTGCCCCGATATGCCGGACCCCGACAAACCCTGCCCGCTCCATCAGCATAAGTTGATCCCCCACGGAGACCGTTCCCCCTACTCACTGGGCCCAGGCCTCAAGGCTGCCGACGAGGTGTGGGGGCAGTTCCGTTTCCAGTACAATATCCGCAAACTGCAGCCGTGCCGACGGTTTCAGCACCCGAAAGATCTCCTGAAATATTTTTTCCTTGTCCGGGACCAGGTTGATCACCCCGTTGGAGATGACCACATCAAAGGTCGAGTCGGCAAAGGGAATCGCGCTGTCGTTGACATGATGGATACGGGCATTTTCAATCAAGGCCGCGGCAAGATTTTTCCGGGCCCGTGCAACCATCTCCTCGGTCAGGTCAATACCATGGACAAAGCCATCAGGCCCGGCAAGGCGGGCGGCAACAACCACGTCAAAGCCGGCGCCATTGCCAATATCCAGCACCACGCTTCCCGGAGGGATCGTATTAATTGCAAAGGGATTGCCCACCCCGCAGAATGATGTCAGCAGCTCCGGCGGCAGCGCATCAAGCAGGGCCTTGTCATAGCCCAGGGCCTCTGCCCCCCGCCTGCCGGTGGGGTATGTGAACCTGCCGTCGGCAGAGACCGCCACCTCGGCATATTTGGCGCGAATCGCCGCCTGTATCCGGCCGATATCAACGGAAGAGATCGGCCCGCGACCGGCTTGCATATGAACCACGGGCAAGGGGGATGCCGACCCGGCATCAGACCCCGGAGGTCAGCAGGGTGAGTGTACCTTTTTTTCCACTCGATCATTCATGGCAACAACCCCTGGCAGTTCGTATTATCATTTCAGCTCCTCCGCCCCCGGGGGCAAACCGATAAGGTGTCTCTTCCATACCATAAACCAGCTACCAAAAGGTGCCGGCTCGTTGATATGCAGCGAGCAGTGTAGCGCATTACACCACGGTATCAAACAGAAAACGCATGGGATTTCGCCAGGTGAGAAGATCGATAAGTTCGTTGCGGTCCGGAAGTACCTCCCGCCCGGCCCGGGGCACCTCGCAGGAACCTCTGCCATTTAAGGCGCCAATATCCATGGCTGCAACAAAGCGCGCGAAATACTGGTCATAGGTGGTAATCAATCCCCCATGTCCTGTGCCGAGAATCATGGGAATATCCGAGCCCCAGAGCAGTTTTTCCTTGAGCGTGCAGACCGGGTTTTCAATATCGAGCCTGTTGTCAAGCTCCCCGGCCTCATCAAGGGCAAGGAGCCAGCCCAACGCGGCCACCGCCCTGTGATCATTATAGTTGAACGCCGCCAGATCGGCATAGGTATTTTTGTATGTCTTGAGCAGCCGGATCAGAATGGCGGTCCAGGTGGTTTTTTTCAGCTTTGGCCGCGGAACCATCATCGATGTTGCCATGGGAAACGGCGTCTCATCGTACTCCTCCTCCACCTGGTTAAAAAACACGGTCTTTTTCAACTCCTCTTCGCCGCCGAAATGGGCAAAATTAATCCTGAAATCATCCGCCCTATCGCCCAGGGCATGCAGGACCGCCCGCCAGTTTGCCGGATGGGTAAAGGCATCTGCCTCCTTTTTTGTGATATCCTGGGCTGAATAGGAACCAGGCTTGGGCTGGCAATGGGTGGTTACCGGAATATTCCGGTCGCAGAACAGGGTATAGAGGGCCCGGTATTTTCTCGCAATGGCCGGGGAACCATCAGAGACGCTGTAGGGGTTGAAACCAATGGGCGGGTAGAGCTTGATCCCGATCGGCCTGCCGTTGCCAAGGCCACTGATATCAACCCGACCCTGGACAGACCGCAGCACCTCCGCCCCGCACCTCTCTGCAAAGGTGTCAAAATCAGCGGCCAGGGTATCAAGCCGCCATGCCTGGACCTTGCGAAGATCAAGACCGACAAAGGGGAGAAAAAGGGCGTCCCCGGCAAACTGAGTATCCCCTATCTCCGAGATCAACCTCTTTGCCTGATAATAGACATGGTCCTTCTGCGCCCCCTCAATTTCATCAAAGTCCATGATCAGGGGAGTAATGACCGGCCGGCGTCCTGTCAGCGGTGAATGGACGGCCAGCGCCTCGCTGATCTGTTGCGCCAGGATAACGGCATTATCCCGGGGCCTGCGGTCAAAAAAATTGATATAGCTCTCAAAATTCTTCAACTCCTTTTTATGCAGACCACAGAGAAATGCCAGGGCAAGAAGTGAGTTGGGCAGAAATCGCACGTTGCCCAGGGTGGGATAGAGGGGAATGTCCTCAATATTGAACAGATGACAATGGGAATCAATAAAACAGGCGCTCATTTCCCCCCTCCTTATTCTCTGTTGCACCTTTCCGCCAACCGCTTTGCGGCCATTTGCGGCCAGTAAGGATCCGGAAATCCCCCCTCGCGGTATGGTTTCCCCGTCAGCCCACACAAACCTATATCCACGGAACTCTTTTCATTTAGCAGGATTAAAGCCTCTTTTCAAGGGATAAACCCGGACGGAGCAAGGATATCCCCTTATCGCCAAGGCCCCTTAAATCATCCTCCACGGCACGAAAAATCCTGGCTATTTACCAAGGCCAGGGGATAGTTTATAGAGGGTGTGGATGGCGCCCCTTGACCATAATAATCTTCAGCAAAAAAACGAACAATGTCTCCGGAATCAAAACAGAACGGAACGCAGCGCAACCGGTTTGGAACATTTACCGGTGTGTTCACCCCTTCGATCCTGACCATCCTCGGCGTCATTCTCTTTATGCGCGCCAACTTCGTGGTCGGCCAGGCCGGCTTTCTCCACGCCATCTCCATCCTCCTGATCGCCAAGGCGATCACCTTTGCCACCGCCCTCTCCATTTCCGCGGTAAGCACCAATATGCAGGTCCGGGGCGGCGGATTCTATTACATGATATCCCGGGTACTTGGCGCTGATTTCGGCGGCACCATCGGGGTGACCCTTTTTCTTGCCCAGGCCCTTTCGGTTCCCTTTTACATCCTGGGTTTCACCGAGGCCCTTGTCCTTTCCTTTCCCGCCATGGCCAATTACTTCCAGGCCGTCAGCCTGAGCATGGCCCTTGTTCTTTTCATGGTCACCTATTTCGGCGCCGGCTGGGCCCTGCGGGTCCAGTTTGTCATCATGGCCTTTCTCGGCCTGGCCATTCTTGCGTTTCTCGGTGGCGCCGCCACCCTCTTCTCTACCACCCGGTTCATGGAAAACTTCCTCCCGGCCTATACCTCCCACGTCTCGGAGAATACCCTGGCGCCCTACACCTTCTGGGCGATGTTTGCCCTCTACTTCCCGGCAGTAACCGGGATCGGCACCGGGGTGAACATGTCCGGAGACCTCAAGGAACCGGCCCGCAGCATCCCCAGGGGAACCCTGGCCGCGGTGGGGGTGGGCTTTCTCATCTATGCCGCGCAGATCGTGCTTGCAGCCGGGGCGTACAACCGCGATGAGATGATCGCCCGGCCATACCTCCTGCTCCAGGATAACGCCCTTTTCGGACTTGCCTTTCTGATCCCCCTGGGCATGGTTGCGGCAAGCCTTTCCAGCGCCCTGGGCAGTTATCTCGGCGCCCCGCGGGTGCTTCAGGCCATTTCCCGCGACCGTATCCTCCCCCTGCTGGCCATCTTTGCCATGGGGTCATCAAAGGGTGACGAGCCCAGGCGCGGCCTGATCCTTACCATGGTCATCACCCTCGTTGTTCTTTTATGGGCTGGAAACGGTGAGGGGGGGGCGGCCTTTAACGCGGTTGCCGTCCTGATCACCATGTTCTTCCTTTACAGTTACGGCATGATCAACCTCGCCGCCTTTATCGAGGGGATAAGCAACAACCCGTCATTTCGCCCCAGGTTTCGTTATTTTCACTGGACCACCGCCCTGTTCGGGGCCGCGGGCTCCGGCGCGGTCGCCTTTCTCATCAATCCCCTGGCAGCCTTTGCCGCCCTGTGCATCGCCTCGGGATTGCTCTGGTATATCCGCACCAAGGAGCTGAAAATCGCCTTCGGTAATGTCAGACGCGGCTTCCTCTTCCACTCAACCAGAAAAAAACTCCTCCAGTTACAGCAACTTGAGCCAGACCCAAAGAACTGGCGACCGACAATCCTGGTTTTTTCCGGAAATCCGGACAACCGGGAACTGCTGGTCTCCTACGGGGTCTGGCTGGAGGCGGGCCGCGGCATCGTCTACCTGGCCAACAACCTGGTCGGCGAGTTCTCCGAGCTTGCCGCCCGCCGCCGGGCCGCCATCCGCCAGTTGAAAAAATACTGCGAGGAAAACAGTGTCCAGGCCTTTCCCATAATCTCCATTGCCAGGGATCGGGAAGACGGGATCATGATGATCCTGCAGATGGCGGCAAGCGGCCTGGTACGCCCCAACCTTGTCCTGCTCGGCTGGTCTGAGGAGGTAGACAGCCTGGCCAGCTACTGCCGGATTTTGCGGGCTGCCTCAATGCTCGAGATGAGCCTTGTTCTCTTAAAATCAACCACCCTGCCGGCATCAAATATCACCAACAGAATCGATGTCTGGTGGCGCGGCCGCAAGAACGGCAGCCTGATGATGCTGCTCGCCTATCTCCTTACCAAGAACTGGGAGTGGCAGAAGTCATCAATTCGCCTGCTCCGGGTCATCGAGGATGAGGCCGGGGAAGAACCGGCGAAAAAGGGGCTGGAAATACTCCTTGAAACCGCCCGGATCAGTGCTCAAAGCAAAATAATCATCAGCACCAAACCCTTTATGGAAATACTCAAAGAGCACTCTGCCGATGCCTCCTGCCTGCTCCTGGGCTTTGAAATTCCTGATGAGGAGGAAGAACTCCACTGGAGCGCAAACCTTGAAATGCTTGCCGACTCCATGCCCACCACCCTGTTTGTCACCTCCAGCGGCACCGAAGATATGCTTGCCTGAGTACTGAGCAAAAATAATACCCTGTGTGTTCCGGGGGAAGGGGTTGTATAATCAACCTTGATGAAAAACCGGGGATACCCCGAGGTCCCGCTGTACGAAGGAAAAGGAACTCCTGACAGAACCCGTTTCTGTTACCCCGGATATCACCACGATCTAGTGTCCCGTTCGGTTAATTGTGGCAGTCAATGAGTGAGGTATCGTGGTTCCTCGCAAGGCGCGCGAAACAGGGCATAGCAGCGCTATGTCTCGTTTTGCGCAACACCGCGAGGGGCCGCGAGAACCACTCATTACAAGACGGAATTAACCGAACGGGACACTAGTCCGCAAGGGAACCGGCGATGAACGAGAAACACTTGAAGGCCTATTTTGACCACGCGACGGTCGGTATGGCCAGGGTAGGGCTTGATGAACGCATATTGCAGGCCAACGACGCCCTCTGCCGGACGCTGGGTTATTCGCGGGAAACTTTACTCACCATGTCCGTTGCCGATATTACCCATCCAGAGGACAGAGAAAGGGAAAAAGAACACAAGCTGAGGCAGCAGAAGGATGCAGAGACGAATTTCCACGTGGAAAAACGCTATCTGCATGCCGATGGCCACATTGTCTGGGGTAAGCTCAGTGTTTCACTCATTGAGGACGATGAGGGCAGCCCCCTCTATTATATTGGGCAACTTCAAGACATAACCTCCATCAAGGAAAATGAACAGCGACTGCAACTGGCCCTTGAAGAGGCTGAAAGACAACGGGCCAGGGCGGATGCGATTCTCGCGGCAATCGGCGATCCCCTTACCATTCAGGATACAAACTTCCGGGTTATTTATCAGAATGCGATCAATCAGGAAATACTTGGCAACCATCAGGGAGAGTACTGTTATGAGGCATATGAAGGAAATCCCGAGGTCTGCGAGGGCTGCGGCCTGGCAAAGGCCTTTGCCGACGGCAAGGTCCATAGAGCAGAGAGAAGTGTTGTCCGCAACAACACTACCCTGTATTTCGAGGTCACCGCATCTCCCTTGCTGGACACCCACGGCCGACCTGTTGCCGGCATAGAGGTCGCCCGTAACATTACTGACCGCAAACAAAAAGAAAAACTGCTGGCCGAGCAGGTACAACTTCTCTCATTGAGCTCTGATATCGGCGCCATGCTGACCAAGGCCCGTTCCCAGGAAACCATGCTTGCAGAGTGCTGCGAACTGCTGGTACACCATCTGGGCGCCGCCTTGGCCAGAATATGGACCGTGAACCCGGAAGGAAAGCTCTTGATTCTTCAGGCCAGCGCCGGCCTGCATGCCAACATCAACGGCTCCAACAGCGATATTCCAATTGATGAAAAAACACAGATCGGCACCATCGCCAGCACCAGAATGCCACACACCACCAACTCGGTGATCGATGATCCAACGCTCTCCGACCAGGAGTGGGCAAAAAAAGAGGGCATGGTTTCCTTTGCCGGTCATCCCCTGCTCATCGAAGAACACCTGGTGGGCGTAATCGGCATATTTTTCCGTCACCCGCTTACCGATACCGCCAGCCGGACCATCGTCTCGATTGCCGATGAAATGGCTCTGGGCATCGAAAGGCTGCGCACAGAAGAAAGGCTGCGTCGCAGCAACCGGGCACTCCGGATATTGTCCCGCTGCAACGAGGCCCTGATCCATACCCATTCAGAAAAGGAATTGCTGGAAAAAATATGCCGGATAATCGTTGAGCCTGAGGGGTACCTGATGGCCTGGGTGGGCTACGCGGAGGCGAATACCGAAAAGACCGTCTTTCCCATGGCCCAGGCCGGTTTTGATGAAGGGTACCTCCATTCTATACACCTGCGCTGGGATGATTCGGAATTTGGCATGGGCCCCATGGGAACCGCGATCCGCACCGGAAAGACACGTATCATAAAAGACATTGATACGGATCCGGATTTTTTGCCCTGGCGCGCCGACGCGGTGCTGCGCGGGTATTCATCAATCATTGCCCTGCCGCTGACCGATTCCAGCTCAAAGCCATTTGGCGGGCTCTGCATATACTCCTTGGAAAAAGACGCCTTTGATGCCGAGGAAATAAAACTGCTCCGCGAACTGGCAGGGGATCTGTCCTTTGGTATCAATACCCTTCGCATGCAAGAAGAGAGTTGGAAAGAACAGAGAGAGAAAAGAAAACTCCAGAATCAACTGCGCCAGGCGCAGAAGCTTGAGGCCATCGGTATCTTGGCTGGTGGCATAGCCCATGATTTTAACAATATACTTTCAGCGATTCTTGGTTTCTCGGAATTGGCCATGGATGAAGTCGGGCCACGAAGCAAAGCGGGAAAGGATCTGCAGGAGATAATTACAGCCGGCAAACGGGCCGCGGACCTGGTCAGACAGATTCTCACCATCAGCCGCCAAAGTGAACACCACAGGAAACCTCTTAAAATTCAGAATATTATCAAGGAAGCGCTCAAACTTCTGCGCCCATCGATATCAACCTCGATCGAGATAAAAACCTCTATTGACCAGAACTGTCCAGATATCCTGGCAGACCCTACCGAGATTCATCAGGTGATCATGAATCTCTGCACCAATGCCTACCATGCCATGCAGGAAATATCAGGAGGAGACCCGGTCA
>JBFHXP010000003.1:0-60320 GCA_041598875.1 Desulfobulbales bacterium
GTCAAGCTTGTTGACCTTGATCGGGTCCGTGGTGTTGTTGGGGTCAATGGTTACATCAGCCACGGCAAAGTGACCGCCCATGCCGGCAACATACATGGTTGCGGAATAGGTCTTGGCGGGATTCATCGCCTGGGCAACAGGCGTTTTTGAGTCAATCGCCGTATACGCAAGATACCCGCCTACTACAAATGACATCGCTACTACAGTTGATACAAGCTTTTTCATACTTCCCCCCGTAATGGTTTGTTTTTTGGTGACAAGTTCAGGTTTGTTATGACCAATAACGTATTTGTACCCCTTCTTGTCTTTTTTGTTCTTGCCTACATCCATTCTCGCGGTTTTTATGCCAGCAAAATGGATTACCTCTGTTTTGAAGATTCATTCTTACCTACAAGAAGCTTCGTTTGTCAACAAAGAATATCAGTAATAAAATTAAAGAAATCTCTGTTGTTACACGACAATTCTTGGAGTTAAATTTGACTCTTCCTTACAACCTTTTGATATCAATAGTGAAATTTAATACCACACTGTGGTATCCTGGTCAAGGAAAAATATGACTTTACCATAAAGAGTTCTTTCCAGCTTTTGGGTGGTATGGAAAGGTGTGCCGTTAGTCATTGCCAGGGAGAACCGTGGTTTTAAAGTTGAACGATTTTACCTTTGAGATAACCGCGTTCTCCGAGATTTCAGAGGGATTGAAGAGTACGGTTATAATTCCCTGCTGGTAATTCACCGAGGTTTCAACCACACCATCCATATCATTCATAACGGTTTCCATATCCGTGGCGCACCCGGTGCACACAATGCCTTCCACGAGCAACTTGATTTCCCTTTCAGTGTCAGAGTCGGCAGTCATAATTTTCCCCTTTTGGATACTGTTTTTTTTGTGTCTCGATGTTGCGGGTTGCTATTTCTCCGGTATTTGTATTGTATACCCTTGCGGGTTGACAACGCGTTTTTTTTACAGTGTCGTTTCCGGTAAACACGAAATCATTTAAGCTCACATGCGCTTATCAATACGCCTGAAATCATATGAGTGGGCCCTGGCTGTTTCGTTTGTCACCCTGGCGATCCCGGTTTTACTTCTTTTCCTCCGGCACCTGGATGACAACCGCCTGACCAGTTGGCAATGGGTGTTTTCCGGCCGCAACACCCTTGCCTTCCTCCTCTTTCTTATTCTCGCGGTTTTGGCTGCATTCGTTTTTTCACGGCCTGGAAAATATGGCTGGTCCAGGCCCCTTGTGCTTTTCGGGTGTGGTTTTGGTTCCGGTGCGCTCTTCTGGGGCGCGCCCGAGGTAATTGTAGACAGTGCCCGGTATTTTACCCAGGCAAAACAGCTTCATCTCTATGGGGTGAAGTGGTTTTTTTCCCAGTGGGGCAGAGAGGTCTTTTCCTGGACAGACCTTCCTCTGGTCTCCATTATCTATGGATTTCTCTTTACCTGTTTTGGTGAGTCACGGATTGTTATTCAGATATGTACCACATCTCTCTTTGCCCTGTCCGCTGTTCTTGTCTATCTATTGGGAAATCTTCTCTGGGACGAGGAGACAGGTTTTAATGGCGGGATGTTTTTTCTGGCCATCCCGTATCTTTATTCTCAGGTACCCATGATGCTGGCCGATATTCCAACCATGTTTTTCCTCCTTCTTGCCATCTATGCCTTTGCCCGGGCGCTTCTATATGGCGAATTCAGCGTGATGGGGGTGGCCGCGTTAAGCATTGTTCTTGCGGTGTTTGTAAAATTTTCCACCTGGCCCCTTCTCTCTGTTCTCGGAGTCATTTTTTTTATCTCCTTGACCAGGTGCCCCGGTGATACCCTGCGGCGGGCCATATATGTCCTTGTTCCCGCATCTATACTCATCGGGGTTGTTTTTTTTCTGAATTTTGACGTGTTTTCCGAGCAGATCCGTTTTCTTCTCCACTACCAGCGCCCGGGGCTGGGCAGGTGGACCGAGGGGTATGTCTCGACCTTTTTCTTTCAAACACATCCCTATCTCACCCTTGCGGCATGTGCCTCATTGTGGGTGGCAATTCAAAAAAAAGATCCAAACTATGTACTCCTTTTTTTCCTATTAGCCCTGGTGTTTATTCTCCAGATTAAAAGATCCCGGTACATACTTCCTGTTTTTCCCATACTCGCCCTGGCCGGCGGCTATGGAATTCAGTTGATACGGGATCTGTTTCTCCGCCGGTTTGTGATTCTTTCCGCCGTGACCACGTCCCTGGTTGTTGCCCTGTTCGCCTATCTTCCTTTTCTCAAATCCATGAGCGTTGTCAACCTGATGGATGGCGGGCACTTCATAGATTCCCTTCCTGTGGACAGTGTCCGGGTTGTCACCGCCAATTCGCCCGACGCGGTAATGGATCCCCAGGTCAATGTCATGCTCCTGGATCTCTATACCAGGAAGAGGATTTCGTACCATCATCCACCACCGTCCAGGGAGACGCTTGCCAGTGTCTCCCTGTCGCCGCTTCGTTTTACCTGGGAATTTAACACCCCGGAATATTATAAGAAAGATGGAGGCGGTGCCCTGGTTTTTATTGATGATGATCCAGGGTTATCCCTGGCCGCGGACCCGCTGTATCAGGCGGGAAAATATGCCCACCGGGCGAATTTTACAAAGACATCAGGAGTCTTTCGCCACCAGACCATGGTCTCGGTGTTCTGGAACTGAGAGGGACCGGCGAGAGTGGAAATACGCCGGATTCGCCCGGTTTCCCGTCATCTTTCCCATGGCCCGTCTCCAGCGGGACCGTGAACCTTTTTTCTTGACTTTTAGCGGATGCCACATTATACACTCGAATTTAACGAGAAAATGAGTGATGGTTCATTTTTTATGGCCTGGATGATTGCCGTCTAGTGCGCATCAGGGGCGAATTATAGTACCACGGGGTAGGATAATCGCCCAAGACCGGGTGGCGTCGTCACCGAATCCAACCTAAGAACTATAAAGAAGGAGGTATGCGTTCGAAGTTCTGTTGAATGGCCTGATTTTTTAAGAAAAACAACAACATCAACTAACCACGAAATTATTATACGACTTTATTTGCGAGGGGGGAAAGAATGGACAACAGCATGGAGGCCAGAGGGAATACGATTAAGGCTTTTGTAGTCACGGGTATTCTTATCCTAATCACCATTCTATATGCCAGCGCCAACAAGTATTACATGTATCTCAACGTGTATATCTGGTTTGGTGTGGCATACGGCATGATGCTCCAGTACGGAAGGTTCTGCTTTGCATCTGCCTCACGTGACCTTTTTGCCGCCGGCGTTCCCAGAATGGCAGTCGGCATCCTGGTCGCACTCATCTTTTTCAGCCTGGTACAGGCCTTTCTGGCTGCAACCAAAATGAGTACCTTTCATCCGGCGCCCGCTGGAATCCACACCGTGATTGCCGGGATCATCTTCGGGGTGGGCATGGTTCTGGCCGGTGGTTGCGCCTCCGGGTCGCTCTACAAGATCGGCGAGGGAAACGGCACCTCAATTCTCTCAATCATGGGAATCTCTTTTGGCCAGGCGATTTTTGTTACCGCCGGCGGCCCCTTCCTTGCCTTTGTGCCCGAGGCCTGGAAAACCGCTTCCGCCGCCAAGGCCTGGGTTCCCCGGGCCAACGTCAACTCCTGGTTTGATTACTACCTCACCGGCTATATCTTTGATCTGCCCAGCACCCAGATATCCCATACAGCAATGTTCAAGGATATGGGTGTGATGAAGTATTTTATCGGCGACGCGCTTCTCATCGCCATCATCCCGGCATGCCTTGTAATTACCCTCATCTACGCCGGGTACATGAAAAAGGGGTTTATCAAAAAACGGGAAAAGCATAATAAGAAAAACCCCAACGATCAGCTGGCTGTCAGCGGGCTTGGCGTGCACATGGCCGGCATCTGGGCAATGATCACCGCCTCCCAGCGGACCACGATGATGGGTATCCTCATCGGTCTGACCGCAGGTCTCCATATCTTTGTCATGAAGGCCATGCAGTTAAAGTTCAACGTTACCAATTTCGGCCAGCTGCTTACCCGCATGGGCCATACCGGCGATGTCGGCGTCTTTGGCAATGTCTTTGATCCAGGATACTGGTATATCACCACCCAGGAGGCGCAGTTTGCCGGCTGGATCATGGAAAAGTTGGGCATGGATGTACGGTCCAGCGTCTTTTTCGGGGTGGTAAACGGCCTGCCCGAACTGCATCGCAACCCGGCCTTGTGGATGTCTATCGGCATCATTTTCGGGGCGATGATTCTGGCGCTTCTGGTTAATGAATTCAAGTTCAAGGCCCCTTCCGGCGAGCTTATTGTCTGGGGTCTTGGCGGTGGACTGCTCATGGGTATCGGCTCCCGGCCGGGACTTGGCTGCAACATCGGCGCCTTTTTTATCCGTTCCGCTGGCGGCGACCCGGGTGGATGGCTCTTTGGCCTGGGCATGGTCACCGGCGCCTTTTTCGGCGTAAAATTCTTCAACTGGTGGACCGAGCGGAAAATGCAAAGTGAAATGGCTGAGTTCTAGTACGTTTGAAACCAAAGTTACTCAGTAAAAAAATAACTGTGGTTGGTTGTACCACTCTATCTGCAAGGAGATTCACAAATGGCAATGAAATTTGATAAGGTTGGCGATGGAAAATATCAGCTTGATGTCTGCGGATTTGTCTGCCCGCATCCTCAGCTTTACTGCAAGAAGTCCCTGGAAAAGATGAGCGCCGGGGATGAGCTGGAGCTGATTTTTGACAACGCGTCATCAGGAGAGACCATCGTCCAGATGTGCGAGCAGGCCGGCCACGAGATCCTTGAGCAGAAAAAAGAGGGCGGTAAACTTATCTACATCATCGAAAAGGGATAATCCTTTAAAAAAATGAGGGGGTAACCAATGAAAGCGCCTCTTGTGGTAATAATTGCAATTGTCGTTGGCATGCTCGGTTTTATCGTAGTCTACAGCCAGATGGATGTTGAAAAAGCACCACCAGTAGCTACGGGGAAAAGCTCGGGAGATGCTGGCGGGTATGGCGGCGGAGGTGGTGAGTCCTCCGGTGGCTATGGGTCGCCTGAACCTGCTGGTGGCGGCTACGGATCACCCGCGCCTGCCTCTGGCGGCTACGGGGCACCTGCTGCTGGCGGTTACGGGGCACCTGCCGCACCTGCTGCTGGCGGCTACGGGGCACCTGCCGCAGGCGGTTACGGGGCACCTGCCGCAGGCGGTTACGGGGCACCTGCCGCACCTGCTGCTGGCGGCTACGGGGCACCTGCTGCCGGTGGCTACGGAGCGCCTGCCGCCGGTCGGTAAGAAAAGGCACATGGCCTCTGGTTCGGCAAAGAATCAGGGGCCATTTTAATTGCTCGTAATTAAATTAAAAGCGAGGAACCGGCATGAAAAAAGTGTTGATTGCAGTAGATGACACCAAGGCTTCCCAGGAGATATTTTCCAAGTGCACCAATATATGCAAGTGCATGGCACCGGATGAAATTATACTTCTCTATGTGGAAAAGTATCAGGGCCGTTCTTTGATGGATCAGATGCTGGGCGAATCTGAACTTTCCACCCTGCGCGAGGTATTAGAGGGCACTGAATACAAGGCCGCCCTTGATGCCAAGGCAGCCAAAATACTCAGTTTCTACAAGAATGCCCTCCAGGCTAAGGCCCCTGCCCCCAATGTGACCACCTTGACCAAGGGTGGACATCCGGCAGAAGAGATTCTGAAAGTCGCAAAGGAAAATGCGGTTGACATGATCCTCATCGGCTCCAAGGGGAATCGGGTTTCTACGATGTTCATGGGCAGTGTGAGTCGTGAGGTTGTAAACGGCGCCGAGTGTCCGGTCATGGTTGTAAAATAAATTCATTGATCGCGGAAAATTTTCCGTAAAGATGGATTCTCCTGCCTGGCGCAGCCGGATTCATCTGAATACCAGAAAGCCTCTGTCATTGTGATGGACTTTCTGGTATTTTTTTTTATCAACCAAACGCGAGGGAAGTGATGTGACCAGATGTGCCTTGATCATACCGGCCTGGGTACCGGAGGAGATTTTTTCTTCAAAAACCGCCGGCTCCCAGATCAACTACTGGCAGCCGCTCGGCACGCTCTATGTGGCTTCGGCTCTGCGCAAGGCCGGGCATGATGTGCGGTTTTACAATGGCGCCTTTATGACCCAGGAGGATATTCTTTCCGGGATAAAGGATTTTCAGCCACAGTGCATTGGCATCTATTCCACGACATTCGGTTGGCCCAAGGCAAAAAATGCCGCCCGTACTCTTCGCAAACTTCTTCCCGGGGCCCTGATCGTTACCGGCGGCCCCTACCCCATAGCCCTTAAAGAACGGTGTCTGGCTGATTGCCCTGATATTGATATTGCCGTTACCGGCGAGGGCGAAGAGACCATGGTTGAGATGCTTGAGCACTGGCAGGCGGGAAAGTCTTTTTCCGGGATGACTGGGCTTGTGTATCGAGAAAAGGGCCATATTCACACCACCCCGTCCCGGCCGCTGATTACCGACCTCGACGCCCTGGATCCTCCCGCCCGTGATCTTCTTGGCGATGCGGAAAAATATATCCCCCCCCCGGCAACCTACAAGAGAAGGCCGGTCGCGGTACTTATCACCTCGCGGGGATGTAACCGGCGCTGTCTCTACTGTTTTCAGATCGATCAGTCGAGGAAAAGCGGGATTCGCTATCGGTCGGTGGAAAACGTCATGCAGGAGATCGAGCTTGTTCTCCGACAGGGGTACCGGGAGATCAAGTTCATTGATGACACCCTGGCTGCTGATTATGACCGGGCAATGCGCATAGCCCGTGAAATTAAGGCGAGAAAGCTTGATTTTACCTGGTTTGCCTCGGCGTGTGTCAATCAGGTCGACAAGCCACTGCTCCAGGCCTTTAAGGATGCCGGTTGCTGGGCTATACTTTTTGGCGCAGAAAGCGGCGTGCAGAAAGATCTCAATACCATTCGCAAGGGGATTACCCTGGCCCAGATAAAAAATGCGGTGACCGCGGCCAAGGAGGTGGGGATCACGGTCTATACCCCGTTTCTTTTCGGCATCCCCGGCCAGACCTTTGAGGATGGCCTGAAGTCAATTGATTTTGCCTGCGAACTTGATCCTGATATTGCCAACTTTCATGCCATAACCCCATTTCCCGGGACAGATCTGTACGATAATATTGAAAAGTACGGCACCATGTCCGAGGATTTGAACGATTATTCCTACCAGGGCGCGGCTTTTGTTCCCCACTCCATGACCCGGGAGCAGATTGCGGAACTCCGGCAAATCGCCTTTCGCCGCTTTTACTCACGGCCCAGATTTCTGCTGCGCAGACTTGCCCAGCTCAGAACCGTACATGATGTCAAGGCCGCGATATACGGACTTAAAAGCATGTTCTGGATATGGGTGCGAAAGGGGGTCTTCAGGCGCTCATAGGAGAATGTCGGACAAATCCCAATCTACTCCCAAACCGAGAGAACCGGTCTCTATCCTCTGGACTTTTTGTTTTGAGTGCCGAATATCGAACACCGTTGACTATCCTCGTGGCTGTAATTGAAAATATTCCTTGATCAGGGCCGGATAGAGGCGCGGGTTAAAGAGGATATTGGTCATGAAATAACACTCATGGGTGCAGTGGCAGCCATCGTTTTCAATCCAATCTTTCATTTTTTCGGCCTGTTCCGTGGCCAGAATCCGGCGGAAATCAAGACCATGGTCTCTGATGTTGCCAAGACCCATGTCAAAAGATTCACAGGGAAAAACATTTCCATTTTCGGTAAGTACAAGATTGAGCCGGCCGGCATAGCAAGGGATCAGCCTCCGGTGTTCTCGGGCGGTCCGGTCAATGAGCCTGCGCTGGACAATATCCTGGGACGCCTTGAGACGGGCGCCGGGAAAACGGTAGATCGAGCCTGTTTTCTCCTTGAGGTTTGACTCGAGTTGCGCAATGGCTGCCTTGTACTTGTCCATGTTCACCTGTTTGAGCGTGGAGTCTGCCATGTCTCCGCGGACAAGCGAAACCGTGTGGGTTCTGACCCCCTTCATCCCTGCCACCTGATCGATCAGCCCTTTGACCAGATCTTCATTTTTTGCACAGAAAACCGTATTGATACCCAGGTCGAAATTGGGATATTTTTCCAAAAGCTCACTGAGTTCGGCACAGGTTTCCAGGGTTTTTTGATATGAGCCGGCAACCCCGCGGATGGAGTCATGGGTCTCCTGGTCGCCATCAAGGGAGAGTTTGACCACTATCGAGCTCTTGGGGCACGCCTCCAAAACCTCGGTGACAACGTCCTTTATTCTTTTTGTCAATAATCCGTTGGTCGGAAAGAGAATGATCACCGGTTTGTTCTGCTTGTAAAAAACCTTTGTTATTTCAGCAAGATCATCACGGAGGAATATCTCTCCACCGGAAAATGCGAGCCAGAGGAGGTTGGGCAGGGAGGCGGAAATGGCCCTGATCTCGTCAAGGGTGAGTTCCTGGTCCCGGGCCCTTTTATTCACTTCACGGTCACCCTCGGAAATGTAAAAGCAGAACGGGCAGCGGGCGTTGCACCGTTTGGTGACAAAAAAGGTAAACTGAATGGGATTTTTCTTAACAAAAATATCCTTGATATGACGAAGAGCGCTGTGTCCCATCAGGAGATTCCTTCACGGAGATACTCTACTATGCCGACTGTTGCGCCGGCGGCTACCGGAAGCGGATAGACCAGGAAATAATAGAGGCCCGCGCCCATTGAAAAGAGGGCGCCACCGGCCTGATAAAACGCCCCCAGCTGTCCCCGGTTGAGTGAGATGTTCCAGGCCATGAGCACGGGTATGGGAAGCAGGAGGCCCGTGTTTTGAAGGAGGTGGCCGATACCAAGCAGAAATCCGATAATTGCCCAGGCAACAACATTTCCCTTGAGTTCCCGGGATGCGGTGCCGGAATCTGCGAGCACATCTCTGTTGTGGAGCGAATACCTGGTCCAGTATCGGGATTTGCGGAACGCGTTTTTCAACGAAGTGACCAGGGAAAAGTTAAAGATGTGGCGGACGAGTATTTCAGGCTCCATGACCAGGTGATACTTCTGTGCCTTCAGCCGATGGCTGAACTCAACATCTTCGATGATCGGCATGAATTTTTCCGGAAAACCCCCGGATTGGCGGAATGCCTCGGCGTTGATAATCAGGGCGTGGGAGGCGATATAATCCGGGGAGAGACGGTTTTTTGTTTCCGAGTAGTGAATAAATGCGGACTGGAATGTGCTGAAAAAACCTGGATCATGGGGGCGCAGGGTATAGGTGCCGCCGATCACCGTGCTGTCTCCATATTTTTCTGCGGCAGCCTCGGCCCGCTCCAGGGCATCGGGTTCAAGCACGCAGTCGGCATCAATAAAAAAGAGAATGTCTCCCCGGCTTGCCCGGGCGCCGGCATTGCGGGCCATGGACGCGCCGGAGCGCGAAACGATAGGAACCACTGTGCATGGATATTTGTTGATTAATTCCAGTGAGTTGTCAGTAGACCCGTCATCCACCACCACCACCTCGAAATTGGAGTGGCGCGAGGCAAAGGCCGCGGCCAGGCAGGTATCAATGAAGGCGGCCCCGTTATGGCAGGGGATTATGAGTGAGATCAGGCGTTGCACGTCTCGCTGGGTCTGGCAAGAAATAAAAAAAGGGGGGCCGCCGGGATGGGGCCCCCCTGAAATACCGCAAAGGGTCGACTACCACCAGCAGATGGTCTGGTCGGCAGCCACGATCTTGTCTACCAGCGCCGCGTAATCCGGGCTGGCCACTGTAAGGTCGAAACTGTCTGCCTCGCGGCCTTCAGTGACAATGCTGACGAGTTTTTTTGTATTATCCGAGGGTGCGGAACGATATACATTCAATACTTTCATACCTGGAATCTCCTCTAATTAAAGGCTTACTGAACGCCGTAGGGGACGATAATGTCCATTTCCCGCAGTTTCTGGCCCAACTCTTCGATGGTGATTGCGGTGAAGCCGTTTTCCACATTGGCCGGTACAGTTGAGTAGACCTCGCCCTCCATATCCCGAACCCACTCGACATTCTCGGCATGGTACTCGCTCAGCGGAGCAAGGGTTTCGTTCATCGCAACTCCGTAGGAGTAGTGGTTGGCCACGGAAAGACCCAGGGTGGAGCGCAGGCCGTCCAGAATATCATCCTCGTTTTTTGCAAACATGAAGCATACTTTTTTAGACATGATTACCCCCTAGAAGCTGATATATTTTTCGCATTCATCGATGATATAGCCGTGTTTGGCCTGGGTGGACATCTGCTTGTCGGTAAGACCCTCGGGAATGTCCTTTTCCGGGTCCCAGCCCATTTTTTTGTAGCTGTCCGCGCAGATGGCTACTTCGGCAAGGGTACACAGTTTGGGGAATTGCGGATCCTTGGCCAGCTTGGTCCCTTTCCAGGTGAAAAAGACCTTGACGTCCATCCCTTTTGCCTTGGCGGCGGTAGTGACCCCCATGATGTGATTCATGTGTTTTTCCGAGGTAACAAAAATACCTAAACTTTGTGCCATAGTATCCTCCTATTACGTTCTGTGGATCAGACCCGGGGAGAACCGCGAGCCTGACGTTTTTCCGGGTGTCAGGTATTACCCCTTTTTTATATAGAACCGAAACCCGTTGCTGTCCTCTTCGCTTCCGAGAAAGACATGACCGGCATGTTTACTCCAGGCAGGCAGGTCTATTTTAGATCCGGAATCTGTGCCGAGTATCTCCAGGACATCGCCTTGGCCAAGCTTTTCCATGTGCTGCTTGGCCTTTAACAGAGGGAGAGGGCATGCTAGCCCGCGCGCATCAACTGTTGCTTTTGGCTCTACCGTATCCATGGGGCATTTCCCTGCTCTCTGTAAATGCAGAGTATCGTGGAGTAATTACTCTTACCTGGTGCCGGGGATGAAGAAAATTTCATACCACAAAAAAAAGCATAAATCTTGAAAAAAATGAATGCATACTCATTTTATATGGCGCATTCCATTCCCTGTCAACCGTGTTTTTCAGGTGAAAAGATCAAGAAGATCATAAAAAGTGGCGTTTCCGGATGAAAACTATTTAGTGTCCGTCCGGAAAGTCTTTTGTTCCGGACGGCAACACCTATCCGTTTTCAAACCGGAAACAGACAATTTTGAAAAAGATCCAGGAGATCAAGGAAGTATGCGCAGGCGTACTGGAGTACGGCGAGCACATACTTCCGCGGATCGACACCGAGATTTTTAAAAAGTGGCGTTTCCGGATGAAAACTATTTAACTGGCACAGGGCTGAATGAGTAAAGGAGAATTCGGGGATGTCTGTTTGCCGTTTTTTGTCTGATGCGTCGGTGGCCATGAAAAAATGGAGAAGAGATGGATAGTGTGAGCACATCGGGCAGGGGGGCGTTGCGCAGGAGGATTCTTGCTGCCCGGGATGCCCTTTCAGAAAATGAAAGACGGGAAAAAAGCCGGAGAATACATGCCCTTCTCTGGAATCTCCCGGCTTTTCTCGAGGCGGGAGTGGTGGGCATGTATGTCCATTTCAGGAGTGAAGTTGAAACCACCGGCCTGATCCGGGAGGCCCTTGCCCGCAACAAGACGGTGGTGGTGCCCCGGACCGAGACCGCCTCCTGTTCTCTTGATTTTTATGCTATAACAGATCTGGAAGAGGATCTTCGTCCAGGGGCATTCGGCATTCTCGAGCCGGATCCCGATGGGGCCCGCCTGATCGATCCCATGGAGATTGATATGGTGCTTCTGCCGGGCAGCGTGTTCGACCCCTCCGGGGGGAGACTTGGCTATGGCGGCGGATATTATGATCGCTTCCTTGCTGATCACGCCCGGCGGGCAACAAGGGTCGGGCTTGCCTTTGAGGCCCAGGTGGTGGAGCGGGTTCCGCTCCTTGCCCACGATCAAGTGCTCGAGTACCTGGTTACCGAGGACCGGGTGGTATCAATTAAAAATATGTATTAAGGAAATATCCCATGAAACGAACCGCTGTCTTTGCCCATGACCGATTTCTTGACCATCGTCCGGGCCGGCACCATGTCGAGTCTCCCGAGCGCCTGATAGCAATTTATGAAAAGCTTGCGGAGGATGAGTGCCGGCAACGGTATCTCTTTCCCGAGTTCACACCCGCCTCCCCCGAAGATCTCGCCCTTGTCCATACCGAAGAGTATATCAGTACCGTGGCAAACACCGCTCTCCGGGAGGTGGTCTATCTTGACCCGGATACCCAGACCTCGCCTGGGTCCTATGAGGCGGCCCGCCTTGCCGCAGGCGCGGTGATCCGCGGGGTGGAAATGGTGGTTGGCAACGAGGTGGATAATGGATTCGCCCTGGTTCGCCCGCCTGGACATCATGCGGAGGCGGACAGGGCCATGGGGTTCTGTCTCTTTAACAACGTGGCTGTGGGCGCACAATTTGCCCTGGACCGCCTAGGCCTTTCCCGGGTATTAATCGTTGACTGGGATATTCACCACGGCAACGGTACCCAGCACAGCTTCTATGACACAGACCAGGTGCTCTATATATCCACCCATCAGTATCCCTATTATCCGGGCAGCGGCAGTGCCGGTGAGGTCGGAGTCGGGGCGGGAACCGGTTTTACCCTCAATATTCCTCTGGGCGGCGGCCAGCGGGACCGGGAATTTGTGTCGATATTTCAGGATATCATTGTGCCGGTGGCAAGAAAGTACCGACCCGAGCTTATTCTCGTTTCAGCAGGGTTTGATACCTGCGGTGACGACCCCCTTGGCACCATGGGGGTAAGTTCCGCCGGGTTTGGTGACATGACCAGAATTCTCCGAGCCCTTGCCGAAGAGGTCTGCGGTGGGAGGATCCTGATGGTTCTTGAGGGCGGCTACAGCCTGACCGGACTGAGAGACGGTGTCGTGTCCGTTCTTGAGGCCTTGCGCGAGAAAAAAGTGGGGCCACTTTCCGTTGCCGGTTCCGGCAGAATTGTGGTGCCAGGCCTGGATGAGGTACGAAACATTGCAAAAAAATTCTGGAAAATTTAAAGTGCAGGGCCTGTTGTCCGTCTTTTCCGGAAGTCCGGCACTATCCGGGAATTCTTTTCATGCTGATATGATGTGAGCGAGGAGCAATGAAGATCACCAGACAAGAAATCATTCATGTTGCCAATCTGGCCCGACTTGAATTAAACGACGCCGAGGTGGAATCCATGACCTCCCAGGTGGGCCGGATCCTCTCCTATGTGGAAAAGCTCAACGAACTGGACACCACGGGGGTGCGCCCCACGACCCATACCCTGGCGATCCGTAATGCCTTTCGCGAGGATGTGACCGTGCCGTCGCTTTCCCGCAGGGATTCCCTGGCAAATGGGCCGGAGGAAAATGGCGAGGCCTTTGTTGTCCCCCGGGTGATTTAGTAGATTTTTATAAGCCTACCGCCCTTCGAGGCGGACTCGGATAGGATTTACCTATCCCGCGAGAATTCAGGCTTTATTGGAACCGCAGAATGTCGAACAAAGCAAGACAAAGAGAATTTGAGGAGTGGTGTGGAACTTCATAGTCTGACAATTCATGAGTTGCGGGAGCTGCTGGCACAAGGCCAGGTCTCTTCGGTGGAGGTGACCCGGGCCATGCTTGACCGGATCACGGCGGTTGACCCCCAGGTGCGGGCGTATATCACCGTGGAACCGGAAAAGGCCATGGACCGGGCAAAAGAGGCGGACCGCCTTCTTGGCGCGGGCCGGGGCGGCGCCCTCTGCGGTGTGCCTGTTTCGGTAAAGGATGTGCTCTGTACCCGAGGGGTTCGCACCACCTGCGGATCGAGGATTCTTGAGAATTTTGTGCCGCCCTATAATGCCACGGTGGTCGAGAGGCTGGAAGAAGCCGGGGCAATAGTTGTCGGCAAGGTGACCATGGATGAGTTTGCCATGGGGTCAACCAGTGAAAACAGCGCCTATGCAGTTCCAAGAAATCCCTGGAATACCGAGTATATCTGCGGTGGATCAAGTGGTGGTTCGGCTGCCGCGGTGGCTGCGGATCTCTGTTTTTCCTCCCTGGGTTCGGATACCGGAGGCTCCATCCGCCAACCCGCCTCCCATTGCGGCATTGTCGGCCTCAAGCCGACCTATGGCCGGGTCTCCCGTTTCGGGCTGGTCGCCTTTGCCTCCTCCCTTGATCAGGTCGGTCCGATGACCAGGGATGTGCGGGACTGCGCCCACATGCTTCAGCTGATCAGCGGGTATGATAAGCGGGATTCCACCTCGGTTGATGCCCCGGTTCCTGATTACAGCGCCTCCCTGACCCGTGGTCTTTCCGGAATGCGGGTCGGTATTCCCCGGGAATATTTCGGGATGGGTCTCGACCCGGAGGTTGAACAGGCGGTGAACAGGGGGATTGAGGCCCTGCGGGCCGCGGGGGCTGAGACGGTTTCAGTATCCCTGCCCCATACCGAATACTGTGTGGCGGTTTATTATCTCATTGCTCCGGCCGAGGCCAGTTCAAACCTTGCCCGCTACGATGGGGTGCGCTACGGATTCCGCGCCGATCACGCTGAAACCCTGGTTGATATGTACAAAAAAACCAGGTCACAGGGGTTTGGCGATGAGGTCAAGCGGCGGATCCTGATTGGAACCTATGCCCTTTCTTCCGGATATTACGATGCCTATTACAAAAAGGCGTCCCAGGTCCGGACCCTGATTGTTGAGGACTTTAACAGCGCCTTTGCGCAGTGCGATGTCATTGCCTCGCCGGTCTCTCCCACCCCGGCCTGGCGGCTTGGCGAGAAAAATGACGATCCAGTAAGTGTCTATTTGTCCGATATCATGACCATATCGGCAAATCTTGCCGGTATTCCCGGCATATCGGTTCCCTGTGGGTTCAGCGGCAAGGGGCTGCCCATCGGCCTCCAGCTCCAGGGCGCCCACTTTCAGGAGGAGAACCTGCTTCGCGCGGCCTTTAACCTGGAGCAGGAACTCACTTTAATTCCTCCCCGGCCTCGGGCCATAAAATAATAACTACTGGCTAGCCTGAAAAAAGAGTGGAAAAAACAGTGAAAATAAAAGTCGCCCCCCACATAGCGTCCATTGTCCCCTATCCGCCCGGAAAACCCCTGGAAGAACTGGAAAGGGAGTATGGGATCACCGGTTCGATCAAGCTTGCCTCCAATGAGAATCCCTGGGGGCCTTCGCCCAGGGCGGTGGCCGCTATCCAGGCAGCATTGACCAATCTCCATCGGTATCCGGACGGCAGCTGCTTTTATCTTGGGCAAAAACTTTCGGGAATACTCGGGGTGGAACCCGGGCAGCTGGTCTTTGGCAATGGCTCCAACGAGATCATCGGCCTGCTCATCACCGCCCTGCTTGCCCCTGGAGAAGAGGTGATAACCAGTGAACCCACCTTTCTCATGTACCAGAAGCTGGTCCAGGTTCAGGGGGGAGTAACGGTGATGGTTCCCTTAAAGGAAATGCATCACGATCTTGATGGGATACTGGGGGCGATTACCGGGAAAACCCGGCTTGTTTTTCTTGATTCCCCGAACAATCCGTGTGGGACCGCGATTACCAGGGAGAATTTTGAAAAGTTTCTCCGCCAGGTGCCGAAAGGGGTGGTGGTGGTTCTGGATGAGGCGTATGTGGATTTCGTTGCCCCTGAGTACCGCTTTGACTCCCTGGCCTACCTGCCAGGCCGGCAGACTGATCCTGATCTCACAAAAAACGTGGTTGCCCTGCGGACTTTTTCCAAGGCCTATGGGCTGGCCGGACTCCGGATCGGTTTCGGGATCATGGGTTTGGAACTGGCCGGGTTTCTCCACCGGGTCCGGCAGCCGTTTAACGTCAATTCCCTGGCCCAGATAGGCGCGCTCGCCGCCCTGGATGACGACGACCACTACCTGAAGACGATCAATGGAACCAGAAAGGGCATGGAGTGGCTTGGCCAGGAGGTTTCAAAACTTGGTTGCCGGGCCTACCCATCTCATACCAATTTTTTTCTGATTGATGTCAAGGGAGACGGCAAGAAGCTCTATGAAAAAATGCTCGAGAGGGGGGTTATTGTCCGGCCGATGCAGGCGTATGGCTTTCCGACATTTATCAGGTTGACCGTGGGCCAGGATGCGGAGAACAGCCGCTTTGTCACCACCCTGGCCGAGGTGATGAAGGAGTTGGGCTATGGTTGAAGAAAAAAAGATGGTGATTACCATTGACGGCCCCTCCGGGTCGGGCAAGAGCACGATCAGCAAGAGAATCGCCGCCCATCTCAACTATACCTATCTTGACACCGGGGCCATGTATCGCGCCGTGGGGCTCAAGGCCCGGAAAGAGGGTATAGATCTCGACTCCCCGGGACACGAGGAGCAGCTGGCCAGGCTCCTTGAGACCATTGATCTCCGCCTGGAACCGGCAGGACCGGGGGAGGATGATGTCCGCGTCTTTGTTGATGACCAGGATTTGAGCCGGGAGATCCGTACCGCGGAAATGGGGCTGGTTGCCTCACGGATATCGGCGGAGCCGGTGGTGCGGAAAAAACTGACCGCCATGCAGCAGCAGATGGGAAAAAATGGCGGGGTGGTGGCCGAGGGCCGGGATACCGGCACCGTGGTATTTCCCCGGGCGGAACGCAAGTTTTATCTTGATGCCAGTCCGGAGGAGCGGGCCCGGAGGCGCTGGCTGCAGCTCCGGGAAAAAGGCCAGGAAATTGACCGGCAGGAGATTCTGGCCCAGATCAAGAAGCGGGACAGTGATGACAGCAGCCGTTCACTGGCCCCGCTGACACCAGCCTCCGACGCGAAGGTCGTTGACTGCTCGACCATGTCCGCAGATGAGGTTGTGGCCTTTATGATCGATGCGATAGAGGGATGAGCCTTCGCGGTTTCCGGAGAGGAAAGGCGGGTCAGCCGGTGGTAAGGATTTTCTGGATAAGATGGGCGCAGCGGGTCATGGCCGAAAGGGTGATGGTCTCATCCACGGTGTGAACCTTTTCCATGCCCGTGCCGATAATCGCGCAATCCACCCCCTTGCTGGTAAAGATGTTGGCATCGCTGCCGCCGCCGGCAATGGTGAAATGCAGGCCGGGCTCGTCTTTTGCGGTGGCCTTGGCCACCCGTCTGATCACCGGGGCATTGATGTCAAGATGCATGGCCGGGTATTCGGAGGTTGTTGAAAAGGAAATCGAGGGGCTGCCGGCAACCTTGCCCCCGGAATCGGTCCAGTCGTCCACCACCTGATAGAATGTTTCCCGGATCTCTTCGGTAAAGGCGGCAAGTTTTTCAAGCGAATGGCTCCGCACCTCCCCGTGGATCACCGCCCTGTCCGGGATTATGTTGGTGGCGCATCCGCCGGAAATAATCCCCACATTGGCAGTGCTTTCATGGTCCAGGCGGCCGAGGTGCAGTTCGGCCACTGCCCGGCTGGCGAGCTGGATGGCGTTGATCCCCTGTTCCGGGTTGAGACCGGCATGGGCTGAAATTCCAGTTATTTCCACGTGAAAACGATTGGCAGCAGGTGCGCCGATGATCACCCGGTTGGTATCGGTGGTGTCCAGGGCATAGCCCATCTTGGCCCGGAGCCGGCTGGGGTCAAAGGCCTTGGCCCCCCGAAGACCCACCTCTTCACAGGTGGTGAAGACGCACTCCACCGGGCCGTAGGGGGTTTTGCTTTCCATGAGATCCCGGAGGGCCTCGATAATCGCGGCAATGCCCGACTTGTCATCTGCGCCGAGGATGGTTTCCCCGGCACTGTAGAATGAATCGCCCTGGCGGAGAACCTTGACCCCGTTGCCCGGTTCCACGGTGTCCAGGTGGCAGTTGAAAAAGACCGGCTCAAGATCGAGACCGCCATCGGGAAACGCGATATGAAGGTTGCCGCACTCCGAACCGGTTATTTCGGAGGAATCATCCTCGGTTACCGTGGCCCCCATCGAGCTGAACAGTTTTGTAAGATATTCCGCAAGGTTTCCCTCTTTTTTTGAGGGGCTGTCGATCTCGCACAGGGTGGTGAAAGTATCCGCAAGTCGTTCGCTGTTGATTGACATTATAATTACCTGATATTTTAGTATTTTTCGTACGCTCTTCCCTGGGAGGCGGCAACTTCCCTGTTGGTCAGTTTTCCGTTTATCACATTGATTCCCTGCCTCAGGGCCGGATTTTCCGCTGCTGCCTGGTGAATGCCCTTGCCGGCAATGTCCTGGGCAAAGGGCAGTGTCACGTTGGTGAGGGCAAAGGTAGAGGTTCTGGGCACCGCGCCGGGCATGTTGGTGACACAGTAATGGATAATCCCGTTTATTTCAAAGGTTGGTTCTGAGTGGGTGGTGGGCCGTGCGGTTTCCACGCACCCGCCCTGATCAATGGCCACATCAACAATGACCGCCCCCTTTTTCATCAGGGACAGCATCTCCCGGGTCACCAGTTTCGGGGCGCTGCCGCCGGGAATGAGCACCGCGCCGATCAGGAGGTCGGCACGGGCGAGTTCCGCTTCAATATTATGCTGGTTGGACATAAGGGTGGTGATCCGGCCGGCAAAGATGTCTTCAAGATAGGCAAGGCGGTGCAGGTTGGTATCGAGCACGGTCACCGTGGCGCCGAGCGCGGTGGCTACCCGGGCCGCATTGCCGCCCACGGTTCCGCCGCCGATAATGGTTACATGGCCATGCTCGACCCCGGGCACGCCACCAAGAAGAATGCCGCGGCTCCCCTTTTCCCGGGCAAGAAAATGGGCGCCCACCTGAATCGCCATCCGTCCCGCCACCTCACTCATGGGGGCAAGCAGGGGGAGATAGCCGTTTTCCAGGCGCACGGTCTCATAGCCGATGGCCGTGACCCCCTGGCGGATGAGAATATCGGTCAGCTCCGGCAGCGGCGCCAGGTGGAGATAGGTGAAAAGGATGAGATCCTTTTTAAGAAGCGGGTATTCAGGTTTAATCGGCTCCTTGACCTTGACCACCATTTCCGCCCGGCCATACACCTCTGCCGCGCTGGCAACGATCTCCGCCCCGGCCCGCTGATAGTCGAGATCAGGTATGTCGCTGCCCAGCCCGGCTCCTCTTTCTATCAGCACCGTGTGCCCTGAAGCGCTCAGGGTCTTTACCCCGGCAGGGACCATGCCGACGCGAAATTCACGATCTTTTATTTCTCTGGGAATGCCAATGATCACTTTTTTCCCCCGTTCTCTGATCTGGAAAAACCACGGTTGTTGCTTTGCCAGGAAGCCCTCTTAATATTGCAGGTGGAAAAATGAGTCAAGAGAGATTTTTTCTGTTTCACCGGGAGGAAACGCCACCGGAGACGATAAGCTTCATCACCTCGCCCGGGTCGGCTGTTATGGGAATTACCTGCTCCCGGTCAACAATAATGAGATTGCCGGCAAAATTATAGGACTGGGGGAGATAGACAGCCATGCTGTTCTGGATGCCAATCGAGTCAAGACTTTCCCGGGTCGCGAAGCCAATGACCCTGAGATTGCTTTCCCTGTCAATGATAACCTGAACCGGTCGGTTAAAACTCTTCCTATCTCCGACAAAGGCGTTCACCAGGTCCTTGATGGCTGTATAGAGCATCTTAACCAGCGGCAGCCTGGCAAAGATCTTGTCCACCAGGTGTACGATATTGCGGGTCAAAAAGTTCGAAGCGCCAAAACCAACCAGTGTGATAAAAATAATGGTGACGACAAAACCCAGCCCGGGAACGGAAAGACTGAGAACCCTGTCAATTCTGATAAAGACCCAGTAAATGACATAGAGTGTTACCACCAGAGGAACAAGGAAGAGAAGACCCTGCAAAAAGTACTGGCTGATTCTTTTCATAATGTGACCTCTTTTTTTTGCTGTTCACCAATTTCACATCCCAGGGAAATACCTGAAAATTCGGCCAAAAGGAGTGCGTCCTTTGTCGCGGTGATGGAAGATGTTCAAATCCCTGGGCTGGACTTGCGATTTCTTGGCACACTTTATATCATCAAAAGTGATGCGAATGTAAACATAATTGAGAGGATGGTCATGAGTGATACAATTCTGGTTTCCACGCGAGTTTCGACAGAAGTAGCCTGTCGGTTGGCTGCCTTGGCACAATCCACCTATCGTTCGAAATCGTTCTTAGCCGCGCAAGCCATAGAGGAATTTCTAAATCTTCAGGAATGGCATGTGGCGGCGATAAAGAAAGGGATAGCAGCAGCTGAAAGTGCGTAGGCTGGGTTGAGCGTGCGAAACCCCGCAATAGGATGGCAAAAGTGACCTTGGGCAGGAATATATACAATGCCATGAGTTGTAGGGTGGGCTATGCCCACAGCATATTCCTTCTCGACCGATATTCTCATCAAACTCCATTGGCGCAGCGCCCCAATCATCCGGGTAAATCCCTCTTTTTACATATTGATGAAAGGTTGAATGCGGCCAATTCCGTGGAGTCTTCACCAGACCGTGCTTCACCGGATTGAAAACAACCACGTGTAGCCGTTCGGAAAAAACAGACTTTCCGGACGGACACTACCTAAGGGACGACACCTTTCCTCCCTATGCTGCATTAACATGGTAAATATGAACTTCTTTTTGTAAGCGATTCTTAAGTTTATCTTCTGCCATTTCTAAATCATAACGGCTTTGCAGGTTAAGCCAAAACTGCGCTGTCATGCTAAAGAATTTCCCAAGGCGAAGAGCTGTATCTGCTGTTATTGAACGTTTACCATGAACAATTTCATTGATGCGCCTTGCCGGCACACTTATATCTTTTGCTATGCGATACTGGCTTATACCCATCGGCTGCAAAAATTCTTCTAATAAAATTTGGCCGGGATGAATCGGGGGCATTTTTTTTGCCATAACTTTATCTCCTAATGATAATCTACAATTTCAACGTGATATGCATCACCATCTTTCCAGACAAAACAAATTCTCCATTGGTCGTTTATGCGAATGCTATACTGACATCCTGCAAGAGGTGTATGACATGGCCAAGTGTTTTAAACGTTTCACCAAGGAAATATTCTCTGTAAACTTCAGTGGTTGCTATAAGAGAACTGTAATAATACCCCCTGGCCGTATCCCAGTCATAGCGAACATACTGCTCCCCATCATATGGGTCTTTGACACTGAAGGGAGACGAATCACTATAATCGAAAAATCCAGTGGCCCAGGTTATATTTGAGCGCCTGTCAATTTCGGGCCATCCTTTAACGCAAGCAAGATGTGGCCAGCGGCTATCTGTCAGTAATGATTGGGTCCAAACTTTAAGAGGATCATGAAAATGATTGGAAGCACGGCAGTCTGGGTCGTCTTCAAGTTCTGAGCCCTTTGCAATATAGTCAATAATTCTCATATTAGGCTTAAAAGAAAATACCGTATCAATGCCATCAGGCACATTGAGTCCTTCGGTAAGGCGTTGATTTGTTGAAGATATTTTTAGGGATGCGTTGGATAAGTCTTGGTGTGTGGATTCATCGTCGTAACATAATCCTTTTTGTATAGGCAGTACAGTTAGTAGTATTAAGAAGATATAGTTTAGTTTTTTCTTCATCTTCATCTAGCCTGTCTCCCGATTTTTTTTCCAATGCGCTCATTCATTCGTTTTGTTTTCTCACTGTTGTCGAACAAGCTAATGAAATAATGTTTGTTCACTGAATTGCTTTGTCTGCGAATGGCACTGGAAACAAAAGAGTCATGCCGATCATAACTATATGAATCATCCCACATTTCCATCTCATACACATTCCCCTCTTTCCACTCAAAATCCTGCCTTTTCTTGGTTCCTGGAAAAATAAGAATATTATTCCAGGCGACATAGCCATGCTTGTAAATAGTTATGCGCGGTTTGTTCGTGATAGGATTAAAGGAGCCAAGGACAGTAAATCTGCCGTGTTTATCAGTAACCACCTCCACCACCTTCGAGGATTTTGTTGTATCCATGCCTGGCAAACCGCCAGTCAGAGTCCACTCCACCAGCACTATGGCGCCCTCAATAGGCTCGCCTGTTTCCGCATCCACCACAGTGCCTGATTTGCGCACATTGGAAACTAAGATGAGCAGGAAAACGAGCACTACCACCGCAAGCCGGAAATACCATCTTTTCCACAACGGTTTGTTTTTACTTTGAGAATCTGTTGATGTCGGTTGGTTCATGTCTACATCCTTCACCGTAAGGGTATAAGTTTCATGATGAGTCTCATCAGAGCGAGACTCAATTCAGCTTTACATGTCCATTATTTTCCAGATACCGTTTTCATCTTTGACAAATGTCACGGGGTATGAGAAAGCGCCTCCAGCTTCTTCGCGTATGACACCGCAGTAGGCCAGATGATTAGTAAATCCATTTAGCCCGACAGTGTTGACTGTGGATAACAGAAGGATAACCGTTCACAAAAACCCGGGTGCTGCTCACCACATTATCAACCCGGTCCTCACCAATGACTTCGCCGTTCAGGATATAAAGCCTTGCCGGACCGGGAGTTGCAGAAAAAGTCTCATTGAAAATAGTGGTCCCACCATTTTCCCGGACAAATTGCTGCGGCCCGAACAGGGCTTTGGCAAAGACGGGTGTTACAGTGAAAAGCGTACACAGGAGTCCCCATTCCCAATCTATCTTTCTGATATATTGAGAAAATAATCCAAATGCCCTGTTTCTAGCCTGGCTGGCGCAGGGTGTCAATGATAAAATAATACTGGCAAAGTACTGGTCAAAATTATTATTCGTGCTGTAATGCTCAGATATTACACAAAAAAATAATAGCAGGTTTTTTGTCGCTTTTTATTGGTTCATCCAACGGTACGGAATGATATCTATAATTCCCCCTTTCTCCTTGACATCGAGGTCGTATTCGTCATAATTTCAACCAATTTGACACAAGACAAGGAGAGAGGATGGAATCCTTTCGCATTAAAATTATTGATAAGATCGCCCCTGAAGGTCTGGCCCTGTTGGGAGACCGGTATGAGGTCGGGCCGGATATCCGTGATCCCCAGGGGATCATTGTCCGCAGTTCGCCCCTGGATACCGACCTTTTCCCCGGCCTGCAGGCGGTTGCCCGTGCTGGTGCGGGGGTGAACAATATCACCGTTGACCGGGCCACTGACAGGGGAATCTGCGTATTCAACACCCCGGGAGCAAACGCCAACGCGGTGGCGGAACTGGTGTTTACCATGCTCGGGGTCTGGGTTCGCAATATCCACAAGGGGCTGGCCTTTTGCAGCCGGCAGTCGGGCTTGACCAGTGAAGAGCTGAACCGGGTTGTTGAGGCGGAGAAATCCCGGTTCAGAGGGGTTGAGCTGGCCGGCAAGACCTTAGGCGTTATCGGTCTCGGCAAGATCGGGGTCCTGGTTGCCAACGGCGGAATCCAGCGCCAGATGCGGGTGATCGGCTTTGATCCATTTCCTGCCCTCGAGAATATCCATGTCCTCTCGCCCGAGGTGACCCTGGCCCGCTCCCTGGGCGAGGTGATAAAGTGCGCTGATATTCTTTCCCTGCATCTTCCCCTGGGGAGTAAAACCCGGGGTTTTGTCAATCAGGAACTTCTCGGCCAGATGGTCCCGGGCGCCCTTCTTGTCAACTACGCCAGGGGTCCGGTGGTTGACGAGCCGGCGGTTCTGGCTGCCCTGGAAAAGGGGCGGCTGAGTGGATATATTACTGATTTTCCGACTGCCTCGAATATTAATCATCCCAAGATCCTGGTCTCGCCGCACCTGGGGGCAAGCACCGAGGAGTCGGAGGAGAATTGCGCCCTGCTCGCGGTCAAGGAGTTGAAGGGCTATCTGGAGTATGGCACGGTTGTTCGAAGTGTCAACTTTCCCACCACCGAATCAATTCCCTCGGGAAACTGTCATACCCGCTTTATCATGATCAACCGGGACATTCCCGGGATGATCGGCTTTGCCTCCCACGCCATTGGCGAAAGGGGCATCAATATTGCCAGTTATCTTAATGAAAGCAATGGGATAATCGGCTACAACATCATTGATCTGGAAGGGCCTGTTCCTCCGGATCTGGTCACGGAAATTGAAAGTCATCCCGGGGTGATCCGGACAAGGATAATTTCATGCAGGGAAAAATGAGATCTTCAGGCAGTGCGGCACGGGTTTTTCTGGTATTCACAACCATGGTGGTTTCTGCTTTTTTTGCTCCGGAAACAGCCTGTTCAAGGCAGGGAGATGATGGCTGGACCTTTCATCTCACCACGGAAAATGATGCCTTTGCCACCGGGGGAACCGATTATCAGTATACCTTTGGCACAAACCTCAGCTGGGTATCTCCCGGGCTGGATGATTATGGAGAAATCATGCCGGGATGGACCCTGCCGGCAATAGGGATTCTCCCCTTTGTCAACACCCCGGGCGAGACAAAAAACATCGCTTTTTCCCTGGGCCAGAAGATTTTTACCCCACCGGATATTTCCACCACCGCCCTGCAGATTAATGATCGGCCCTATGCCGGGTGGCTTTATGTCGCCATGACCCTGCACAGCAAGAACGAAACTGTCCTTGACTCACTGGAACTGCAACTGGGCACCACCGGGCCATGGGCCATGGGCGATAAGATGATGGCTGCCGGCCATAATATCTTTGATGCCAAGGATGCCAACGGCTGGCATCACCAGCTGGAAAACGAGCCGGGTCTGGAGTTTCTCTATCAACGGAAAGTCAGGCTTTTTGAGCTGGGAGGCTATACCGGTCCGGGGATAGATTGGATCGGCCACTATGGCGCGGCTCTGGGCAATGTCGAGGTCTCGGCCAACAGCGGTCTCACCTTTCGTCTGGGCTGGAACATACCCAGGGATTTCGGGACGAATCAGATGCGTATCGCCGGCGATAACGCCATTGCCATGGCCGGCGGTTCACCGGGGAGCGGTTCGGGTTTTCACCTCTTTGTCCGCGCCCAGGGTAGAGCAATTGCCTGGGATCTCTTTCTTGACGGCAATACCTTTGCCGAAAGCCACCGGGTAGACAAG
Source organism: Desulfobulbales bacterium (assembly GCA_041598875.1). Classification (GTDB taxonomy): domain Bacteria; phylum Desulfobacterota; class Desulfobulbia; order Desulfobulbales; family BM004; genus JAKITW01. Next base: position 24,848 of record JBFHXP010000003.1, read on the forward strand.
CGTCATTTTGTCGGTGAGGCCTCGGCTGGAGCGATATTCGATAGTGCCGGGTTGAAGCTTTCCTATGAATTCATAGTGCAGACAAAGGAGTACATGAACCAGCCGAAACGCCATAAATTCGGAGTTATTTCAATTTCATATGCGTTTTAATGGGTTTGGGAAACAGCGAGGGGGGATTTTTTTTAGGCACCGAGGCAGAAGGCGCAAAGGGAAAGAGCAAATACTGCCCCAAATAAACGGATATTTGTTGTTTTCTGTCCAGGTGTATGCGGTTTTGTTTTAAAAATGGTGCCTGGAAGTGCGCGGTTTTTTGGGGGGGGCAGCAAAACAGATCCGCGGGCGTATATTTAGTGAATCTCCGGTCCTGAAGGCGGGAGAGAATTGCCTGGCAGGGGCTGTACACGTTCCCGGAGAAAAGCGGATATCGCATACTTGGCAGCCTTGTCCATTTTCTGGAAGGAGATGGAGATGCCGATGTCATAGCGGTCAGGAGCAAGGCATTCCACCCTCACGACCCGGCCAATGACAAAAATGAGCTGGTGCTCCCTGAGCGGGACCTCCAGCTGGATGTTGGTGCCAATACCGAGCAGCTTGTTGGATTCAAAAAGGAGCCCGCCGAGACTGATATCCTTGCCCATCCAGGTTTCCACCGGCGTGCCGTTGACCCCCAGTTCCTTTATTTTTATCTTTTTATCAATACCCAGCCGGGTGTACCGTCGTTTGTCGGCCGAGGAGTAGGAGATAATGTTTTTCCCGGCTCCCTTGGCGCGATAGAGGGCGCTGTCGGCACAGGCAAGAAGGCTGTCCGCCCTGTTGCTGTCCGCCGGAAAAGAGGCGAGTCCTCCGCTCACGGTTATGAAGAAGGTCTGATTGTTATTGACCAGCGGGGTTTCCTCCACCCGGGTCCGGATTCTGTCTGCCACCACAAAGGCGTCTTCCCGGTCTATCTGCGGGAAGATGACAACCAGCTCCTCGCCACCGTATCGGCAGGCAATATCCTCGGCCCGCAGTTCCGATTTGACTATATCGGCGACTATCCGCAAAACCGTATCGCCAAAGGGGTGGCCATGGGTGTCGTTAACCTCCTTAAAGTTATCGATATCCAGAAAGAGAATCGAAAGATCCATGCCATACCGGTTTGCCTGGGAGATTTCGCGTGCCATCGCATCGTCAAACGATTTCCGGTTCAACAGGCCGGTCAGGGTGTCGTACTTGGAGTGTTTTACCGTTTCCTCAAATATTTTTATCTCCACAACCTTCGGGTTTTTTAGAAATTTCTGCACCGAACAGAAATAATCACAGATCGCGGTCCGCAGGCTGACCTCCCGGCCCATGAGGCCGTTCATTGTCTGCCGGTGATCAATTATTTCGTGCCAGCATCTTTTTGCCTGGGCAGGATCAAGGGCGAGGTTGGTTAAGACGTGCAGGATGGTACTGTAGGCGGCGTCGCCATGGTCTACAGCCATGACCTCGAGGGTCTTGATAAGATCCCTTTCAGCACAGTGATCTTCAAGGCACTGGAGGATCGATTCACGGAGTATCATGATAAAACCTCAGGGCAGCTGGAAGTTGTATAACCTTTCCGGCGTGTTATCACCTTTGTTGCAGTATGGTCAGGTCGAGATGGGTGTGGTTCGGTGGAAACCCGATACTACATTAGTTTTCATCCGGAAACGCCACTTTTTAAAAATCTCGGTGTCGATCCGTAGAAGCATGTGCTCGCCGTACTCAGGTACGTCTCCGCATACTTCCTTGATCTCCTTGATCTTTTTAAAAATTGTCTGTTTCTGGATTGAAAACAACCAAGTGTAGCCATCCGGAAAAAATAGACTTTCCGAATGGACACTACATTAATCGGCAGAATCAATTTGTAAAGAAAAAGTCACTGGCCCCGGAGGAAAACATGAATTTTTCTAGGAGCCTGTCGGAGAATTATAACCGTAACGAAAAAGCGAGGAATCGAGGCCAGATTTTCTGGGATTTGAGGAGAATAGCAGCGCTATTTAACGAAAAGTCCGGGACATATGGGCCGATTATCTCGCTTTTGGAGTAGGTTGGGAATTCTCCGACAGGCTCCTAGCGGCGTTTTTCGCTGCTGCCGGCGATCTGTCCGGCAAGCTTGAGGGTGAGCAGGTCGGCGAGCAGGGATCCCACGGTTTCAATTTTTTTTCTGAAAGGGGTGTTGCGGATATGATGCCAACGTTCGTCTTCGGGAAATCGTTCCGGCAGCTTCAAGTTGTAGAGGATCGGCATCTCCCCCTGCTGGAGGTCCGGGGCATGGACCCGGAGCCAGGCCTCGCCTAGGGGCATGACATCGGTGAGATAATCAATAGCCACCTGACCGTTGTCAAAGATGGTTGTGGTCAGTTTGCGGCCGGCGGGGAAATTGCCGATGGTCGCGTCCGGTACCACCTCGACCAGGTTCCAGCCGGCGAGAATCAGGTCCTCGGCCATCTGGTTCAGGGAGCCTCCTGCCCCGCCGATCAGGTCGCCGCCAATCGCCTCCCTTAGCTTGTCAGCGGCAAAGATCATCCTTTCCGACAAACCCCTTGGTTCAGGCTCGCCATCCGGCCTCCAGTTGCCCAGTGAAAGAGCGCTGCCCAGGTCCTTGACAAGTTCAATCAGCGATCCGATCAGCCCTTTGCGTTGCCCCTCGCGGATCTGGTTCTGTTCATCGCGATAATGGGTCTTGGCCCCGAAAAAGAGGTTTTGAAAGAAGTTTTTGATATTGCCGACAGCATCGGCAATGTTTTTCCCGAGTCGCGAAATAAACGTGTCCGGTGCCTCGCGGGTCACTTTTTTCTGTTCAAGAAGATAGTGGTCTCCCCCGGGGTTGCTGAGCAACTGATCGTCTTTGTATGCGGCCCATCCAGTGTCGGATTGGGTGGTCTGGTTATGGCCGGGCAACGCATTTTCCTGCTGTCTCTGGTAGGCCGCGGCAGCTCCGGTTGGCGAAACGGGCCCGTGCGGCAACACGGGAACGTCGGCCGCGCGGGGTGGGCTGGGCTCGGCATGGCCCTTTTCAAGGGCCATGGTTTTTGCGGTGAACATGTCCTCAAAGGAGTACTCTCCCAGTGGGTCCGGAGTGTTCCGGGAACCGGCGGAGCCGGGCTGTGCCGGGCTGGGGCTGAGGTGGGTAATTTCCATTATCTGTCCTTTACTCTGTGTTTCCATCCCTTTTAAGTCGTATCGGTTGACGGCGGACAGATAAATAGTTTTAATGGGTTTATTCCGGAACAAAAGGATGTTGCGGACGGGTACTGATCGGTTTCCGGATGAAAACGAAAAGGCAGAGTGACACTGGCCGGCCCGGCAGTCAGAAAAAAATTCCTGCCCAGCCGAACCTCTTTCACTGAAGAAAATCGATGAGCGTGATAACTATCCGTTATGAGATGGTCTTGCCCGATGGCAGTCGGGAGGTTTTTTCACTGCCCCTTGATTCGGTTGACCTCAGCCTGGCGTGGCCCCTTCCTGAGGTGAAACCGGAGTGGACGGCCCTTGACTTTCATCAATGCCCAAACTGCCCCCTTTCCCCTGAAATCCACCCTGATTGCCTGCTTGCCATCCATATCGTAGAAATACTCAAACACTCAAACCGGCTCGTCTCCCATGACCGGGTCCACCTGGAGGTGGTTACCGATGAGCGGGTTGTCTCCCAGGAAACAACGGCCCAGCGAGCATTCAGTGGTCTGCTCGGCCTTGTTTTCGCGACGAGCGGCTGCCCGCACTCGATGTTTCTCCGGCCAATGGCCCGCTTTCATCTGCCCCTTGCCAGTGAAGAGGAGACCATTTACCGGGCAACGTCGATGTATCTTCTGGCCCAGTATTTCTTGAAAAAAGAGGGGAGAAAGGTCGATTTTGAGCTTGACGGGCTTCTTGAGCGCTATAAGAATCTCCAGACCGTCAACCGGACCATGGTCGACCGGCTCAAGGCCGCATCTGAAACCGATTCGTCAATCAACGCGATTGTTCTGCTTGACGCCTATGCCAAGTTTCTGCCCTTTGCCATCAAGGAGTCGCTGGAAGAGCTTCGCTTTCTCTTTGCAAGCTATTTTCAGGATAACGGATAGGGGGGCGTCTCTATTCCGCCCGGTCCCGCGGGTCTGTGATCCGGATCTCTGGCCAGGTCTTTCTGAGTAAATCCAAGGCAGTATAATTTGTCAGATCAAGGTGGAGCGGGGTGATGGAAACCATGCCCTGTTCAAGTGTCCGGGAGTCGGAATCAACCCCGTTATCCCATGTGGGCGTGCCTCCGCCGATCCAGTAATGCTTGCGACCCCAGGGGTCAAAGGTTTCCTTGATCGCGTCGTCATATTGTCGGCGCCCCTGGCAGGTAAAGCGAATACCCTTGATTTCCGCCACCGGGCAATTAGGGATATTGATATTGAGAAGGGTGTCGCGCGGCAACCCCCGGGAAAGAATGAGCCGGGCAAGAGCCTGGGAGATGTGCGCCGCGGTTTCGAAGTGATACGGAGGTTCACCGGCCAGGGAGACGGCCATCGAGGGAACTCCGAGCATGGTGCCTTCCACTGCCGCGGAAACCGTGCCGGAATAGTTGATATCGTCTCCGAGATTGGCGCCGGAATTGATGCCGGATACGACCAGGACTGGTCTTTCGCCGAGTATTTTGCTTATTCCCAGGGTTACGCAGTCAACCGGCGTTCCGTTTACCGAGTGGGTTGTCTCGGAGATCTTCAGCACCCTCAGGGGGCGGTGCATGGTCAGGGAGTGGCTGGAGGCGCTGCTGTTTCTGGACGGGGCAATGGTCACCGGTGTGCCGATTTTCTCCATGGCCTGATGCAGGGCCAGCCTGCCCGGGGCGTCAACCCCATCGTCATTGGTTACCAGGATCAGGTGTTTTTTTAGTGTTTTCATTTATGTTTTTCTTCATAGCGGGTGCGTAAAAAGAGATCGATCTGTTGCTGGTAATAGTCGCGGTTGCCCGGGTCGACAGTTAGTGCCGCCTCTTCTGTTCTCAGGGCCTCCCTGACCATGTTGTTTGCCCAGTAGGCGGTGGCCAGGGTGTCCAGTATATACCCCTCCCCTTTTTGCGCAACAGCCTGGGATGCAAGAATCAGGGCGAGTTGGGGGTTGCGCACCTCCGGGTCCTTGGCCGTGACCAGGAGCCATGCAAGATTGTTGAGAAGTTCCGGGTGGCTGGGATCGAGGGAAAGGGCCTGTTCATAGGCGGTCCTTGCCCCTCTTTCCTGGCCGCGGTCATGGAGCAGGGTGCCCTTGACTATATACCAGAGACTGTTTTTCGGCTCCTGCCTGATTTTCTGATTAAGCAGTGCTATTCTCTGGGGGAGGACCGTATCGGCATAGGTGTTTTCAGAGTGGATTTTGAGCTGTTCAACCCGGGGGTTCTGGAGAATCAGGGCGCCGGCCGCCAGCAGGAGAAGGTAGAGGCTGAGCGCGGAAAAAACCTTCCAGTCCTGCATTCTTATCAGGCCGGGATTCCGTGCTGCGCGGGCAAGAAAATCGACCCGTTGGCCGATGCCGAAATGATGCCAGCTGGGAAGGTCGCGGATATTGCCGCTCAACCAGCCTATTTTTTCCAGAGAGCGGATCAGGGGGGCGCTTTTTCCCGTGGCGGTTAAAACGTGAAGGTCCGCCTGGCGTTCAAAATTGCGCATGAAAAACCCGAAGACGTAGCGGAAATAAATGACCATGACCATAAAGAGGGGCACGGTGCTCCAGAAGGCGATGCCCGCATCCGGGGTTTCATGGGTAAAATCCAGGAGTGTATAGAAAAAAGTTGAACTGAGGAGCAGGTAGAGAAGGGGGTCGGCAAGTATGGAAACGGTCAGGGCAAAACCGAGAAAGAGTACCAGGTAGAGATGAAGGTGGTATTTTTTAACGTGGCCGATTTCATGGGCCATGATTGCGTCGAGTTCCTCCAGGGTCATGGTGTTGAGCAATGCCGGGGTCACCAGCAGGTAGCGGAGCCTTCTGGAAATCCCCATGACTCCGGCGGTGATCGCCTGTCCCTCAAAAAGGGGCCAGAGAAGGATTTCCGAGCAGGTGAAATTCTGGCTGCGGCAGAAGGCCTCGATGTGGCTGCGGAGGGGACCTGCTGGAAGCGGGGTGCAGCTCCACATCCGGCGGATCAGGGCAGGGAAGAAAAGTGCCAGGAGAACAAAGAATGAGAGCAGGAGCAGTATTTCTCCCCAATGGGATGTGAGCAGCTGCTGGAGGCCGGAAAAGGGCAGGAGCATGAGCAGGTCGTAGAGCATCGAAAGAATCGCCCATGGGAGAATGATCGGCAGGTTGGCCTTGAGATTTGAGCGGAGAAACGTGGTCACGGCGTAGCGGCGGGCAAAGATCCGCTGGTAGCTCGGCAGGGCACCGGTCCACATCAGGCAGAGGTAGAAAAAGAAAAGAAACGTGCCAGCCAGGTCCGCCAGAAAGGGCAGTTTGCCGGTCAGGGGGAGAAGGGAAAAATAATATTTACAGTCAAGGAGATAGACGTCTGCGGCAAAAAAGATAATTGCCAGGATCGAAAGTCTCTGCTCCGCGGCAAAATAGGGTTTGCTTTCAGTTATTCGCCTGCGGCCCTGAGCGGCCCGGACAAGGATAAAATAGAGCAAGGCCTTGATAAAAAAGAGAACTCCGGCCCACAGGGGGGGGACAAGGGGGGCCTGGGGAGTGGAACTGGTGGTGAGAATAAGAATAACAACCAGCAGATAGAGAAGGTTGTTGTATATCAAGGCGGCTTCCCTGGCTTGGAGTGAAAAAAAGATTCGATTTCTTTGAGTTGCAGCGGAAATGTGCCTGAAACGAGTTTTCATCCGGAGCAAAATGATTTTCCGGATAGACTCGAACTATATCGGCACCGGCGGCAGGGGTCAAGGGAAACCCGGGGGGCAGTTCCCGGGAATGGGAAAAAACCATTCAGGCCACCGTAACTGCCTGTCTTTTCGATCGATATCTGTGTCCTGTGCAAAAATGTATCAGCGGAATATCACCTAGATGCCTGCGGTACAATTTTTGGCATTCCCTGGTCTCAAGCCAAAAACCAGAGTGTTCAAGATACCCTTTAGTGAAATTTCTTGGCTTTTGCCGGTTGACAAAAACCGGGGAATAGGTTTAATATTTCGAATTAACTCAAGGAAGGGCCTATAGCTCAGTTGGCTAGAGCCACCGGCTCATAACCGGTCGGTCCCTGGTTCGAGTCCAGGTAGGCCCACCACCTTATGAAGCCTGGCCCTGCCCCAAGGCCCCAGAGGCGGTAGTCGGGGAGAATAAAAGTTTGACTGACATCCCATGAAATGGATAGACATATCCCATAACCATACGTTTTTCTACAGATTTTTTTACCCTGAAAATTCTCTCCAGAGGTTCTCTTCTCGAGAAGAGGTGAAGGGGAAAACCGGGCAGACCCCTGGGCAAAGGTGCATCCGAGAACGCGGTGTACCTTTTTTTTATTGCCAACTCCGGGAACAGGGGTAAGCGATGGCATCGGCCACTGTACACAGTCTGCTGTTAGAGCTTGAGGCGATAGCCTCATCTGCTTCTGCAGAACCATGGGATAATGTGGGCTTGATGCTGGGTGGGATTTCCCGGCAGCTGACCGGTGTGTTGGTTGCCCTGGATCCCACTGAAAATGTCATTGACGAAGCCCGAGAACGTGGGGCGAACGTAGTAATCACCCATCATCCCCTGATTTTTCATCCCCTGAAGTCCATTTCCACCGAAGAGCCTGTCGGGCGCCTTGTCCAAAAGGCCCTGGCCGCGGATATCGCCGTCATCAGCTGTCACACCAATCTTGATACTGTTGCCGGCGGGGTAAGCGATGTTCTTGCCCAGGCCCTGGGACTTGATCGGTCAACGATCAGGCCCCTTCAGGAATCAGAACCGGGCATAGGCTTTGGTCGTGTGGGAAGATTGGCCAGACCGCTGCCCGGGACCGACTATCTTGATCATATTCTGACGGCCCTGTCTGTTCCGGTTGTTGCTGTTTCCGGGCAGGTTCCCGCCATGGTCGAGACTGTGGCGGTCTGCGGGGGTAGCGGTTCCGAGCTTGCGCCGGCAGCACACCGGGCAGGGGCTCAACTCCTTGTTACCGGCGAGATAAAACACAGTATGGCGCGCTGGGCCGAGGCGGCCGGACTTTGTCTGGTCGATGGCGGGCACTACGCAACCGAGCGGCCGGTCGTAAAGGCCCTGGCCGCCATGATTGAGCGGGTGTCCGTTGAAAAAGGCTGGAGCGTGCCTGTTGGGATCGCTCTCAGTGAAGATACTCCCTTTGCCTTTCATTTTCGCCCGACCGGCGAAAAATGAGATTTATATAGTGGTATGGATGGAACGTCTTTCCACAGTGAAATGGAGCTGATGCGGCATTGAATAAAACATGTAAGGAGAAGGTCACTTGAACGAGGATATAAAACAACTCACGGAATTACAGGTTATTGATCTTGAAATAGCCCGGCTCGACGGAAAAATGGCGGCCGAGATGGCGGATCTGGAGAAGCATCGCGAGGCCTATCAGGGGTATCAGGACTCAATTACCGAACTTCAGGAAAAGATTGCAGCTCTTGAGGCCAGGCAGAGAGAAATTGAGGCCGAACACGCCGATGAACTCGGTCGGATCAAAGAACGCCAGTCAAAAATGATGCAGGTGCAGACCAACCGCGAGTACCAGAGTCTGCTGAAGGAGATCGAGGACGCTAAACGGGCGAACAAGGAGCGCGAGGAGGAAACCGTCCGCCATCTTGAGCAGAAAGAGTCACTGCAAAAGATACTTGCCGAGCAGATTTCGCTTAACACTGGTCAGGACAAGGAGCTTGCCGTTGAGGAGAAATCCGTGGCCCAGACCGTTGCCGATCTCACGGCGGAAAAAAGCGCCATTGAGAAGAAAAGGGCGACCAAGGCCAAGGGTTTTGACGCCTCTCTGCTGAAAAGATATGATCTTCTCCGGGTAAGGCGTAACGGCCGGGCGGTGGTCGGTGTGGCCGGCGGGGTCTGCCAGGGGTGTTTCATGAGCATACCCCCGCAGCAGTACAATGAAATACAGAAGGGAGACAAGATGCTTTTCTGTCCGACATGCCAGCGGATACTTTATTTTCAGCCGGAAACGGAAGAGAAGTAATATCAGTACTCCGTCCGGTTTCGGATGGAGACCAGGGATTGGAGCGGGTGCATGATCGCCGGCATGCATGTGCCGGAGGAAAGTCCGAACTCCGCAGGGCAGGGTGGTTCGTAACTCGAACCCCGAGCGATCGGGGGAAAGTGCCACAGAAAAGATACCGCCCCGCCTCAGGCGGGGTAAGGGTGAAATGGCGAGGTAAGAGCTCACCGCTTTCATGGTGACATGAAAGGCACGGCAAACCCCACCCGGAGCAAGACCAAATAGGAAAACGCTTAAGGGCTGCCCGTCCGAGGTTTTCGGGTAGGTCGCTGGAGAGTCCGGGTGACCGGAATCCTAGAGAAATGATCATGGCCCCGTTTACGGGGTACAGAATTCGGCTTATAGCCCGCTCCATGTTTCTTTGTATGAGACGCTGTCGGATTTGAGAAAAAATCTCCGGCAGCGTCTTTTTCACGAGTATCTCCACCGGTGTGACCTTTTTTTATGATCAAAACGACCGCCAGTGCAATAATTCCCGCCGCAGGCAGTGGTTCAAGGATGGGAATGACGGTGCCCAAACAGTTTTACGGGCTGGCCGGGGCTCCTGTTCTTGTCCATACGGTTCGGGCGGTATCCCAGGTTGCGGAGGTGGGTGATATTGTTCTGGTGGTGCCGGGGGAGCATTGCGGCTGGGCGGAAGAGCTGGTAGCGGAATATTCACTCGACAAAGTCCGCGGGGTGGTTGCCGGGGGCCGCAGGCGGCAGGATTCGGTGCAGGCCGGCCTTGAAACAGTGCCGCCATCGACCGGGCTGGTGGTGGTTCATGACGGGGTCCGGCCATGTATTACACCGGAACTGATAGGAAGGTGTATTGCTGTTGCCAGGGACACAGGCGCCGCAATGGCCGCGGTGCCCGTCAAGGATACCCTGAAATCCGTTTCCCGGGACCATCGGGTGACAGGAACCGTTGACCGTGAGCCTCTCTGGCAGGCTCAGACCCCCCAGGTTGTTCGGGCGGATCTCCTGCGCCAGGCGTTTGTTGAGGCGAACCGTCTGGGGGTCACCTGCACCGATGAGGCGGCGCTTCTGGAGCTGATCGGAGTATTCATGACCGTGGTTCCCGGGTCGGAAAAAAACATCAAAATTACCCGACCGGATGATCTCCGGCTTGCAGAAGCGTTTATGGATAAAAACAGGGCGGATTTTTCCCCGTGCGCACTCCGGGTTGGCCACGGTTTCGATGTGCACCGGCTGGTGGAGGGGCGCTCCCTGGTTCTGGGCGGTGTATCTATTCCCCACTCCCTCGGCCTTCTCGGCCACTCCGATGCCGATGTCCTTACCCATGCCCTGTGTGACGCCCTGCTCGGAGCGATGGGCCAGGGTGATATCGGTCGCCATTTTCCAGATACCGATGACAAATACAGGGGCATCAACAGCCTGTATCTTCTTGAAAAGGTTGTCAGCCTGGCATCGGCAGAGGGGTTTGCGCTGGTGAATGCAGATATCACCGTTATGGCCGAGAGGCCCCGCCTGTCCGGGTATATCCCGGAGATGGAAAAGAGGCTTGCTGCCGTCTGCCGGGTGGCACCCGAGGTGATCAACTGCAAGGCGACCACCACCGAGAAGCTGGGTTTTGTCGGCCGCGAAGAGGGAATCGCCGCCCAGGCGGTGGTTCTTCTCGTGCAGGAGAAAAAAGGGGGTCAGGGGGTGAGCGGATAGCCTGCCTCAATGGTGTGAATTGCCCCATTGGCCCTGAGGAAGCTGGAGTAGAGAAAGAATTCCCGTACGGTAAAGGGTTCGGTGGAAAAAAGGTTGTTTCCGGCCAGGAATTGGCCGACCTTGTGCACGGGCGACCTGTTGAGGCGGGCCAGGGTGATATGGGGTGAAAATTTCCGTGCCTCTGCCGGCAATCCCAGCCCGGTCAGGGTGGACTCGATTTTTTTACGGAGCAGGATCAGGGGATCGCTCGGCTCAATGCCTGCCCAGAGCACCCGCGGCTCTTTTCGCGGCGGAAAATGGCCGACTCCCCTGAGTCTCAACTGAAAATGGTGCGCCTGGATTCCGGCAAGGCCATCCCGGATATCATGAAAAACAGCTCCGTCCACATCGCCGATAAAGCGCAGGGTAAGGTGGATCTGCTCCGGGTCCACCCAGCGTGCTCCTGGAATTCCAAAACAGAGGCCGGCGAGAGAGTGGCGTATTTCCGGTGGAAGATCAATGGCGACAAACAGTCTGGGCATGGTTTTTCCCCTTTCAGGATCCACTCGTTTACTGAAAGGAATCTAGCCTTTTTCGCCGGGAAAAAAAACAGATATTGTGCTGCCGGCAAAAGGGCGGCATCGTCAAAGGGAAGAGTGTGACAGATCAGGCGCCGATACTTTGGAAACCGGACTGGCAGTCCGTTGATACAGTGCTGCTCGATATGGACGGCACCCTTCTTGACAAGTATTTTGATGATTATTTCTGGGAACATTTTGTGCCCCAGGTATATGCGGAAAAATACCGGGTGAGCGAGGATTCCGCCCGCCGCGAACTGCTCGCCGGCTATCGGAAAATTGAGGGGACTCTGGAGTGGACCGATCTTGACTACTGGTCCAGGGAACTAGGCCTTGACATCCCGGCGCTTAAGGCCCAGGTGGATCACCTGATCGATGTCCATCCCTATGTTGTTGACTTCCTGAAGTACTGCCGGAAAATCGGCAAGAAAATTCATCTGGTCACCAATGCCCATTCCAAGACGCTAAAGATAAAAATGCGCAAGACCGCCATTGGCGGATATTTTGATCAGATCGTCTGCGCCGAGGAGATAGGGGTCGCCAAGGAGGATCCGGTTTTCTGGGAGGGCCTTGAGGAGAAGCTCGGGTTTGACCGCAGGCGGACAATGCTTGCCGAAGACAAGGAAAGTATTCTTTTTTCCGCGCGTCAGTACGGAATTGCGGTGCTGATATTTGTTGCCCGGCCAAGCAGTCGCGATCCGGTTGTTTATTCCAGGGACTTTCCCTCCATTGTCTATTTCAATGAGTTGATAGTATAATTTCTTGATGGGAAGTTGTCGGATATGGTTTAAATTAGTGGATGGGGGGAGTAATGGAAACCATTGACTCTTTCCCGGGGCGGGTTCTCCTGGTCGGTGACGGCCGGGAGCATATCCAGTCTTGCCGGGAAACTCTGACTCAAGAGGGCCATGAGGTGTACAGTGCCCTTGACCCTGCCCAGGCCCTGGCAATAGTGGAAAACTGGGCGCCAGATCTTGTGCTTATTTTATATCAATCAGAAGATGACGGATGTGCCGCCCTTGACCGGCTGGCAACTTCACCGGTGATCGGCAACACCCTGGTTCTTCTTGGTTGCGATGTGGCGGAAAAGATACCGTCATGCTGCTATGGTGCCGGCGGGGCGGATATTGTCTTTCCGCAGACAGTGGAGAGGTTGGCGCGGGAAGTAAGCAGCCTGATGCGGTTGAAGGAGCAGAAAGCCCAACTCGTGGCCCAGATGCGGCGAGCCCAGCGGATGAAGGCACTCGGCACCTTGTCTGGTGGTATTGCCCATGATTTCAATAATATATTGACTCCGGTGCTCCTTCACGCCGAGATGGCCCTTGCCGATGTTTCCGAGGAAAATCCCTTACATATTCACCTCCGGGAAATAGTGAAGGCGAGCAAGAGGGCGCGGGATCTGGTAAAGCAGATTCTGGCCTTCAGCAGAAGAGAGGAGGAAAAACGGATTTCTCTGCAACTTAGTGTTATAATTAAGGAAACAGTAAAGCTGCTTCGGGCGTCTTTTCCATCGACCATAGAAATCAGCCTCCGGATCGATGATGATAGCGACCATTGGATTTTTGCCGACCCGGTGCAGATGAATCAGGTTTTTCTTAATCTCGCCACCAATGCCTTTCAGGCCATGCGGGAAAAAGGCGGGCTTCTGGATGTGCGGCTTGAGGTCGTTGCCCTTGCTCGTGGCGAACTCGCTGGGCCGGAAGGGGAAGCGGGGAGATTTATCTGTCTTACGGTCAGCGATACTGGTTGCGGGATAGAAAAAGAGATGCAACCAGGACTGTTTGAACCGGTATTCGGCAAAAAACACCAGGGGACCGGCATGGGACTGGCCATGGTTCATGAGATCGTGAAGAGTCACCGGGGAATGATTAAGGTTGCGAGCACCCCGGGCGAGGGATCGGTCTTCAAGGTCTTTTTGCCGGTAACAGAGCCTGAGGAGAGTTCAGACCCCGATGTGGCCCCCGCCTTGCGCGGCAGTGAAAGAATCCTCTATGTGGATGATGAGGCTGCCATGCGCAACACCATGGGTTCTTTATTGAAACATCTCGGTTACCGGGTTGAAACCAGTGAAAGCGGGAAGAGCGCGCTGGATCTTTTTACTGCTGACCCCAAGGGGTTCGACCTGGTATTGACCGATTATACCATGCCGGGAATGACCGGGATTGAACTCTCTTTGGCCCTATTGAGGATCTGCCCGGACCTGCCGGTTATTCTCTGTACCGGATTCAGCGAGGAGGTAACCGATGAGGGGGTGCGGTCCCTGGGAATCCGCAGGCTGGTATTTAAGCCTTTCGGCTTGCGGGAAATTGCCGGGATCCTTCGCGAAGTGCTCGGGGATGGATAGTTTTTCACTGGAAACCCAAGGTTTCGATTTACCGCTGTTGAGCCGCGGAACTGACCCGCCGGGCTCCTGGGCGGGTTTAAAAAAAAGAACGTGGTGATTCGTACCTCTAATGGCGCGCATACTTATTATCGATGATGACAGAATGATCTGTGACGCCCTGGTCATGGTGATGGCCAGGATGGACCATCAGGCTGATTTTGCCCTGACCCTTGAAGAGGGCCGGAGGCTCGCTGAGGCGACTCCGTATGATGTCGTTTTTCTTGATGTCCGTCTTCCCGACGGCAGCGGCCTGGAGGCCCTGCCAAAGTTTCAGGAGTCAGCCGGCAATCCGGAGGTGATCATCATAACCGGGGATGGGGATCCCGAGGGGGCGCAGTTGGCCATCTACAGCGGGGCCTGGGATTATATCGAAAAGCCCCTGTCCAAAGACACCCTTACCCTGCCCCTGCTTCGCGCCCTGCAGTACCATGAGGAGAAGAAAAACAAAAATCCGCTCAAGGCCTTGAATCTTGAAGGATTTATTGGGGAAAGCCTGCCGGTCAGGAGGTGCCTTAATATCCTTGCCCAGGCCGCCGGCAGTGCGGCCCCGGTGCTGATAACCGGTGAAACCGGAACCGGCAAGGAACTTTTTGCCAATGCCATTCATGTAAACAGCGGCAGCGGCAACAAAAATTTTGTGGTGGTAGATTGCGCCGCCCTGCCGGAAACCCTGGTTGAGAGTACCCTTTTTGGTCATGAAAAGGGGGCGTACACCGGAGCGGACCGTTCCCGGGAGGGGTTGGTGAAAATGGCTGACGGCGGCACCCTGTTTCTTGATGAGGTGGGGGAAATGCCGTTGTCAGTCCAGCGGGGATTTCTGCGGGTTCTTCAGGAACATCGTTTTAGGCCGGTTGGTGGCAAGGAGGAGGTATCGTCCAATTTCCGGGTAATTGCCGCTACCAACCGTGATATCGACCAGATGGTTGAAGAGGGCCGCTTTCGCAAGGACCTCCTTTTCAGGCTGCGGTCTATTCACATCCACCTTCCGCCGTTGCGCGAGAGGGGAAACGACAGCAAGCAACTCGCATTTTATTTCATGAATGAGCTCTGCGAGCGCTATGGGATGGGGACAAAAGGGTTCTCGCCGGAACTTCTTGATATAGTGAAGAGTTATTCCTGGCCAGGCAATGTGCGCGAACTCATTCATGCCATTGAAAATATTCTTGCCGCAGCAGGAAACTCGCCGATTCTTTTTCCCGAACATCTGCCCACCTATATTCGAGCGGAAATGATTTCCTCCACCCTTCGAAAAAAGGAAAAAAACAGTCATCAGCCGATGGTCAATGATCATCGTTTTCTCGACACCTTTCGGGAAAACCGCGAGGCTATTCTTCTGGTTGCTGAAAAGCAATACCTGGTAAACCTCATGGCAACAACAGAGTGGAATATCTCCAGGGCATGCTCTGTTTCCGATCTTTCCAGGGCCCGCCTCTATTCTCTTCTCAAAAAGCATCATATCACCCGCCATTCATCCGAGTAATCCCCCTCAGTCTTGTTTCCCTGCATATTTCTTATAAAACAAGACAATCTCGACACTCTTTCGCCTCCCCAGGGTGTCAATCCCCGAGAGTATTCAGTAAAAACAGCATGATATGGTTTTTCCTCAGTTGGGCACGATTATTGAATATACAGATAGGTATGACTTTTCCGGCATGCCCAAAGAGTGGACAGGGATGAGATGAGAATACTTGCCTTTGCGGACAATTCAAGCGAGACCGGGCGTTGCCTCTGCTCGGTTGTAGAAAAGGCTGCGCGCAATAATGATCTGCAGGTGTATGACGATTTTACTGTATTTTCCCGTAATCTTCAGGCGCCCTCATCCGGAAAAAGCGGGACCATTGCCGTGCTTCATGCCCGAAGCCGTGATGACCTCAAGATTTTCAAGGATCTGCTGGACAGGATTTTTTCTGATTACAGGATAATCCTTATTCTGCCGGACCGGGAGTTTGAGACCATATCCCTGGGGCATCAGCTTCGGCCGCGGTACTTCTCTTATGCTGACGGTGATTTTTCTGAAATAGGAGAGGTGCTTGAAAATATGTTGAAAATAAGAGTCCCTTCCAGGACGGCGCTGACGCATTCCTGACTATCGATCTTTTCCCTCTTCCGTCGGGCTTCCCTCCTCCCCTCCCCAGCACTCCCCAAAGCCCGGCGGAAGAGGCTTTTTTTTTCGCCTCTCCCGCTTTTTTTTCTCAGCACTGCTCCTGTCGATTTCGAGAAAGTACCGGGCCCCGCGCACTGACCACAAGTATCTGGTAGGTCGCCCGGCATCCGCCATATTCCTGCTGGAACCACCTGTCAAGTTGGCGGAGGCGGTTTGCTGTTAATACCGGAGTGTTCCTTTCTTTCCAGCCGGCAGTCCCGGTTTTCTTGATATGGGTCAGGAGGTCACGTACCGTCCCATACTCTTTGATGATATTTTTTTCTTTTATTTCGGACGACTCAAAGTATGTGCGCACAATTTTTTCAAGGGGGGCCGCTCCTGGAAATGTTGCGGCCGGAATGGAGGTTTCCGGCTGATTGATCTGGTCCAGGGCCAGGTTCAGTTCATGAAATGTCGCCGGCCCGAAAAGGGTGGCGAGAAAATGACCGTCCGGTTCGAGAAGGGCGGCGGTATTTTTTATTGCCGCATCGAGGTCTGCAAACCATTGCAGGGTGCCGTTGCCGGTAATAAGGTGATAGCGTGATTGCTCGCCCGCGTTAAGAAATTCCTCACAGTCGGCTTGAAGCAGTGTCACCTGGGGGAAATTCCTGAGTTTGAATCGAGCGGTGGCCAGCATTTCTTCTGCAAAATCAATAGCAAGAATTCGGGCGTGGGGAAAGTTTCGGGCCAGCTGGAGAGTGTAATTGCCGGTGCCGCATCCCAGTTCCAGGATTCTCTTGCTTCCGCTGGCAACACTGTCCACCGCCTCTTTACCGAGAATTTCGGCGGATGTGCCCTGTATATGAGCATAAGCATCGTATGAGGCTGCCGCCTTGTCGAATTTTTCACGGACGATTTCCTTGCGCCTGAATATGTGCAGAGAGCATTCCGGCGACAGAAAGGGAAGGTGGCCGGCCCCTTCAATGAATTCCTCTGCAGCGTTGGCAAGTCGCGCGCGCTGTCCTGGCGGCGAGATGATATCCCTGCCCCCGTGGATCAGGAGGGTGGAAACTCCGGGCGCCTCCTGTGTCGAGGCCTGGGCAAGATAGGAGAGCCCGCGCGCAAGCACCTCCGGCTCCTGGCTGGCCTGATGAAGGTACGCGGGCTGCAGGGTCTTGGTGAAGCGGGCCAGGGCGTGTTTATTTCCCAGAAAACATTTTCGATAAAAGCTTGCAAGAAACGCCTCCCGGTCCGAGGCGAGATCTGCGGCAATGGCCCTGATCTCCTCTTCCGGCCAGGAAGTTCTCAGAGAAATAAGGGTAAGTTTGGCGACCAGGTTCGGATGGGCGCGGGCGAAATCCAGGGCAAGATGGGCGCCCATCGACCACCCGATCAGTTCGATTTTTTCGCTGTTTTCCCGCTCGAGAAGGCGAAGGAGATCAGAAGTCACCCTCTCCGGATCCAGCAATCCGCGTGGAGCGGCCCAGGATAAGGGGGGGGAGCTCACGTGGAGAATGCGGCCGTCAAAACCCCAGCCTGGAAGAAAAATCTTTATGATTTTTTGGGGCGTGCGGTCAGCTCTTTTCAGTAGTGGATTATCAGACGGCATTGTCGGTGTCAAACGGCTGGTTTGCTGCGGGTGCGGCGTACCCTGGGTGCGCCTCCACACAACTGATCGTTGTCCTCAATTTTCTCGAAAAATTCTCATGTTCGAACTGAAACCGGATCTGGCCGCCGGCAGGGATTACGGGGGTGCCGGACGGACATTTATGGGATTATGCTGTCAGCAGTTCTCCGAGCACCCTGGCGGCCTTTTTGATGTCCCCGGCCGTGTGGTGGCGGGTTATGGAAAAGCGCAGCCTGGCGGTGGACTCGGGAACGGTAGGGGGACGGACCGCTGTGGCGTACACCCCGTTTTTCCGCAGTTTTTCAGCAAGTTCCATGGCCCTGGCACTGTTGCCGATCAGAATGGGAACGATCTGGGACGGTCCCAGTTCCTGGTGAAAACCACCATCGTGGAGAAGCGTTTTAAAAAGAGTCACGCTGGCAAAAAGTTCCCGGCGGAGATCCGGTTCCCGGCGGACCACCTCCAGGGCGGCCAGACTTGCCCCGAGCACCGCCGGCGGCAGGGCGGTGGCATAGATAAAACTTCGGGCGCTGTTGATGAGATAGGAAATCATCTCCCGGCTTGCGGCAATATAGGCCCCATAGCTGCCCAGGGCCTTGCCAAAGGTGCCCATGGCAATATCAACCCGATCCCCCACCCCGTCCTCCTCAATGACCCCGCTACCGCCTGGGCCGAAAACTCCGGTGGCATGCGCTTCATCAACCATCAGGCGGCAGTGGTATTGGTCGCGCAATGCCGCCATGGCCTGGAGGGGACATCGGTCGCCGTCCATGCTGTAGATTGATTCGACCACGATAAGCGCGTGGCGGTAGCGGTTCCTGTTTTTCTTGAGCAGGTATTCAAGATGGCTGGGGTCGTTATGATGAAAACGAATCATCGCGGCGCTGGAAAGCCTGCAGCCATCGTAGATGCTGGCATGGTTGAGCCGGTCGGTGAAAATGACGTCTCCCCGGCCGGCAAGGGCCGGTATCACGCCGATGTTCGCCAGGTACCCACTGCCAAAGAGAAGGGCCGCCTCTGTTGATTTGAAGCGGGCGGTTTCCAGTTCAAGGAGGTGGTGCATCTCCATGGAACCACTCATCAGGCGGGCGCCGCCGGCTCCTGTTCCCAGCAGTTCAACTGCTTCCCGGCTGGCGGCGATAACCTGCGGATGCTCACTTAACCCAAGGTAATCATTCGAGGAAAAATCAGTCATGGCCGGGCTGTCTTTTTCCTCAGCCAGCACGATCCGACCATGGCCGAGCCGGGAAAGCGGGGTCAGCTCCCTGAGTCTGCCGGAGATACGTCGTTTTAAAAGGAACTCGTCTATGTTCAATGGGCTTCCTTCTTCAGGGAGAAGGCCTCGGATGAGAACAGGGATTGGCCGGCGGACTCATTTCTTCAGGCCGAAAATCCCCCCCTTTTTCGATGGGGCCAAGGCGGGCCCGCGCTTGCCTCGTCCCGGTGATCTCTTGTGGGACCCGGCCCTGGGAGGAGAGGGCAGTGCGATGAGATCCGGCGGAAGTTCGGTGGGGGCGTGATCCTTTCCTGTGGCCTCCATGAGCATCTGGTAGAGGAAAGAGCATTCCTTGAAATAGCTTTTCCGTTTGAGCCATTTGGGCCATTCGGCGCCATTTTCCCCATGCACTGAGAAAAGGGGAAGGTGGACCAGGAGTTGGGTTATGCCCTCCCTGAGCGCCCGGCTGATGCTCAGATTCTCCAGGTTGGCATCGATCCTGTTGCGGACGGAGCGGGAAAAGCCATGGCTCTTGGGCCCTTTGACCGAGGTGTTCATCAGGTCGAACTCCGCCTCGGCCCAGGGAATGAGCAGGGCGGCAAGCAGAAGATGATCGGCAAGGGGGCGTTCCTGCTGTTCATGGATTCGGTCAATGACCCGGGCAAGGGCGAGCAGGAGTTTCTGGCTGTTCTTTGCAGTGGGTGAATCAAGGAGGCAGGGCTTGTAAAAGGGGAGAAGCACGAAAATCAGGCCGCATTCCATGGCAAGTTTGATCCAGGGAGTAACGGAACTGCTGTGCAGGTCGCGGAACAATTCATCGCGCAACCGGGAGACCGGGCAGAGGGTAAGTTTATCCAGGTGATGCCCTATGGCGGCCCAGGTTTCCTTTTCCACCACAAAACCATTACGGGCAGCGTGACGAATTACCCGCATTATCCGGACCGGGTCGCGGGACAGACGGCGGTTCGGGTCGCCGACGGTGCGGATCACTCCATTGTTGAGATCTGTCACCCCGCCGATATAGTCAATGATGGAGAGGTTTTCTATATCATAAAAAAGGGCGTTGATGGTCAGGTCGCGACGCAGGGAATCGTCTGCCGGTGTGCCAAAGGTGTTGTTGGCCGCGAGAATCTCCTCTTTTCCGCTGTTGGTGACATCATGCTCGCTGCGACAGCGAAAGGTGGAGACCTCGATGATCTTGTTGCCATGAAAAAAGACCTGGACCAGGCGGAAACGTCTTCCGATGAGGCGGCTGTTGCGGAACAGTTTGCGCAGCTGGCCGGGACGGGCATCGGTGCTGATGTCAAAATCTTTCGGTTTTTTGCCGAGATAAAGGTCTCTTACCCCGCCACCGACCAGAAAGGCGGTATGGCCGGCATCGCGCAGCCGGTAGAGAACCTTGAGCGCCTCCCGATCGATATTCTTTCTGGAAATCGGGTGTTCGGAGCGGGGAATTATCCTGGGAGCTGCGGCTTCTTCCGGCATGGTTTCCGTAAGGGGCTCCTCGGGTGAGGGACGTGTGGCATTCATGGACACAATACGCAAACGCTTTCCGTGGGGCTCATCGCCAGTGGCTCTGCCGCAGGGAAAGCAAGTGAATCTGGTAAATAGATGTTCATAGGCACGGTGTTTTCCCGCAACAGTAAAGAGGGCCTGCCACGGTGGGACTTTGCCCGATCAGGATGCGACCGGTTCCTTGTAAATCGATTCCGCCTGGGAGACGAACTGGTCAAAAACCTCGCGCACCGTAAGAATATCCTTCATTTTATAGACGTTTTCACCGGAGAAGACCAGGCCGTTTTCAATATCGCCGTCATGGGCCTTGACCAGACGATCGGAGATGCAGAAGAA
Organism: Desulfobulbales bacterium; assembly: GCA_041598875.1. Lineage (GTDB taxonomy): Bacteria > Desulfobacterota > Desulfobulbia > Desulfobulbales > BM004 > JAKITW01. The sequence continues at coordinate 45,354 of JBFHXP010000003.1, forward strand.
ATGGTCACATTTTTTCAGGCACTTATACTTGCAGTCCTTGGTCTTCATGTCCTCGCCCTGGGCGAGTTTCTCGGTAAAGGGAGTTTTAATCGCCCGACCCGGCATTCCCACCGGGGAATGGATCATCACCACATCTTCCTTGGAGGCATTCAGATATGCCTGTTTGAAGGAGTCGGCCACTGAGCATTCCTTGGTTAGAACAAAACGGGTGGCGATCTGGATGCCGTCAGCACCATATTTGTCCATCATTTCCGCCATTTCATAGCCGTTTGTTATGCCACCGGCCGCGATCAGCGGCACCTTGGTAACCACCTTGCGGATGGTTGGGAAAAGATCACGCAGGGGTACATCGGTTCCCAGGTGTCCGCCGGCCTCCTTGGCCTCGACAATGATCGCCGCGGCTCCCAGTTTTTCGGCCAGCCTGGCAAATGCCGGCGAGGAGACAATAGAGACGATGGGGGTGTTTGTTTCCCTGCCTATTTTAAAAATATCCCGGGAGAAACCGGCACCGGTGATGATCATGTCCACCCCGGCCTCAATGGACGCCATGACCAGACTGTAGAAATTTTTCATGGCGTACATGATGTTTACGGCAATTATTCCCTGGGTCTCAGACTTGGCTTTGCGGATATCTGCCTTGAGTTCGTCGATGGGAATGGAGGAGCCGCCGATGGTGCCGATGCCCCCGCATTCCGCAACCGGCACAGCCAGAGCGGAGGTGGAGACACGGATAGACATTCCGCCTTGGATGATGGGCACCGGGGCTGTAAATGAGCCAATGGTCAGTGGGGGCAGTTTCATTGTGTATTTTCTCGTAATGGGCCGATCGTAATCCTGAGGCGTGCCGCGTTATTCTGCAAAAAAGAAAAAAATCCCCGGGAAAAAGAGCAAAAAGCTCATGGGGAGTCATTTTTCTCCGTAAATAAGTACTATTTCAGTTTCAGGGAATATGCCCCTCTTCATCCGGTTTGTCAAGTGAAGCTTGGCCTCGGTTCTTCTTCTTTTGTGCTTCGCCGGCTTGACATTTTTGGTGACTTGGGAGTAAACTCGCATGCTTCTTTGCCTTGGGCAGAGTATGATCTATATGCCCGCAGGTGAATCATTTTTAAAGAGCGATGCCACGGGAGCCGGTTGGTATCGATGATTTGCCAACGGGTGTCCAGCTGGGCCCTGCCGATTAAAACATCACCGCACGATGATGATCAAGCGGAATACGGTGCGCCGCGGAAAGGTGCTGAGACTTTCGGTAAGGGCCGTTTTCAGATGAAAACGGAATATATGTATATATTAATGATAAGGAGTGGCTGGTGACGGTAAAGGCCCTGAAGGGGTTCAAGGATATTCTTCCCGAGGAGGTGCATGTCTGGCAGTGGATTGAGGCCACGGCCCGGGATATTTTTCACCGATACGGGTTTTGCGAGATCAAGGTGCCGATTGTCGAAAAAACGGAACTCTTTGTCCGTTCTATCGGCGAGGCCACTGATATCGTTGAAAAAGAGATGTATACTTTCACCGATCGTAATTCCGCCTCAATAACCATGCGGCCGGAAGGAACCGCATCGGTGCTGCGCGCCTTTATTGAAAATGGCCTCCATGTCAGGCAACCGGTGAACCGACTCTACACCATTGGCCCGATGTTTCGCCATGAGCGGCCCCAGAAGGGGAGGTTGCGTCAGTTTCATCAGCTGAGCGTGGAGGTGGTCGGCTCAAGTCATCCCCGGGTTGACGCCGAGTTGATGTCCATGGCCTGGCTGCTGCTAACCGAGCTTGGGTTGTCGGCCAGCCTGGAAATCAACTCCCTGGGATGCCCCGAGTGCCGGCCTGCGTATAAAAAGTCGCTGGTCGATTTTCTCACCCCCTTATCCGGATCCCTGTGTGAAGACTGTCAGCGGCGGCGCGATACCAACCCCCTGCGGGTTCTTGACTGCAAGAACGAGAAGTGCCGGGAGCTGACCCGGGAGGCGCCCTCGATTATCGAGCATCTCTGCTCCGGGTGTGCCGATCATTTTCAGGTTGCCGAACAGGGGTTGAAGGATCTTGATATCCCTTTTCGGATCAACCCGTTTATGGTTCGCGGGCTTGATTATTACACCAGAACCACCTTTGAGCTTCTCACCGATGCCCTCGGGGCCCAGGGAGCGGTTGGCGCGGGAGGGCGTTACGACGGGCTGGTCAGTCAGTTGGGCGGCCCTGCCCTGCCCGGCATAGGTTTTGCCATGGGCATGGAGCGTCTTGTCCTTCTTGCCGGGCTGAACAGCGAACAGAAGATACCGGTTGCTGTTCCCGATCTTTTTGTGGTTGCCCTGGGTGATGGGGCGATGGAGTACGGATTTTCCCTGGCCAGTGGCCTTCGAGTCCGTGGAATCCGGGTGGCAATCGATTACGAGGGGCGCAGTTTGAAGAGCCAGATGAAACAGGCGGATAAACTCGGTGCCCGGTTTGCCTTGATTCTCGGAGAGAATGAATTAGAGGCGGGTTCCGCGGTACTGAAGAATCTTGCAACCAGCGAACAGGAAAGAGTAGAGCTGACCGATGGAGTAGCTGGGGCCAGTATGGCCCTTGCGGATCGGCTTTCCAGATAAACGAAGGATAAAGGAGCGCGATTCAATGGAAACCATGGGGGGGCTCAAACGGAGTCATTCCTGCAATGACCTCAGGCCGGATCATATCGGTCAGGAAGTGACCCTGATGGGATGGGTGCTGAGACGTCGTGATCATGGCGGGGTGATCTTTGTCGACCTGCGGGATCGCACTGGGATTACTCAGGTTGTCTTTAACCCTGAAGGAAACGGGATCGTCCATGAAAAGGCGCACCAGGTCCGCAGCGAATGGGTGCTCGCGGTCAGGGGAACCGTTCTCGCCCGGCCGGCGGATATGGAAAACGCCAATCTGGCCACCGGGGCCATAGAGGTTCTGGCCGAGGACGTGCGTATTCTCAATACCAGCAAGACCCCACCCTTCCCCCTTGACGAGGATGTGGAGGTATCTGAAAACCTGCGCCTCAAATACCGGTATATGGATCTGCGCAGACCGGCAATGGCCGATAATCTGATCCTCCGGCATCGGGCGGTGCAGGCCATCCGGAGTTATCTGGACCAGGAAAAATTTCTTGAGATTGAGACCCCGGTGCTGACCAAGTCCACCCCTGAAGGGGCCCGTGATTATCTGGTGCCAAGCCGGGTTAACCCCGGCAAATTCTATGCCCTGCCCCAGTCTCCGCAGCTCTTTAAGCAGCTGCTGATGGTCGCAGGAATGGATCGTTATTATCAGGTGGTTCGCTGCTTCCGGGATGAGGACCTCAGGGCCGACCGCCAGCCGGAGTTCACCCAGATCGATATGGAGCTTTCCTTTATCGAGGAGGAGGATATTTACGCGCTGGTGGAAGAGATGATGTCCGTGCTCTTCACCGCGACCCTCGGCCTGAGCCCGGAGCTGCCTTTTCCGCGAATGACTTACCGGGAGGCGGTGGACAGATTTGGTACCGATCGACCCGATACCCGTTTCGGGCTGGAGTTGATCGCCCTTACTGATGTGGTGCGCGACTGTGGTTTTCAGGTCTTCCGCACCGTGGTGGAAAAGGGTGGGCAGGTCAAGAGTATTAACGCCAGGGGGTGCGCGGATTTCTCGCGCAAGGACCTTGATGATCTTACCGCCTATGTCGGGCAGTTCGGGGCCCGCGGGTTGGCCTGGGTCAAGGTCAAGGAAAATGGTGAATGGCAGTCGCCCATTGCCAAGTTCTTTACCGATGAGGAACGCGGCGCCATGGCAGGTGCCCTGGGCGCCGTGCCAGGAGATCTTCTATTCTTTGTCGCCGACCAGCCGAACGTGGTCAATCAGGCCCTGGCCGAACTCCGGCTTGAGCTTGCCCGTCGCCTGCGGTTGATTGACGCCGCTGTTTTCAGCTTTGTCTGGGTGACCGATTTCCCGTTACTTGAGTATGATGCTGCCGAAAAACGCTACACCGCGGTGCATCATCCCTTTACTGCTCCAGGAGAAGAGGATCTTGATTTGCTGGAAACCGATCCGGGCAAGGTCCGCAGTCGGGCCTATGACCTGGTGTTGAACGGCACAGAGATCGGCGGGGGCAGTATCCGTATTCACCGCAAGGATATCCAGGCCAGGGTCTTTGCCGCGCTGGGCATCAATGCCGACGAGGCGGTGGAGAAATTCGGCTTTCTTCTCCAGGCCCTGGAATATGGCGCGCCCCCCCATGGGGGAATCGCCTTTGGCCTGGACCGACTTCTGATGATTCTTGCCCGCCGGGAAACAATCCGTGACGTAATCGCCTTTCCCAAAACCCAGAAGGCGACCTGCCCGCTCACCGACGCACCCTCTGAAGTGACGGGGAAACAATTGGCCGAGCTTTTTCTCCGTCCCGGCTGGTAGGGGTAAAACGCGCTACAAAAAAGCCCGGCTGACACCACTGTGTCAGCCGGGCTTTTTTATTTCTTGCTTATTGTTACAGGTATTCGGTCCTGATTTCTATTTCCGCCTGTTTTTTCAGCCCGCGCAACCAGGAGTCGAGAAGGCCGGCCTTTTTTTCTTCAACAATGCGGGCCTCCATGGCAGCCTGCTGTTCCGGGGTAAGGGCGTCAGCTGGTTCCCTCTTTTCCTTCAGGCGGTAGACATAAAAAGATTTTTCCCGCTGGGCGACGCTCCCGGCAAAGGGATGTGCCTCGGAAAGGGAAAACCCGTTTTCCGCAAATGCCGTGGGGAGCATCTGTGTGGATATGATTTCAGGATTTTGCCGGGAAAAAAATCCGGTCTCTTTCACGGTTGTTCCCGCCTGTCTGGCCAGATCTGCCCACTCACTCTTTTTCTCGGTCGCGGCTGCAAGGAGGTTTTGCGCAGCTTCCTCAGCCTTTGCCTCGGCCTGTTTGGCAATCGCCCCGGCCTTCACCTGGTTGCGGATTTTTTCAAGGGGTTCTGCTTCGGCCTCCTTCAGATCTTCAGCAAAAAGAATTGCATACCCCTGACCCAGGGTCACCAGGGAGCTTAACTCCCCCTTTTTCAGGGCAAAGGCGGCTTCAAGAAACGCGGGATCCTGGGCCACTTTGTCGGCGGGCGGGGTGTTTTTGCTGAAAAACCCGGTTGTCTTGACCTCGGCCTCGCCGCTTTCCCCGTACTTTGTCAGGCTGCCGGCAAGAATGATTTTTTCATAGGCGCTGTTTGCCGCGGCAAAGGCCAGGGCGCGGGCCTGATTCTGTTTCACTTCCAGTTCGATATCCTTTTTCGCCTCTTCCAGGGGGATGATTCGCGACGGTTTTATCGCCTCGAGCTTGATAATATGAAAACCGAACGAGGTGCGGACAACCCCGCTGATCTCGCCTTGCTGGAGAGAAAATACCGCGTTTTCAAATTCCGGTACCATCTGGTTTCTGCCGAAGAAGCCAAGATCTCCGCCCTGGGCTGCGGAGGGCCCTTCGGAATACCTTTTGGCAAGCTCGGCAAAATCGCCGCCCTCCCGCACCTTGAGAAGTATTTCTTCCGCCTCCTTGCGGCGGTTCTCAGCCGCCTCCGCGGGCGCCTCGGAATCAACCTTGAGAAGAATATGCCGGGCGGAACGCGTTTCCGGGACAGTGAAACGGTCAAAGTTCTGGCGGTAAAAATCGGAATACTCGGACTCATCCGGCGCAACCGCGGCCAGATACTCGTCAAGGGAATAGGCGAGATAGCGGACATTCACCTCAGCCGCTGTCATGAACTCATTTTTGTGCTCTTCATGGTAGGCGGCAATTTCTTCCTCCGAAATGGTCAGTTGATCGGTGAAATCGCCGGCGTTGAAACGGGCGTATTCAATATTTATCTCCTGATTTTCATAAAGAATTCGGTCCCGGACTTCCGCCGGGGTGACCATGGCAAGCCTTGACATTGAGGCGATCAGCTTTGCAGAGAGCAGGTCGGCCCGCAGAGAGGCCTCGTAGGTAGAGGGAGAGAGTCGCGAGCCGGCGAGGATTGTCTTGTACAGATTCATGTCAAAGACCCCGTTGGAACGAAAGGCCTCCATCCCCTCAACTGCCTTGCGAACTTCTGGTCCGCTGACCACAAGTCCCATCTCCCGCGCCCCCTGGCGGAGGAGCGCACCCTGGATAAGCTGTTCCAGCGCCTGCTCCTTAATGCCCAGGGAGTCGATCAGCTCCTGGGGCAGGCTTTCCCCCAACTGGTCACGGTATGCGGTGGTCATCCGGTCAAAGGACCTCCGGTATTCGTTGTAGGAGATGGGCTCGTCATTTACCCGGGCGATTTCATCGCCGCTGTTTTTCTGGCTGCTGCCGACCCCCCAGAAAACAAAAACCACGGCAATTATTACTACCGTGAACTGAATTATTGGTGACTGCGCCTTTCTTCGCAACAGGTCTAACATGATTTTCTCCTTGTCCGCCTGATCAATTAATCACTGTGTAAACTGTGTTTCCGTGCGATGAGATGAGTGGCTGCCCATTGCCGACTTCTATATTCTGGGCTCTCAGTTTAATCCTGTAAATTACCCTAAGTAATTGATTGATTGCCAGTGAAAAAGAGATATCTGACGGAAAAGTTCGCCCGGGGTGGAAAAATGGTCCCGCCCTATCTCCTTGAAAGTATGCGCCGCCGTAGCCGCTGCCGGCAGGCGCTGGTGAAAAAGATAAAAATGTCATTGACACCACACTATATAGGGGGTATCTAGTTTTTTAAACAACAACATGTTGTGTTCTGCCCAGGGAGGCGGGAAACCTTTTCACCGGTAGCTTACCGCCTGGAAACCCCTTGTTCCGGCGGGGCCCCGGGTCCGTTTTCAGTCCGGAAACGGGAGTTTTTTCATGAGGCGTATTCTGCGTATTCGTTACAATCCATTGCGTGCGGGAGGATAAATATGGGAGTGGTGATGCCGATCAAGGCGGAAAAGGAAAAGGGAGTTGCCGGCGGAACGGCTCCAGGACTGTCTCGTGGACCGGGAGAGACAACGGATATGGCCCTTTTTGTCAGAACCTCCCAGGAGGATATGACCGGTTGGAACCGGCAGCGGATCGTCGATGCCCTGCTTCGGGAAACCTATATTGACAAGGATACCGCCGAGCGTATCAGCATTGATGTCGAGCAGACCATTGCCTCTGGCAAGGTTCAGGCGATAACCGGTCCCCTCGTCCGGGAGCTGGTCAATGCCAAGCTTCTTGATCTGGGCCTGGAGCAGGCCCGCCGCATGCACACCCGTCTTGGTGTCCCCCTCTATGATGTGGACCAGCTCCTTGTTCATCCCAACAAGGAAAATGCCAATGTGCCCCACGGCCCGGAAGCCACCAACATGACCCTGGCCGAGGGAATAAAGAAAGAGTATGCCCTGCTTCATGTCTTCTCGCCCGATGTGGCGGACGCCCACCTGAACGGCGACCTCCACATGCATGACCTCGGTTTCATCGACCGGCCCTACTGCTCGGGCCAGTCTCTGGAATATATCAAGAAATTCGGCCTCAACCTGCCCCATGCCCTGTCAATGGCCAAGCCGGCCAAGCACGCCGAGGTGCTTCTGGCCCACATGGTCAAGTTCGCCGCGGCCCTGCAGAGCCATTTTGCCGGTGCCATCGGCTGGGACGCGGTCAACCTTTTTTATGCGCCCTATCTTGAGAATCTGACCGACCGCGAGGTGCATCAACTGGCCCAGATGCTCATTTTCGAGTTCTCCCAGCAGGCCGTTGCCCGGGGCGGTCAGGCCATTTTCTCGGATATCAACATCTACTGGGAGGTGCCCAAACATTTTGAGAATGTGCCGGCCATCGGCCCGTGTGGCAAGTACACCGGCAAGACCTATGGCGAGTACGAGAAACATGCCCAGCGTTTTGCCTGGGCCCTGTTTGATGTATATAAGGAAGGCGATGCCTGCGGGCGTCCCTTCTTTTTCCCCAAACCCCTGGTTCATATCACGGAAAAGTTCTTCAAAACCGAGGGGCATATGGATTTTCTCCACCATATTTGTGATGTGGCCGCGGATAAAGGCAATACCTATTTTGTCTTTGACCGGGGGGAAACGGCGAAAATTTCCGAGTGCTGCCGACTTAGTTTCAAGCTTGACGCCAGTGATCTTGAGGACGCGAAGAAGCCCTGGCGGATGCGCTATTCAGCCCTGCAGAACATCACCATCAATCTGCCCCGCGTTGCCCTTCTGGCCGATGGCGACGATACCGCCCTTTTTTCTCTGCTCACCGATCGGATCATGCTCGCGGTCAAGGGGCATGAGCAGAAGAGGAAATTTATTGAAAAACTGATGGCCCATGGCGAAAACGGGCCACTCTCTCTGCTGGCCATGAAGCTGGATGGCGAGGAGTATCTCCGGCTTCATCGCTGCACCTATCTTGTGGGCATGGTCGGGCTTAACGAGTTGATCAGGATTCACAAGGGAGGCGAGCTTCACCAGTCTGATGACGCCATGAAATTCGGCCTCAAGGTTATTGCCCACATGAATCTGATGTGCAGGAAGATGAGCGAGGAGGCGGGGATGCGCTTTGTTCTTGAGCAGACCCCGGCCGAAAGCACTGCCTATCGCTTCGCCAAGCTCGATCTGGCCCAGTTCGGCGCCCCGGTCAGGGAGGTGCTGCAGGGAGATATGGAGCGGGGAGAAATCTACTACACCAACTCCACCCTGTTCAATGTAGGCACCACCATGAGCCCCATTGAGCGGGTCCAGCGCGAGGGGTTGTTTCATCCCCTGATCGAGGCTGGTTCCCTCACCCATATCTGGCTTGGCGAGGCTCAGCCCGACAAGAAGGCCCTGGCTGATTTTGTCATAAATGTGTTCCGCTATACCGAGAATGACCAGGTCGCCTTTTCTCCGGAATTTACCGCCTGCCTGGATTGCAACAGAACATCGCGGGGACTGGTGGAAAAATGCGTGTACTGTGACTCGAAACATGTGGACGGCATTACCCGGATAACCGGTTACTTCACAAAGACATCAAGCTGGAACAAGGGAAAAATCGGTGAGTTGCGGGATCGCTACCGCAATCGCAACCGTTTTTCACAGGTGGGAAGTAAGGAGAGCTGAGAGAGACTTTATCTGGAGGAATACGAAAATGACTCTGTTTACGAAAGAGGATTGTGTGCTTTGTGACCGGCTCAAGGGCCGGTTTGACCTTGCGGCCATGGATGTCGTGGTCGAGGTGCTCGATGACCGCAACTCGGGCGCTCTTGCCCACCTTGCCTGGCACAGCCTGGTGGAGACCGCGAGAAAAACCCTGCCGGTGCTGGTTCTGGATGATTGCACCTCGGTTGCTGAATTCAGCGTGATTGAGCGTCACCTGGCCCAGCGTGCCTCGGCGTATGGGGTCGCTTTTCATGTGGCTGCGGCCGGAGTAAACTGCGAGGGCGACAGCTGCAGTTTTAATTAGTGTCCGTCCGGAAAGTCTTTTGTTCCGGAGAATAACATTTCCGGATGGATCCGGTGGTTGGTTGGGGGTGTCATGCCTGGTATCAAAGGTTTTCTCGAAACCTCGTTTGTTGACTGGCCGGGCCGGGTCTGTGCGGTTTTATTCCTGGGCGGCTGTAACCTGCGCTGCCCGTTCTGCCACAACCATCCCCTGGTTCTTGACCAGGAAAGTTTTCCTGCCTGCGGCCTTGAGGAGGTGATGGCCCGGCTGGCCCGGAGTCGGCAATGGCTGGGTGGAATCTGCGTAAGCGGTGGCGAGCCGACCCTGGACCCGGCGCTGCCGGGCATGCTTTCCCGGCTCAAGGAGGATGGCTGGGCTGTGAAACTTGATACCAACGGTACCCGGCCGCAGGTCCTTCGCTCCCTTTTCAGGGCCGGGTTGGTCGACACCGTTGCCATGGATGTCAAGGCGCCTCTGGTTCAAGAAAAGTATGACCGTCTTGCCGGCACACCGGTTGATCTGGAGCAGATCAGGGAGAGTATCCGCCTGATCGGAGACAGCGGGCTGGATCATGAGTTCAGGATGACCGTGGTGCCAGGTTTCCATGTGGAAGAGGATGTGTCGCTCTGGGCAGAAACGCTTGACAAATTTTCCGGCGAACCCCCTTCCCGGCTGACAGTGCAGAATTTTAACCCCAGGTCGACACTCGACCCGGAACTGATGGAGGTCATTCCCTTTCCTCCGGAGGTGTTTTTACGGTTCAGGAACAGGGCACATCCCGTGGAGAAATGCGTCGCCTGATCTGTTTTTTGGTGTTTCTCTCCAGGTTTTTCAGGGCAGTCATATTTCGAAAAAGATGGTATTGTTTGCTTGACAAAGCGCATTCCCTATATTATGAAGGAGTATTCATTTTTTCGGTTAAAACTGCGGAAGAGTCAGTAAAAGAGCGGAACCCCATAATATTTATTCTGAAAATTTAAGGAGGATCAGCATGGCAACACTTGAGCATAATGGAAAGTCCTTTGACGTAGACGAAGACGGCTTCCTGACCAAGGGTATGGAAGAGTGGAATGAGGACTGGGTTGACTATGTCAAGAGCATTGAGGGTATCAGTGACTTGACCGAGGAGCATCAGAAGGTCATCAGCGCGCTGCAGGAATACTACAAGAAGAACGGAATCGCCCCCATGGTGCGGATTCTTTCCAAGACCACCGGCTTCCCGCTGAAGAGAATTTATGAACTCTTCCCCTCTGGGCCCGGCAAAGGAGCCTGTAAAATGGCTGGCCTTCCGAAACCCACTGGTTGTGTCTAATTCCACAGGGTTTTCGCTGTACGCCAAAAGAGAAGCAGGGGGTTCCTGCTTCTCTTTTTTTTTGCCTTTTTCTGGACGGTCGTGAAGGCTGGCTGAAGAACGACGGCGAGATCTGTGATAAAGAGTCGTTTCCCAACGGCCATCAGCCGGTCGATGGCAAATTCGCCAGCCGCTGGTGCACTGCCTCTATCCGGTTCTGGTATGCGAGGCCAGTGATCGCCGCCCCGCGGAGACCGCCGCGAAGGTTAATCTCCGCAAGATAGGTCTTGCCTTCAGGGGTGATCATCAGGTCGATGTGGGCATAGGGGAATCCCCCTCTTTGCATGACATCGGCGCAGAGTTTCAGCTGCTCTGTTTCCAGGGCGCAGGGAGAACTCTTTCCGCCAAAGTGGAGATTGTTGCGGAAACTGTGGTCGTTCTGCCGCCAGTATGCCTCGATATACCCGTCAATAATGATAACCCTGATGTCCCGGCAACCGGCAACATAGGGTTGGATAACAAAGGGTGTCCTGATGGTTTCGAATGAGGCCAGTGTATAGATTTCTTCAATGGAATTCCAGAGATGTACGCCCATGCCGGCATTTTTGCGGTCATGTTTGCTCACCACCTTGCCCACCCCGCAACGTCCATACAGGCTGATTGCCTCCCGAAGGTCATGGAGGTCGTAAACCGCCATGGTCCAGGGAACCATGTACTGTGAAAAGAGACGGGTCTGCGCGGTTTTGAGGCGGCTTGCCAGCTGGCTGGTCGCTGAAGGGATAAGGGTAACACCGCGCTCGCGGAGGTCGAGAAGCATGGACTCCTCGCCCGGTTTCAGGCGGACGCGGCCAACCACAAGATCACCGGCGGCAAGCTCAGTATACCGTGCGCGCAACGTGGCGTTGTCAAGGATGATCCGTTGCTCTGCCGCCAATATGGTCCTCCGGGGGGTCGTTATGTATTGCCCTGCCTAAAAGAGCATTTCCAGAAAACGCTTGTGGTGTTGGGTGAGATCAGCACCGCACTCGCCGCAATAGAAACGTACCTCGCCAAGTATCTGGGAATCGTCAAGCTCCTGGCTGAACGAGCCATCCTCATGCTGGACATAGCGGGTGGTGAGAATCGCATTATCTGCAATTTCGAGAAATTCCTGGTTGTTTCCGCACTCCGGACAAACGATCCGGCGGGAGGCCTGTATGGCAATCACTGGTTTTTTTCAACTCGTTATGTAGTTAGTTTTCATCCGGAAACGACCTGCTGCGGACGTTCCGGTGTCAATTCAAGGGGGTGCATGTGCGGCATACGGGTGCGCCCGCAACCCACCGGGGTCCTGAATATTTTTTAGAGAAATTCTCTGCGCGGCGCCCGCGAATTATCTCTCAAATGGCACGGTACTGTACGAAAGAGAGTTCCACTTGTCAAGTATCAGCACCGGAAGCTCAGCCGTCACGAGGGTCATGCCGGAGGCCATCCGGCCCGGAGTTTTTTTGGTGAACACCTGATTATCCCTGGTCCGGTGAAAATACCCGTTGCCTGGGATCCGAGGGGATCTTCCCTCTCTCTCGCGGCGCGGTTCTTTCTGCCCGGGTCCCGCAGTTTAATAGATAATTTTCATCCGGAAAAAACAGACTTTCCGGATGGACACTAGATAATCTCAAAAGAACTGTTTTCGCCTGTTGGCGGTTCCTCCGTGACCTGGATATCATCAACCCGGGAACTGGGGGATCCGCTGTGGAGCCAGGTGAACATTTTTTCCACAGCCAGCGCCTCCCCTTCGATCACCGCTTCAACCGTGCCGTCCTTTCTGTTGCGAACCCAGCCCGAGAGGTTGAGGCTTCTGGCCTTGTCCCGGGTGTGATCACGGAAAAAAACTCCCTGTACCCTTCCCCTGACTATGACATGGATCTTTTTTTTCGTCATGATTCTTTCCTCAAGGTGGAGTGCTGGTCAGAACATGGAAAGCTGGTGCGGCCTGTTGTCTGTTCGGCGAGCCGGTTTCCTGAGAAGTTCCTCAAACTCCCTTTCTTTTACTATGGTAATCCCCATTTCCACAGCTTTTTTTGCCTTGCTTCCCGGCTTGTCACCCACCACGAGATGGGTCACCTTTTGGTTAAGAGTCGAGGCCACGGCACCGCCTAAACCCTTGACCCGTGCCTTTGCCTCATCCCTGGAGGCAAAGGAAAGGGTGCCGGTAAAAAGAAAAACCAGCCCGGACAGGGGGGCGTCGGCAGCGTTGAAAAGGGGTTCCGGCGCGGCAATGCGCAACCCCAGTGAAAGGAGTTGGTGCAGCATGGCGCGGTTTTCCAGTTTTTCGAAAAAAGCCAGAATGCTTTCCGCAATCTGTAATCCGATACCCTCGATCTCAAGCAGATCTTCCAGGGTGGCGGCCTCAATTTTTTCCAGGCTGTGGAAGTGTCGTTCCAGAAGGGTGGCCACCCCCTCCCCCACGTGGCGGATACCAAGGGCGGAAAGAAAACGGCTTAAGGGGGGAGTTTTTCCTGCGGCGATGGCGGTGATCACATTATTGGCCGAAGTTTCTCCCCAGCCTTCCAGGGCGGCAAGGTCTTTGGCCGAGAGGCGATAGATATCCGGGATATCCTGAACAAGGCCACGGGCAACGAGTTGTTCCATGACCTTTTTCCCCATCCCCTCAATGTCAAGACCGGCTTTTGATGTATAGTGAATCAGGGCCCGGAGCCGTTGTGCCGGGCAGAGTGAGTTGGGGCAGCGGGTTACCGCCTCGTTTTGCGGGCGGATTAATGTTTCACCGCATTCAGGGCACCCTTTGGGCATGCGGATCGGCTCTTCGCTGCCGTTTCTTTTTTCGATGATCGGTTTGATCACCTCCGGAATGACGTCACCGGCCCGCTGGATCAACACCGAATCACCGCGGCGGAGATCCTTTCCCCTGATCATGTCTTCGTTATGCAGGGTGGCCCGGCTTACCGTCACTCCGCCGACAACCACCGGCTCGAGGAGTGCCACCGGAGTCACGGCGCCGGTGCGGCCAACCTGGAACTCAACGGCAAGCAGACGGGTGGTGGCCTGGGTTGCGGGAAACTTGGCGGCAATGGCCCACCGGGGACAGCGGGGATTGTCCGGGTCGCCGATGTTGCCGAGCCGCCCACGCATTGCCAGGGAATCGATCTTTATCACCATGCCGTCGATCTCATAGGGCAATGTCGGTCGGATGTCCCTCAAGATATGAAAATGGTCGATGGTTTTTCTGATCGGAACCCCGGTGACCACATGGTCGCTTATTTTGAATCCAAGGCTGCGCAGAAAAAAAAGAAGTTCCCCGTGAGTTTTGCAGGGCAGGCCACTGGGGTCGCTTATCCCATAGGCAAGAAATTCCAGGGGCCGGGTGGCGGTGACCCGCGAGTCGAGCTGGCGCAGGGATCCGGCAGCCGCGTTTCTCGGGTTGGCGAAAACCGGTTCTCCATTTGCCAGGCGCTGGGCGTTGAGGGCGGCAAAACCCTCAATGCCGATAAAGACCTCTCCCCGGACTTCCAGTCGTTCAGGGAGGTCTGTTCCCTCTTCTGGCTGGAGCAGGCGCAGGGGAATGGATGGGATGGTCTTCAGGTTCCGCGTGATATCCTCTCCGACTCGACCATTGCCACGGGTGGAACCCTCAACGAACAAACCGTTGTCATAAATCAGTTCCACTGCCAGGCCATCAAGCTTGGGTTCAGCTGCAAAAAGCAGCGGCTCATCCTGTCGTAAAAAACGGAGCAGGCGCTCTTCGAACTCAAGGATATTCTGTTCGGAGAAGGCATTGTCCAGGCTGAGCATCGGAACCCGGTGGCTGACACTCTGAAACTCGGGCAGAGGTTCGCCCCCCACTCTCTGGCTGGGTGAGTCGGGAGTCACAAGCTCTGGATAGAGTTGTTCAAGAGAGAGAAGTTCCTGGAAAAGCGCATCATACTCGCCGTCCGATATAATCGGATTATCGAGTATATAGTACTGGCGGGAGTGGAGGGTGATCTTTTCCCGTAACTGTTTTAAACGCTGGGCGGTCTGGTCTGACATGGCCGATCAGGTCTTTGGTTTCTTCAGGAGCCTGCCGGCGTTGGCAATGTTTTCGTGTGCAACCTCATCGATAAAGATGGTAATGGTCTCCGGCGCCTTGTTTGCCACCCGGGAAATCACCGCGGTCACTTCGGCGCAGATCTCTTCCTTCTGTTTTTTTTTCAGGGTGCCGGCCACCCGTATGCTGACATAGGGCATCTTTTTCTCCTTCTTTATTGTGAAAAAAACGTTCCCAAAGGGAAACATACCAGGGCGCGGTGCTGGAAAAACTTGACTTTCCAGCCGGACCCTATTTAGTTTTCATCCGGA
>JBFHXP010000004.1:0-59973 GCA_041598875.1 Desulfobulbales bacterium
ACTGCCCCCAGGGCGGTTGGAGTTGATGAGCGGAATCCGCGAGCGCCGTCTCTGGCCCGCTGGGACGCGGCCAATCGAAGCCGCGGCCCTGGCCGGCAAAAAGGCGCTGGCCGCGGCAGGGGTTTCCCCGGAAGAGATAGAGTGCCTTTTTTTCACCTCGGTCTCCCGGGACATGATGGAGCCGGCGACCGCCTCCTTTGTCCACCGCAGCCTGGGTTTACGGAAAAACTGCCTGGTCTATGACATCTCCAATGCCTGCCTGGGTTTCCTGAACGGGATGATTGCCCTGGCCAACATGATCGAGTTGGGACAGGTAAAATGCGGCCTGATCGTGGCCGGTGAAACCGGCGAGGATCTTGTGGAGTCGACTATCGCCGGCCTGCTCGCCGACCCGACCCTGACCAGAAAATCAATCAAACCGTCCTTTGCCTCCCTCACCATTGGCTCTGGCGCCGTTGCCCTGGTCATGGGCCGGGCATCTGACAAAAAACCAGGACAAAGACTGCGCGGAGGCACCTTTCTCGCCAATACCGAACATAACGATCTCTGCCAGGGGGGGCTGACCCAGGACAGCCACCGGGAAACCGCCTCAACCCTTATGGCCACCGACTCCGAGGCCCTTCTGGTCCGGGGAATCGAAACTGCGGCTGCCTGCTGGGATTTTTTCCTAAGGGATTTGGAGTGGAGCCCAGGCGAGATAGACACCTTTTTCTGCCACCAGGTGGGCCGGGCTCATGCCAGGGAACTGTTCACCACCCTGGATCTTGATGAGCAGAAAAATTTTCAGACCCTTGAATTCCTTGGCAATGTCGGCTCGGTTTCAGTGCCGATCACCATGGCCCTGGGCCTGGAAAACGGGGCGCTCAAACCCGGGCAGAAGGCCGGGCTTCTTGGAATCGGCAGCGGCATAAACTGTCTCATGCTGGGGGTGGAATGGTAGCATATAGAGAAGAATCGAAAAACAGCGGTGAAATATCCCCTGATCAGGGGAGGACCCTTCTTGGGCTGGCCCGCCATGCCATTGCGGAAAAGCTCGGCCTCTCCGGAACAAAGCCCGAGACCTCGGCGCCGATTTTTTCCCAAAAACGGGCAACCTTTGTCACCCTGAAAAGTGGAAAAAACCTCCGCGGCTGCATCGGCAGCCTGGCCGCAGTGGAGCCCCTGGCCGAGGGGATACGGAGAAACGCGGTAAACGCCGCGTTCCACGACCCCCGCTTCCCCTCGCTTACCGAAAAGGAGTTTGCCGGTATCCATATCTCGGTGAGCGTACTCACCCCGGCCCGCCCACTTTCCCATGGGGGAGGCCGGGACCTGGTATCAAAACTCAATCCAGGAATGGATGGGGTGATCATCAGGCACGGTTCCTGCTCTGCCACATTTCTGCCCCAGGTATGGGAACAGTTACCTGATCCGGAATCTTTTCTAAATCATCTCTGCCACAAGGCGGGACTGCCGATGAACGCCTGGCAGAACCCGGACCTTGAGGTATCAATCTATCAGGCCCTCTATTTTGCCGAGGCGACAGGGCTGTGATGGCTGCGGGAGAAATCACCCTCTCCGCAGAACTGAGCCACCAGTTGGGCCAGCTCTACGGGAAAATGGAAACAGCGTATGAAACCGTTGCCCGGGCCATTGGCCACACCTGCAGAGGGTGTCCGGACAACTGCTGCGACTCCTTTTTTCTCCACCACACCTATGCGGAATGGGCCTATCTCTGGGAGGCGATGCGGGAAATGCCGGGGGAGCGGAGGGAAAAAATTCTCACCCGGGCAAGGGAGTATGTCCTTGAAAGCGAAAAGATCCTGGCCAACCGGGGTCGTCCGGCGATCATGTGTCCGGCAAACGAAGAGGGCCTCTGCGCCATTTATTCCCATCGGCTTCTGGTCTGCCGCCTGCACGGGGTTCCGGCCTCGATCACCCGGCCCGATGGGGTCACGGCACATTTCCCAGGATGCTTCCGTTGCCAGGAAAAAACCGCTGGCCGGGAAAAGGTCCCGGTCATGGACCGGACCGCCCTGTTCAGAGAGATGGTTCTCCTGGAGACGAAACTTCTGGGCGGGTTACGCCTGAAACCGCCAAAAATTAAAATGACCCTGGCCAAAATGCTGGTTCTCGGGCCACCGGTCAAGCCATAAAGAGACCACGACAATGAAACCATCGGATACCACCCAGAAACTGCACCTTGCGATTCTTAAGGTCATTGAAAAACAGATCCGCGACAATGACCCGGCCGAAACACAACAAACCCTGCAGAGATTAGTGTCCCAGGGGTTTTCCCGGGAAGAGGCGCTGGAACTGGTTGGTCACGTTGTGGCCAGCGAGGTGCTGGGGGTGATCAAGGATGGACGCACCTATGATCACCATCGCTTTGTCGCGGCCCTGATGGCCCTGCCTGAACGATCAGGATGAGCAGGCGGACCATTCAGAAAAAACGCTCCCCGCCGCTACAACTCTGCCTGACTCCCCTTTTTGAGACCTCGGTGTTCCCTTGATACCGGACACTAGAAGACCCCGTGCTGAAGGAGAATATTAACGCCGATTCCCAGAAGAACCAGGCCGCCGATGATCTCCGCCCGCGAACCGATTCTTGATGCCGAGCCGACCACGCATCCGAGCCGCAGGCCGATTACCGTCAGGAGAGTGGCGACCACGCCGATGATTGCAGCCGGCAGCCAGATCGAGATGTTGAGCACCGAAAAACTCAACCCCACGGCAAGGGAATCGATGCTGGTGGCCAGGGACAGCATCACCAGGGTTTTTCCCGCAGTGGGATCGGGCCGGTCCGACTCATGATCATGGCCCTGGAAACCATCGATGATCATCTTACCGGCAACCACCGAAAGCAGGACAAAGGCCACCCAGTGGTCAACGCTTTCGATAAGACTCCGGACCGTGAGGCCGGCACCCCAGCCAAGAATGTTCATCCCTGCCTGAAACAGGCCAAAATGAAAGGACAGGCGAAAGATCTGGCGGCCGCTGACCCGACAGAGGGCAACCCCTGCGGCAACGGCCACGGCAAAGGCATCCACGGCAAGGGCCAGGGCGATAAGAAGTATAGCAGGAAGATCCATAGGGGCCTCTATACTTCCTGCCCGCCCGGAAGGCAAGTCCGGAGAAACAAAAACATGATCAAAAAAACGGGTGGAATCACAATCGATAATGAATGATTCGTGAAAAAGGCGAAAAGGCCCGACCGCGTGGGGCACGGCCGGGCCTCTTCTAGGGAGGGGAGGGAAAAAAAGAGAATGGGGATGGGGTTAGTTCCACATTCTGCCGCGGGGGCCGGAGCCACCGCCGAAACCAGGTCCGTCACAACCGTATCCGGCCTGGGTAATGCCTGCTTCTTTCGCCTTATCGCGCAGAGCGTTCTGGAGATCAAAAAGCTCGCCGGTAAGCACGCCTATTTCCTTGGCATCGGGGTTGTCCTGGCTCATCAGGGCTTGAAGTTCAGCCCGCTTGGTCAGTATTTCCTTGCGCTGGGCCAGGGTTTCATTATAGAAATTCTCCCGGGCTTCCAGGGTTTTTTCGTCAACCGGACCTGCTGCATTCACGCAGGGGCCATTGTTACAGCCAGAACCGGTCCAGTTGCCGTTGCCAGGCCCATAGCCCCGGGCTGAAACCGAATTTGCCGCAGCAATGCCGAGTGTGAGCACCGCGGCCAGAGTGACGATCCATTTTGTTTTTGTCTTCATGATGCACCTCAAAAATTCTTGTAAAGATTTTTACCTTACCTCTGTTCTTACACACTTCACTTCATGTAACACACACCATGCATGCTTTGCCTTTAACCTTATACATAAACCGTGCCAGACTTTCTTGTGTTGGCTCAATATACTGAAATAACGATATTTATTTTTTTTGCGACCTTTTTTTCCAGCGCGCATCTCCTCGACTCTGTACCCTTTTTACCCACGATTTTCCTCTGCGGTGGGTAATTAGTATGCACCACCCATAGTTCGCCTGATCGCTCTCTTCACACCTTGGTTTTTCGGGAAAACCAAGGTACAATGGCGGACTCGTCGCGCAGCGTATGCAGCCGCCGCCGGCAAACAGATCGAGGCGATAGTAAGGAAACAGGAAAAGAGATGTCCATAGAAAAAGCACGAGAGGTCATACGGGTCGAGGCGGAAGGACTCCTCTCCCTGGAAGAACAGATCGGCCCCGAGTTTGACCAGGCCATTGACCTGATCATGGCCTGCCCCAGCCGGGTAATCCTCACGGGAATCGGCAAATCAGGGATCATTGCCCAGAAAATCGCCGCCACCCTGAACAGCACCGGCACGGCATCCTTTTTCCTTCATCCGGTTGAGGCCATGCACGGTGATCTTGGAATCGTCGATCCCAGGGACGTCATCCTCTGCATCTCCTACAGCGGGGAGACAACGGAACTCAACCTGCTCCTGACCAGCCTGCAGGGGCGCAATGTCTCGATCATTGCCATGACCGGCAACCCCGGGTCAACCATGGCCCGCCTCTCCGACGTAACCCTGAGGGTGGCGGTGCCCCGCGAGGCCTGTCCCCTGGGGCTTGCACCCACCGCCAGCACCACCGCGGCCCTGGCCATGGGCGATGCCCTGGCCGTGGTTCTTCTTGAAAAAAAACGATTCAAGGCCAGTGACTTCCGCAGAAACCATCCGGGTGGCAGCCTGGGAGAACGGCTCAAGGTCAATGTCTCCGAGGTCATGATTACCGGGGAAGAGATCCCCCGGGTGCTGCCAACCACCCCCCTGGCCGAGGCGATCAGGATCATGAATGAAAAAAATCTCGGCGCAGTCCTGGTCGTGGATGGTGAAAACCGGGTAGCGGGCATTCTCACCGACGGCGATATCAGGCGGCTTGTTGCCAGCTCCAGGAACATTGGGAACCGTACCGCGGCCGACGACATGACACCGAGTCCCAAAACCATTCAGGGGACACTCCTGGCCGCTGACGCCCTGAGCATCATGCAGCGCCACGAAATAACCACCCTGCCGGTCACTGGTCAGAAGGGCGAACTAATCGGCATCCTTCATCTCCACGACCTTCTCGGCAAGGGTGAATTCCGGTTTCTTGTGTAACCGGAAAGGTTGCGGTATTCATACGGTTCAAACGTGAAAACACTGTGAAATGAGGTAGGCCATGTGCCAGATGCGAATCGTGATCGACCGGGGGGAAAAAGAGGAAGTAATCATGACCAATGCAACCCTGCTTGAAAAAAACCGGGCCGGGGTCGTTGTGTCCGCCCTTTTTGAAGACCCTAAGCAGGTAGATGGAGTCTTTGTAAAAAGAATTGATTTCACCAAAGGCACCGTTCTCCTGGAACGGGAGCCATCAGCATAATCAAGGAGAGAACTGTGACGGATCTGGAAAAATTACGGGTACTGCTGCCCCACTGGATTGAACATAACCGGAGCCACGGAGCTGATTTCGGCAATTGGGCTGCCCTTGCCCGGATCGCTGATGCAGAAGAAGTCGCGGGCCTGATCGATCAGGCGCGGGAATATCTTGAAAAGGCCGACTCCGCCCTTACCGAGGCGCTCGGCAAACTGGGCGGTCGCATTGAGCATCTGGGCGACCACCATCATCATCACCATCACGACTGAACCTGAATCTGTCCGGATGAAAAAACGGGGCTGAGAGTCAACTCAACTTGTTCTCAAAGGTACGCATCCCGCTGATCGGGGCAAGGATTCCGCCGCCGACACCGGCCCTGATTTTAAGAAGCCAGAAAGATGCCGGATCTGCCGCTATCCGCTCATGCATTGCGGCAGACACCCAGTGGGAATCTTCTTCAAGATTGTAGCATACTGTATCTATGCCAAAAAAACCGTCAACCAGATGGGCGACGGTGTGAAAGAGTTTGCTGGCAACCCCCTGCTCCAGGGTGTGAAGGTCGGCAAAGCCCCGCACCCCTTCGGCGGCCAGCTCGGCAAGGAGAGTTTTAACCACCCCCCGGTTTGCGGATATGGCCTGGTCCAGTTGGTGGATAAAGTCCGGGGAGTCACCTCGGAGTGCCTCTTGCTGCGAAATTTCAATAGTTTCATAGTGAACAAGATCGGTGCGGGCGAAAAACCGCCGCACCCGATGCTCGCAGGCGGAAAAGCCATCCCCTTCCACAATCATCCAGTGTGAAACCTTCATCTCGTCCCTAAGTCTCCGCAGACGTTTATACGGTACTCCCATCCTTGAAAAAGGGAAGGTGCACGATCTCCATGAACCGATTCACATGAAAGGGCGCGGCCAGGGCATCATTTGCAAAAGCGACAAACGGCATGCCCACCGAAGCGGCATGCTCCCTGTCAATGGTTGAATCCCCGATAAAGAGCGCCTGGTCGGAACTCACCCCGAACCGGTCCATGATGGCGATAAGGGCATCGGCATGGGGCTTGGGCCGGGCCACATCCAGGGCAGTGACAACCATGTCGAAGTAGGGGACCAGGCCGAACATCTCCAGGACCGTTGCCATGGTGGTGGTGCGGTTGGTGCTGATCGCGGTATGGATTTCCGGCCTGAGGTACTCAAGAAATTCAATCAGGTCCGGCGCCATGATCATGTATTTGAGATACGGGGTATACTCATTTTCCAGGCGAAAGCGGTTTGCCGCCGCCACCTCTTCCACGGGATAATGGCGGAAGATATGGGCCACCGAATCCATGACATTATGGATGTGGACATACTCGAGCTCTTCCGGGTCCATCTCCGGGCGGCCGAAATGGGCGAGCAGGTCATTGTAATACCGGCGGTTGGCCTCCAGGGAGTCGAACATCACCCCGTCACAGTCAAAGACAACAAGCTTTGGTCTGTTCATGATATCAGAGGTTTTTCCGGATGAACTCCACCGCATTGCGGAAAAGGGCCACCCCCTGGCCCTCTTCCGGCAACTCCTCACGGGTCCAGCGCGGGTGATTGGTCCGATGGAGAAAGGCCTCGGGGTGAGGCATCAGGCCAAAAAGCCGCCCGGAGGGGTCACAGATGCCGGCAAGGGCATCCACCGAGCCATTGGGATTCAGGGGATACTGGGCGGTAATTTTTCTGCTAACAGGATCACAGTACCTCATGACTCCAAGGTGCTGGTCCTTGATCCGGGCAAGGGTCATCTCGTTGTCAATGACGAATTTCCCCTCGCCGTGGCGTACCGGATAGTAGAGGAAATCAAGGCCCCGGGTAAAAACGCACGGGGATTCCGGATCAACGGCCAGGGATACCCAGCGGTCCTCGAACCGGCTGGAGTCGTTATAGGTCAGACTGACCTGCCGGCTCTGATAGTTACCGTCAAAGCCAGGGAGAAGCCCCATCTTGACCATGAGCTGAAAGCCGTTGCACACCCCGAGTATGAGCTTGCCGTCGGTGATAAACCGGAGGAGCTGCTCTTTGAGCTGCTCGCCGCTGGTGGTTATGGTGGCATAGAGCATGCGGTGCGCACCGGCCTGGCCGGCGCCAAGGTCATCGCCATCGAGAAACCCGCCGGGAAGATTTAAAAAATGATACTCATCCAGGCTGTATTCGCCATAAAGCAGTTCGCTCATATGGACAATATCCACCTGGTCGGCACCGCCAAGCTTGCAGGCGTGGGCCATTTCCACCTCGCAGTTGGTGCCGTTGCCAGTGAGCACCATGGCCTTTACTGATTGTGCCATAATCCTGATCCTCTTTATCTAAATTCCAACAGAGAGAGTTCTGTTATTCCTGATTCTGCGACGAAACCGGTGCCAGGCCGCGGCCGTTAAGCTCCTTTTCCAGACGCTCGAAAAATACTTCCATAAACGCATGACGCTCCCGGGCCAGCCGCTGGCCTTCGGGAGTCAGCAGCCGGTCCTTTATCTTGGACAGCTTGAACTTGAATTCCCGGTAAGCGGTATCCTCCGTGGAATAGGAACGGCTGGCCAGGATATCCACCCCGCTGTTGTGGAGCTTGGCGCCCACCTGACCGGCAAAGAGAAATGCCCGACCAATGCCGATGGCGCCGATGGAATCAAGTTTATCAGCGTCAAAGAGAATTTTCGCCTCCAGGGACTGGGGGACCTTGCTGTTCCGGTAGCGATGGGTCTCGATGCAGTGAATGATCTCCTCGATCCGCTCGGCGCCGAAACCTAAATCCTTCAGGATTTCACGGGCAAGAACCGCCCCTTTTTCCGCATGACAGATCCCGCCCCTGGTTGCCATCTCATACCGCCGGCCGATATCGTGGAGCAGGGCGGCGGCGCTCAAAACCTCGAGGTCCGCACCCATGAGTTCGCCGATATACAGAGAGGTATGATAGACCCGCTCGGCATGATCCGGCCCGTGACACCCCCCTTCACCGTCGCGGTAATCGGCGGCAATTCGCCGCAGGGTATCGACCATTTCCCGCCCCAGAGGCGGTTCGTTCCGCACGGTCTTCTTCTGCGCTTCACTCATCGAAGAACTCCTGTCTCAAAAGCCTGATTCCCATTCGAAACCAGGAGACAGCATCATCAGGAAGATCCCTCAACCCTTCACGGTCAACAGCTGCGCCATTTGCTTCAGATTCCGCCATCATCCTCTTGAAATCATCAAGATTATAGAGCGCCAGAAGAAAACGGTCGCGCTGTTGCGCGTCCAGGGTCATTCCCTGCTTGATTTTAGGATGATGAAGCAGGGAAAGCAACTCATCGTTTACCGCATTGTATTCGCCTACGCCCTGATCATCTGTCCACTGGCTGACGGTCCGCTCCACCGGTTCGCTGAACCCCAGGCAATGGGGCTCGCTGACCAGGACAAAAAATTCCTGGACCCGGTTGTTGCACCCGAGAATGGCTGCCCGGCCCACGGGATAGGTCCGGCAGGCCCCGGGGCGGCCCTGATAGACCCGGCACCCTTTTTCAGAGACAAAGGGACAGCTGGCCCGGCCGTCGTCGACCATTCCGAGATAGACCCGGGGGAATGCCTCTCCCTCGGGATGTTCCACAATCGCGTACTGGTCAAGAAAATCTCCAGTGGACAGCTCAAGCTCCCGGGCAAGACGGAGGACGTCATAGGGGCTGAGAGCCAGCTCCAGCTCCCGGCAGCACTCGGTAAAACAGGAGATCCCGGGGTGACAGGAGAAGGAAAAGGTCTCGTTACAGGCGAGCCGCCTGGTATTTTCTGGAAGATGTATCATGCGTTGCCGCATCCGCTGACGGATGAAGATGTTCCATAATTATTCAGAGAACGGTTAATCCCTGCGCCACAGGGTAAGCAGGGGGCTGGCGACAAAGATCGACGAATAGGTACCCACCGCGATACCGAGAATAAGGGCCAGGGAAAAATCGCGGATCACCGCGCCGCCAAGAAAAAAGAGGGCAAACAGCACAAACACGGTGGTAAGGCCGGTGATGATGGTCCGGCTGATCACATCGTTGACGCTGAGATTGATAATCGCCCCGAAATTATCCTTGATGATCCCCCGGGACGCCTTGTGCAGGTTCTCCCGGATCCGGTCAAAGATGACCACGGTATCATTCAATGAGTAGCCGGCCAGGGTCAGAAGGGCGGTGACGATGAGCAGGGTGATCTCAACATCCATCAGCCAGCAGAAGCCGAGAACCACCAGCACATCATGAAAGGTGGCAATGGCCGCGGCAACGCCAAAGCTCAAATCAAAACGAAAGGCGAGGTAGAGTATGACGCCGATAAGGGATATGGTTATTGCCAGCAGGGCCTTGTTGCGCAGCACCGCACTTACCGAGGAGCCGATCTCCGACTGGCTCTCCATGACAAAACCCGTGTCCGGCATCTTGTCGGCCAGGACTGCGCCAATGGTTTCCCCGAGATTGCCGACCACCTCCTCGGTTTTCTTGAGCTTGACCAGAAGCCGGTTCTCATTCTCCACATGCTGCAAATCCACCCCACTCAACCCGGCTCCGGCCAGCTCCTTGCGCACCTCTTCCAGGGCAAAAGGATGATCGGCATGATACTGGATCATCGAACCGCCGGCAAAGTCAACGCCAAGGTTCGCCTTGCCCCGAACGATCTGGACAAAGGCGATCATGCCGATCAGGACGAAAAATGCCGACAGGCCAAAGGCCACCTTGCGCACCCGCATATAGTCCAGGTTCGGCGTTTTCATGAAACTGACAAAATTGAGGGTCTTGAGCCCGCGCTTGGCATAGATTACGTCATAGACCAGACGGGTGCCGAACAGGGTGGTAAAAAGGTTAAAGGTAACACCCAGGGTGAGGGTCACCGCAAAACCCTTGATGGGCCCGGTGCCAAAGAGAAACAGGGCGAGCGCGGTGATCAGGGTGGTAACCTGGGAGTCGATAATGGTCCACAGCGCCTTGTCGTATCCTCCCTCAATGCCTGATTTAACGGATTTTCCCAGGGCAAACTCCTCCCGCATCCGTTCAAAGATAAGGACGTTGGAGTCCACCGCCATACCGATGGTAAGAATGATACCGGCGATACCGGGCAGGGTCAGGGTGGCGCCAAAGGCCGCCAGTCCGGCAAAGACAAAAAGGATATTAAGCAGCAGGGCGAAATTGGCATTCACCCCGGAAAAGCGGTAATAGAAGACCATAAAGAGCATGACCACGCCCGTGCCCAGCAGACCGGACATGGTTCCGCGCTCAATGGAATCCTGGCCCAGGGAGGCACCCACGGTCAGGTTCTGGATAATATCCACTGGCGCGGGCAGGGCCCCGACCCGGAGAACAATGGCCAGATCATTGGCCTCGTCATAGACAAAATTCCCAGAAATCTGGGCGCTGCCGCCAAGGATCTTCTCGCGAATAACTGGTGCGGAACGAACCACTTCATCGAGAATAATCGCAAAGCGTTTGCCCACATTCTTCTCAGTCACCTGGGCAAAGACACGGCCACCGCGGCCGGTGAGATCGAGACTGACATAGGGCTCGTTAAAATTGCCGCCAATACGCACCTGGGCATTTTTGACCATATCCCCGGTCATCAGAACCGGACTCTTGATCAAGAGGGGAATCTGCTGCACCTGCCCGGTTTTGTTGTCTACCTGCTTTTCAAAATATATTTCCGTGCCTTCCGGCAGGCGGTTCTGCAGGGCCCGGTTCAATTTCTTCCGGCTCTCGCCCACCTGCCACTGCCCGCTCCCCTGAGCCTCGTTGATCAGGGTCCAGGGGTCGATTCCAGTATCCTCGGCCAGCATTTTGAACTCAAGCTGCGCGGTATCGCCGATTAACTTGATCGCCCGCTCCTGATCCTTGACCCCGGGAAGCTGGATCACGATTTCATCGGCACCCTGGCGGAGAATCACCGGCTCGGCGACACCGAACTGATCGATCCGGTTACGGATAATCTCCAGAGACTGTTCCACCGCATTATCATTTATATAGTCGATTTCCGTCTGCTTGAGGCTGAGCTGAATCCTGGGAAATGATCCCGCCTCCACCTGACGCTCGATATCAAGGTTGGGGAAATCGTCCTTAAGCACACCATCAACAATACTCAGGGCGCCGGCATTGGGCAGGGTAAAGAGCACCTTTCCCGCGTCGCCCGATCCAGTGCGGACCGCGGTTACTCCCTTTTCCGACAGACTTTCCTTGAAGTCATTGGCAGCCAGGTCCAGGGTATTCTCCTTGGCCCGGTCGAGATTGACCTTGAGCACCAGGTGCATGCCGCCCTGAAGATCCAGACCGAGGCGCAACCCCTCTGGAGCCAGGTATTTGCGCCACCAGTCGGGGGTGGAGGAAAAAAAGGTCGGCGCAAGAATCACCCCGGCAAAGACAACCGTTACCATCAAAATGACGATTTTCAACTTCATTGTTCTATTCATTCACCAGACTCCTGTTATGACTCAGATGCCTAACTTTACGGCAGGACTGTCTCTTCAGCACGGGCGATTATACCCTACCTGCGAATTGTGTCAATTTGCATTCCCGGGAAATCGGAAAAGTTCCATTCCCCGAAAAATCGGAAAAAGTTTCACTGATATAAGTCCTGTTTTCTTCCGGCGCAAGGTCAGCCGGGACAAATCGATACAGATTCAGGAATATATAAGACGCTCATTTTTGATTAATGGCCACAGCCATGCAGGCAGCGCCGAATCCGTTGTCAATATTGACCACCGCCACCCCGGGAGAACAGCTGTTGAGCATGCCGAGCAGGGCGGCAATGCCGCCGAAACCAGTGCCATATCCCACACTGGTCGGCACGGCCACCACCGGGCGGCTGACCATCCCGGCAACAACACTGGGCAGGGCCCCCTCCATCCCGGCAACCACGATCAACACCGCGGCAGACTCAAGCAGAGCGCGGTGGGCGAAAAGACGGTGCATGCCGGCGACCCCCACGTCACACACCGCCCGAACCGGGTGCCCAAGGGCCCGGATCGTAACCAGGGCCTCTTCCGCCACCGGCATGTCGGAGGTTCCGGCGGAAACCACAACTATTTCACCACGGACATCTTCCCGCACCTGAAAATCCTCGGCCCTGCCGGTCACCATTCGCGCGACCTGGTGATAGACAAGCCCGGCAAAGCGGTCGCACACCGCAAGACCTTTTTCCGGGCTCACCCGGGTGGCGAGCACCGGACCGCCCTGGCCCAGCATTTTTTCGAGAATAACACCCAACTGCTCCACGCTCTTGTTTTCCCCATATACCACCTCGGGGATGCCGGTACGCAGGGACCTATGGTGGTCAAGACAGGCAAAACCCAGGTTTTCGCCAGGCCAGTCTTTTAATACCCCAAGGGCGCCCTCAACCGTGCATTGCCCGCCCTGCACCTGTTCCAACAATTTCTTCAGCTGATTCTCAGTCATTTCAGTGTACACCAGCGAACATGAATACCGCTTCTCTTAAAAGACATGCCGCCTTAACCGGTCGCGCTCACCGAACCGGCCCGGGACTCTGTTCATATCGGCGGGGAAGAGACTCCGGGAAATTCCATGGCAAAAAAGAAGATCTCCTGGTACATCTTGGCAAAACACCCACGCTTCATTTTATTACTTTTGAAAAATCCATGCAGAACGAAAACACACTTCGCCAGGCGGCACGGATAGCCCTTTTCACCTCTTTCGGGCTTCTTGTCATCAAATTCACCGCCTTTTTCATGACCGATTCCAAGGCGATCCTCTCGGATGCCATTGAGTCGATCATCAATGTGGTCACCGCGGGTTTCCTGGTAATAAGCATTGCGATCAGCTCCCGGCCGGCGGACCAGAGCCATCCCTACGGCCACGGCAAAATCGAGGCCTTTTCCGCCGGGCTGGAAGGCGGCCTGATCATCCTTGCGGCGATCATGATCGGGCTCGAGGCGGTGCCCGCCTTTTTTACCCAGCAGCCCCCCAGAAACCTGGGACCGGGGATTTTTCTCATCATATCCGCGGGCCTTGTCAATCTGCTGGTCGGCTTGTATCTACTCCATTCAGGGAAAAAACTCAAATCAGAAGCATTGCGGGCCGACGGCCACCACCTGCTCACCGACTTCTATACCAGCGCCGGAATCGTGATCGGCCTGTTCCTGGTTCATCTCACCGGAATTATCTGGCTCGATCCATTCATGGCCTGCCTGGTGGCCGTTCATCTTCTCATCCCGGGCATCAGCCTGGTCCGGAGCGCCACCAGAAATCTCATGAACGAGGCGGATCAGGAGCTGCTGGCCCGCATCGTCTCCGGGCTCAACGCGATCAGAAAGCCGGGCTGGCTCTATCCCCATAAACTGAGAGCCCTGCGCTCCGGCCAGTATCACCACGTTGACCTCCATATCTCCCTGCCCCATTACTGGACCCTTGATCAGGTTCACGAGGTGGAACAGGAAATCACCGACCTGCTCCTGGAGGCAATCGGCGAAGAGGGTGATGTCATGCTCCACGTCGACCCCTGCGAACCGGACTACTGTCCGAGCTGCGAGACGGCTCCCTGCGAGGCACGCGACACCATATCTCCGCCCCCCGCTTCGGTGGAGCCCTGGACCGTGGAGCAGGTGACCGCGGCACGACCCGGCGACAATGCCGATTCCTGTACAACCACATCCCGAACGAGGAGACGATGACTGTTGCAAAATTGACCCACCGGGCCCCGAAAAAATGGATCTCCATCTCTGTTGCCTGCACACCTTCACAGGCTGAGATTATTGCCGGATATCTGAATGAATTTACCGGCAACGGCGTGGAATTGGTCACCGACCAGCGCGGACAGGAAAATATTACCGCCTATCTCGAGATCGCCGGCACCCTCCCGCTATCCCAGAAAAGAATCGCTGAGCTCACAAAACCGGTCCATGCCTTTATCACGAACCTGGCCGGGACATATACGGATGATCCCATGCCGATAATAACCACCGCCGTTGTT
Organism: Desulfobulbales bacterium; assembly: GCA_041598875.1. Taxonomy (GTDB): domain Bacteria; phylum Desulfobacterota; class Desulfobulbia; order Desulfobulbales; family BM004; genus JAKITW01. The sequence goes on from JBFHXP010000004.1 coordinate 14,242, forward strand.
GACGAGGAGGACTGGGGCAGCGCCTGGAAGCAGCATTTCAAAACCTTTGCCATCAGCCCCAATCTGACGATCAAGCCCTCCTGGGAGGATGCGGATACTCTAAAAGGGGCGGTTCTGGAGATGGATCCGGGCTTAGCCTTTGGCACCGGCCACCATGACAGCACCCGGCTGGCCCTGGGACTGATCGACCGCCTCTTTTTTGGGGAAAAAGAAAAACCGGCCCGGGTACTGGACGTGGGGTGCGGCACCGGTATTCTCGCCATGGCCTGCGCCCTGTTCGGCAGCAGGAAGATTCTTGCCCTGGACAATGATCCAGACGCCGTGGCCGCGACCCGCGACAATGTGGAACGAAACCGCCTGGGTGATCAGATGACGGTGAGCATCCGTGATGTCACCCTGCTTGACCCGGGCAGGGGAGAGTGTTTCGATCTGGTACTCGCCAATATCACCCAGGATGTGCTTACCGAGCTCGCGCCGACCCTGGTCCGGCTTGTGGCAGAAAAAGGCCGCCTTATCCTCGCCGGCATCCTCAGGGGAGAGCAGGAAAGTCTGGTCATTGCCGCCTATGACGCCCTTGGTTTCACGGTCATCTCTTCCGATGCGACCGGCGAATGGGTTGCCCTGATGCTCCACCGCGAATCCGCCCCCACTTCAGAAGAGGACGGTCGATGCGCCGATTCTTTGTAGAGCCTGAAAACATCTCGGAAAACAGGGCGCTCATCACGGGGGGCGAGGCGCGCCACATCACCACGGTTCTCCGCCTGGAGCCGGGCCGGGAAATCACTCTGCTTGACGGGCGCGGCACCATGTATCGTGCCCGGATCATCACCACCGGAAAAGAACGGGTGGAAACACTCCTTCTCGACTCGGAAAAAGAGACCATGCCAGGACCTACTCTGCATCTGGGACAGGGACTGGCAAAGGGCGACAAGATGGATTTCATTGTCCAGAAGGCGACCGAACTCGGCGTCGCGGTCATCCATCCATATATATCCCAACATTCGGTAATTCGTGCCGATGAAAGCCGGAAACAGAAAAAAAACGCCCGCTGGCAGAAGATCGCCCTGGAGGCCTGCAAACAGTGCAACCGGTCGCACCCTCCGACCTGCATGCCCATCGTTGATTTTGAGAGTCTGGTCCGGGCCTCATCGGAGGCTGACCTGAAACTGATCCTCTGGGAGGGAGAAGAATCCCGCTCCCTCGGCCAGGCCCTGCCCACAGGAAAAAAACCACACTCGATAATGCTTCTCATCGGACCGGAAGGAGGGTTCAGCGAACAGGAAGTTCGGCGGGCAGCGGAGTGCGGTTTTCTCTCGGTGCGACTGGGGAGAAGGGTCATGCGCACCGAAACCGCTGCCCTGGCGGCAACGGCCATTGTCCAGTATCTTTTCGGCGATCTCGGAGGGTGAGGGCCATCTGAGAAAATCTTCGTTGCCCGGGGGAGGTTACTTTTCCTTTTGCATGAACCCTTTGATCAATCCGCCGCGGCGGAGGTGGGTCTCGTACCAGCAGGAGATATCATCGCAGACATCTTCGATGGAATTCAGGTAGGCTATATTGGCGGCAATGGCCTCTGCATAGAGGTCACGGTCAATGTTCCAGCGGGCCCGAAAGTGATCCAGCATGGCCAGGCCGACATTATCGAGATCCTCCACAAGACGGACCTTGACCACGGAATGGTGAAACTGCTCGGTCTTTTTCAAAAGCTCAAGCTCTGACTTGTATCCGGATATGCCGCCTTCCTCAAACTCCTTGAAAAGGGAGGAGAGTTTTTCAAGATAATTGCGATCCGCCATCTGGGCCAGCAGATCAACCGTGCCCATAGCCTTGCCGAGCAGGGCGACGGTCTGGTTGCTGAAAGAAATCCGGGCGGGCGGCAGTGAAAGAATCGTGCACCTGACAATCTGGCCGCACTCTTCAATCTCCTGAGCGGAAAACCCCTGGCCCTCGAGATAGGTAGACATCAGGGCAATACTCCGATCCTCGTGGCCGATGGTATACTTGGCGCCGGTACCTTCGGTGTCATCCTCTTCCTGAATAAGACCGGTGTCGTGGAACAGGGCGGAGCAGAGACCCTGGATGGTCTGGCGGGCGGAAAACCGGTTCCCCTGAAGAACAAGCCCGTGCAGGAGCCTGGCCATGGCCAGGGTGACAAGAGCGGTATGGTCCAGGTCATGATAGGCGGTATTGCTGGCCTGATAGCCGGGGTATTTTCCGTAAAAAAGCCGAGTTATATCAGTGACAACAGAATGAAAAAGAGCAGCGTCAAAATCCGGGGCGATGAGTCCGGCGGTATGCTCTGTTTCGGCCAGAACCGCGGGAAGATCTCCCTTGACAAGCAGGTCGTGCAGGCCGCGCGTTCTTTTCCCCATCCGTTTATTCGCCCCCCGGGTTGATCAGAAAAAAAATCTTCCACTGTGCAGTGTTATTCTTTAATAATTCCTAAGATATGCTAAGTATGGATTAAAAGGCAACCTCTTTGTCACCATGCCCGGAGAGCAGTGAGGGTCATTGGGAAGGCACACGGCCCCCGTGCCCGGCAGATCAAAATATCACAGCAAGAAAAAAGTATGCGCGCGGTAATCCAGAGAGTAAGCAGGGCATCGGTCAGTGTCGGCAACCGGATCACGGGGAGTATCGGCCGCGGTCTTCTCATCCTGCTCGGTATCCACCGAGAAGATACGGAAAACGATGTCCGATATCTTGTCGACAAAATAAGCACTCTCCGCATTTTCGAGGACGGGAACGGGCTCATGAACCGATCGGTTCTTGATGAGAAGGGCGAGGTTCTGGTGGTCTCCCAGTTCACCCTCTACGGCGACTGCCGCAAGGGAAGGCGGCCCTCGTACTCCAGCGCCGCCCCTCCGGACACGGCGAACGCCCTTTATTCACGATTTGTCGCGGAGATGGAAAAACGCGGCATCATCACTGCAACCGGCGAATTCCAGGCAATGATGGAGGTCTCCCTGGTCAACAGCGGGCCAGTCACCCTGCTTGTTGATTCGCGGAAACTGTTTTAAACACCAGGCCGTGATAACCGGTTCAAAAAAACTATTTCAACTCAAGCTGAATCCCATATTTTTTTACCGGATTTAAGGCGCAGACCGCTGATAAAATAATCGGCCAGAAGCGGGATATCGTCCACCCGCTCGCGGAGAGGGGGAAGAAATATCGGGATCACCCCTATCCGGTAAAAAAGATCTTCCCGAAAAAGGGATTCCCGCATCTGCCGCTCAAGATCCTTATTGCTTGCGGAGATGACCCGGACATCAATGTGTATCGGCCTGTTGTCCCCGACCCGTTCAAACTCCTTCTCCTGCAGGACCCGGAGCAGTTTTGTCTGGGTGGAGCAGGGCATGTCACCGATCTCATCAAGGAAAATATCGCCATTGGCCGCAGCCTCAAAACGGCCGACCCGGGTCCGGTCAGCACCAGTGAAAGCCCCTTTGACATGACCGAAAAGCTCGCTCCATGGCCGGAGCCCTGCCGATCATGCCGCGAAATCCGTCCTTCTCCTTGAGATGACGTCGAAGTAGGGAAATTATCATCCACTGCAACACCGGAATATTGGCAAGCATGGCCCTGAAGACATTGACCGCCAATGGGTTTCAGGCCAGATTTCTCGATGCCGTGGTCCAGGTGAAACCAGACGGCTCTTATGAGATAACGGAAAAATAATACCTCTGTTCCCTGAACAATAAGGCCGCACCGACATCAGGTGCGGCTTTATTGTTTCACCGTATAGGTCTCTTGAATAATCAGGATTTTCGTTTAAGATCAGGGAATACGAATAATTCTACCTTTTTTTGCCGCGTATACCGGCGGCTCGGATTTTTTCGGCACCCTCCTGCGGCGTTAAAAACAAAAAAAACTATATTTCTCTTGCAAATGACCCTTTCCTGTGCTGCCATTAGACCGTATACTTGCAGTCTGAGAGAAAACTATCCACAGAAAAGAAAGGGGGGAGGCATGCAGCGCATCAAACTGAGTACCATGGCTGTGCTGGCCATGCTGGGCCTGATTGTCATCCTGCAGAACACCGATCAGGTCCAGACAAGAATCCTGCTCTGGTCGATCACCATGCCCAGGGCGGTCCTGCTTGTCGGCACACTCCTGATCGGCTTTGCCCTTGGGGTTATCACGACCTTTTTCTTCAGCAACCGGGGCACGTCTCTTTCTGAACATGATCAGCACCGGAATTCATGACTGCCCGGCACCCCGGGTTCCTGCCGGAGAATTCCCGATCTTCTGTAAAAAAAGGGCTCTGGGTCGAAGGCATGGGGCAAGCGCTAAAGAACTGTTCCCTAGGAGCTGGATTGTTTTTGACGCTACGGAAAACTCGGGCAGGATGACACCTTTTCAAGATGGCCCCTAATCATTACCATGCCCACTCTTCCCATTGAACCGCTCCTTCCTGACCTTGTAAAAACCCTCTCTTCCGCGGGCCGGGCGGTTCTGGTGGCCCCTCCCGGCGCCGGCAAGACCACCCTGGCGCCCCTTGCCCTGCTGGACGCGCCCTGGCTTGCGGGGAAAAGAATCATTGTTCTGGAGCCAAGACGGCTTGCCGCCCGGGCCGCAGCCAGCCGGATGGCCGGGCTTCTCGGTGAAAAAACCGGACAAACCGTGGGGTACCGGATCAGGCTCGATACCCAGGTGAGCCAGCAAACCCGAATTGAGGTAGTCACCGAAGGAGTCCTCATTCGTTTGCTTCAGGATGACCCGGAACTGACCGGCATCGGCCTGATCATCTTTGACGAGTTCCACGAGCGCAGTCTGCAATGTGATCTCGGCCTGGCCCTGGCCTTGGAGGCGCGGGCCGCTCTGCGGCCCGACCTCGGGCTGCTGGTCATGTCCGCGACCATCGCCGCCGAACCAGTGGCCGCACTGCTCGACAATGCGCCGATTCTTACCGGGACCGGTTTTTCCCATCCAGTTATCACCCACTACCTGCCCCCTGCTGCGAACCGCTCCGTTCTGGACACGGTTGCCTCGATTGTCATCCAGGCCCTTGCCGAGGAACCCGGCAGCATTCTGGTATTTCTCCCCGGGACGGGGGAAATTTCCAGGGTGGCCGCGCGTCTTGCGGAAATGGCCTTGCCGGAAAATGTCCTTCTTGTCCCCCTGTTCGGGAACCTCTCACAGCAGGAACAGGATCTGGCGATCAGCCCCTGCGCGCCTGGCCTGCGAAAAATCGTCCTTGCGACCTCCATTGCCGAAACAAGTCTCACCATTGAGGGAATCCGCGTGGTAATCGACTGCGGCCTCATGCGCACCCCCCGCTTTGATCCCACATCAGGCATGACCCGCCTGGAAACCATCCCCGTCTCCCGGGCCTCGGCAGACCAGCGCCGGGGCCGTGCCGGACGGACTGAACCCGGCGCCTGCTACCGGTTGTGGAGTCGCGGTCAGCATGCCCATCTTAAAGGGGAAAACACCCCGGAAATCATGGCTGCCGACCTGGCATCTCTTGCCCTGGAGCTGGCCCTGTGGGGGGTGACTGACCCGGATGAACTCATCTGGCTCGACCCGCCGCCGCCAGGCCATTACCGCCAGGCGCAGGAGCTTCTCCGCCAGCTCGAGGCCCTGGATAAAAATGGAAAAATCACCAGCCATGGCCGCCGGATGGCTCTCCTTGCCATGCATCCCCGCCTGGCGCACATGACACTCAAGGCAGCGACAATCAACCTGGGCCCGCTGGCCTGCGACCTTGCCGCGCTCTTAGGTGAACGTGATCTGCTCTGTACACCTGACGACCCGGATATCCGCACCCGACTCGAAATCCTCGGCGAAAAAAACCACCCCGCCCCCCATTATTCCGGTGTGAAAAAACGAATCCAGTCACTTGCCGCCACATTCCGCCGTTCCCTGAATGTATCATCAACAAGACCCGATCCGGACCAGGCCGGACTGCTTCTCTCTTTTGCCTACCCGGACCGCATCGCCCAGAAACGGCCGGGCCAGGGAAAAAACTACCTTCTTGCCAACGGCCGGGGCGCCTTTCTTGCAGCAGACTCTTTTCTGGATGGGGATTTTCTCGTTGCCGCGGCCCTGGACGGCAGAAGCAGGCAGGCTAAAATTTTCCTGGCAGCCCCGGTTTCCCTGGATGAACTCAAAGGGTACTGGGGTGGCGTTATGACCCATGGCAAGGAGATATTCTGGGACAGTCGCAGCAAGGCGGTGCTGGCAAAAGAGTGCGCAAGGCTTGGCGCACTGGTCATTGAAGAAAAAAATATGCCGCTGACCGGTGATCCGCGGACCGTTACCGCCCTGATCAGCGGCATCCGCGAACTGGGAATTTCCATCCTGCCCTGGACCCGGGAATTGCGGACCTGGCAGGCCCGGGTGTTATTCCTTGCCAGCCTTTTCCCGGAAGAAAAATGGCCCGACCCGGGTGATGCCGCCCTTGCTGAAAATCTCGAAGAGTGGCTGGCCCCTTTTCTTGCCGGGCTGAGTCGGGCTGAACATCTGGCGAAAATAGATCTCGGTGCGGCCCTGACAACCCTGATCTCCTGGCAGCAGCAGAAAAAACTCGAAAACCTGGCCCCCACCCATATTACCGTGCCCAGCGGGTCACGGATCAGGCTCGACTATCATGAGGACGGCACGGTGGTGCTGCCGGTAAAAATTCAGGAGATCTTCGGCCTGACCGAGACTCCGGCAATTGCCGGCGGCCGGGCCCGGGTCCTGCTTCACCTTCTGTCACCGGCCCGGCGACCGGTTCAGGTGACCCAGGACTTGCATAATTTCTGGAAAAACGGCTATCCGGAGGTGCGCAAAGAACTCCGGGCCCGCTATGCCAGACATGAATGGCCTGAAGACCCGCTGGCCGCCAGACCGACGGCGCGGGCAAAGAGAAAAAAATAAAAACCCTTAATCCCTTGAACACTTAAACGTTTGAACACTTGAACCCTTAATCCCTTAACCCCTTGAACACTTGAACATTTGAACACTTGAACCTTTAATCCCTTAATCCCTTATCACACCTCTCCCTCTGTTTCCAGGGACACCGTGCGCTGAAAACATGTGCCGGGCAGACTTTTCACCGCCCCTTTGAGTTCGAGCAAAACAAGGAGTTCACTGACCTTTGCAATGGGAAGGGATGCGGCCACGGCAATTTCATCAAGGGCTTCAGGATAGACATCAAGCAGTTCAAGAACCCGCCTTTCCTCGCCCGATAACTCCACTGCAAGGCGGGGCAGAACAGAGGATTCCGCCGCAATTTCACTCCTGAAAAACCCGGGAAACTCTTCCAGGATATCCTCCTCGGTCATCACCAGCTTGGCCCCCTGCTGCACCAGGTTGTGGGCACCGGCACTCTTAAAGGAATCAATCCGGCCGGGGACGGCAAATACCTCCCGCCCCTGTTCCAGGGCATAGCGGGCGGTAATCAGGGAGCCGGAATTCCTGGCCGCCTCCACCACCACCACGCCCAGTGAAATACCACTGATGATCCGATTACGGGCTGGAAAACGATAGGCATCAGGCCCGGTGCCCAAGGGATATTCACTGACCAGGGCGCCTCTCCGGGGTATCTTTTCAAAAAGATCACGATTGCCCCTGGGATAGACACAGTCCAGACCGCAGCCAAGCACGGCAACGGTCCGCCCGCCGTTGGCAAGGGCACCGTAATGGGCCTCGGTATCAATGCCCAGGGCCAGGCCGCTGACAATGGTAATATCGCGGCCGGCAAGGTTTGTGGCCATGCGGCGCGCCACCCGCCTCCCGTAATCGGTGCAGGCCCGGGAACCCACCATGGCCAGGCATGGAAAGGACAGGGCCTCCGGATCGCCCTTGACAAACAGCAGAAGCGGCGGGCCGTGGATATTTTTAAGCTGTTCCGGATACCGTGGATCATCAAGGGGAACAAGAGTGATTCCCCGCCGGGCGGCTTCCGCCATTTCCCGATGAGCCGTTTCCCGGGCATCAGCAAGAGACGGCCCGCAGATTGCCTCCACTGCCGAAGCACGGATGCCGTTAATCCGGAAAAGTTCATTCCGCCCGGCAGCCAGGACCCGGCTGGGAGTCCCGAAATGTTTCACCACTGCAAATGCCCCCACTGGCCCGAGTCCAGGCAGAAGATGCAGGGTGAGCCAGTCATGGAGATCGTCCATGGCTAATGCTGTCCTTTAAAAAAATTTAAATTTACTCCTGAAGAGTTGCCAGTTTCTGATCAATGGCCATCTTCCTGACAATCAGGTCTTGAAGTCGAGCCGAATCTCCCTCCTGCTGGGCAGCCATGATCTCCTCGGTAAGCCCGCGCTTTATCCGCTGCAACCGCTCCAGGGCCAGCCACAACAGTTTTTCCTCGGCTATCTTTTCCGGGGTACTCTCGAGATTATCCTCGCCATTCGGCGCGGAGATAAGCCATTGGGCAACAAAGGCGCGCTCCGGCCCCGCGGGAAGCATCTCCAGAAGTTCCTCAGGCCCGGCAACGGGGTTACCGTTTATGAGCCGGCGGATCGCGGCGAGTATTTTCACCGCCGTGGGTTCCACCAGCACCTCTTCCAGCCCCTGATTCACAAACTCCTCCACAAAACGGGGATAGATGATAAGAAACTCAAGAAGCTGCCGTTCCACCCGGGAGAGACTCGCCGGCTCTTCCGGCGGCAGCCTGGCCGACTCGTCACGAACCGGCGCCATCCGCCGCTCAGAACGGCCGACGTCCTGCATCCCGCGAATCACCTGACCGGGATCAAGGTTCAGCTTGTCGCTGAAATGGGAAACCAGCACCGAGTGCTGCAGAGGATTGTCTGCCGACGCATCGAGCATCGGACGCATTTCCGCGAGAATCCTCGCCTTGCCCTCAAGGGTGTCGCCATGTTTGGCCTGAAGACGGACAAAGACAAATTCCAGCAGTTCCTGGGCGGATTCAAGAAGTTTTTCCAGTTTTTCACGGCCATGCTTCCTGATATAGGTGTCCGGGTCATCCTCGGCCGGCAGCACCACGATACGCGCCAGCACCTGCTCCGAGAGAAAAATCGGCGCTGCCCGCAGGGCAGCGTTGACCCCGGCGGCATCGCCATCGAACAACAGAATCATCTCGTCGGCAAACCCCTTGAGGATACGAATCTGGGCCTGGGTCAGGGCAGTGCCCAGAGGGGCGACCACATAATCCACCCCGTTGGAGGCCAGGGCCAGGAGATCAAAATTCCCCTCCACAATCAGGCAGCGGCGGGTGCGGCGGATCTGCTCCCTGTGCTGAAAAAGACCGAACAGGCTCCGGCTCTTGTCATATATCAGGGTTTCCGGGGAGTTGAGATATTTGGGGTTGCCCTCCCCAAGAATCCGGCCACCAAACCCCACAATCTTGCCGGTAAGGTCGCTGATCGGAAAAAGAATCCTGTCCCGGAAGCGGTCATAGGTCCTGCCGTTTTCCTTGCGGACAATAAGACCCGCCTCCTCGGCCAGTTCCAACGGAAATCCGGATGCCCCGATTTTTTTGCTTAAAAAGTCCCAGCCCGGCGGGGCATAACCAATACGAAACGACTCGATAATCGTGTCGGGAATACCGCGCCCCTTCATATACTCGCGGGCCGCCGCCGCCCCGGGGGCGTTTTGGAGAAAATCCTGAAAAATCCCGGCCGCCCTTTCATTGGCCCGGTAGAGTATTTCCCGCTTTTCCGCCTGCGCCTGATCCTTGGCGGAATACACCTGTTCCGGTAATTCGATATGGTACCGTTCGGCCAGATTCCTGAGGGCCTCGGGAAAGGTCATCCGGTGGTACTGCATCAGAAAGGAGAACACATCCCCCCCTTCTCCGCAGCCGAAACAGTGATATGACTGCCGGGCAGGATTGACCATGAAAGAGGGGGTCTTCTCGCCATGAAAAGGACAGAGCCCCTTGAGGTTGGCGCCGCTCCGCTTAAGGGCCACCACCTCGCCGACGATGTCAACAATCTGGGCCGCCTCTTTGACCTGGCTGACAGCATTATCCTGGGCTGGAGTAGAGCGCATATTGTATTAGTCCCGCGTCAAGGTTAAAGCTGAGTTGACTTCCCTGAAACAGAGACAGGCCAATTTGAATTTGTCCTGCTGGCAGAGATGGCGTATATTCGTGGCCGGAGAGGCAATCTCCGGCCGGCAATCGGGAACAGTAAATAAAGATGGGTGCATTGGGGCGACAACTTATTGTATAGTGTGAGCGCCTATCCGGCCGGGCAGGAACCGGGCTTGCTTCTCGTTCTGGATAGTGTCCCCATCGGGGGTCGGTGTCAAGAAAATAATTGGGCCATCCGGAGCATCTCCTTAATCGCACTGATTCGCCCGCGGAACAGACAACTCGCAGCAAAGAGCCATGCAGCCCAGCCTTGAGGACTACCTTGCCTTTGAAGTAAAAAAAGAGATGGCTGACCGCTATTTCGGGTTCCGCCGGATGATCGAGGAAGACAAGGAAGAACTGGCCCGCAAGATCAGGAACCACTCACTGACCCTGGAACAGAAAATCGCCATCGACCTGATCAGGCTCTATATCCTGCTCCAGGACACCGAACTCATCCGCAGATTTGTTGAGATGGTCGGTCTTGATGAAATGCTCTTCTTTGATCCCTATATCCTGGTTTCACCGACCATAAAAGAAAGAATGTTTGCCGGGGTCAAGGCCCGGGGGCTTACCCGGGCAGGCCGCTTCAAGAACCTGTTCTTCGGCTGCTACGAGATGCTGATTGATCATGTGCAACAGTACAGGGAAAAGATCGGCGATCTCATAGAGGAACGGGAGATCATCAACGAGGAGATCACCCTTTTTTACCGGAAAAACGATCTCAGCCAGATGATGGGGTTCTTCCGCTCCCTGAAAGGCAATCCCATGGGCAGTTCCATGGAGGGAGGGCTTGAGGTCGGGCTCAACGATTCCATGGAAAAATCAATGCGCCTCGACCCCCTGCCGCCAATCGAGCAGATGGTGCAAATAATCCCCCCGCTGGCCCCCCTGGCCGGTATCCGAAAAAAACTGACCGCCCTGGTTGAAAGGGCATATCACCTGAAATCCCAAAGGGATAGCCCATGACCCCCGAACCCTCTCTTCTCTTTGCTTTTCTTTTCCTTAGTGCCGGGCTTCTTCTCCTGGTCGGTGGCGGCGAGGTACTCGTCAGCGGCGCGGTTCATCTTGCCAGGGGGTTGGGACTCAGCACCCTGATCATCGGTCTGACCGTGGTCGCCTTTGGCACCTCCACCCCGGAACTCTTTGTCAGCCTGGCGGCAATGCTTGGAAATCACCCGGAAATCATGATCGGTAATGTGGTGGGCAGCAATATCGCCAACATCGGCCTTATCCTCGGAATTGCCGCCCTGATGGCCCCCCTGCCGGTCCTGTCCCTGAACCGGGTCCAAATCGAGCTTGCCCTGGTTCTGGCCGCCGGATTCGTCCTCATCCTCTTTGCCTGGACCGGTGATATTCCGCGGGCGGTTGGATTTATCTTCATTGCCGCCCTGATTCTCTATACCTGGCACGCCTACCGCCGGGAAATCACCACCCAGAAAAAAAATGAATCAGCGGTAAAGAGAAACAGCAGAGATCTTGCCCTGAGCTCCGCTAAAATCGTCGCCGGCCTCATCCTCCTCGCCTACGGATCTCATCTCTTTATCAGGGGTGCGGTGGACGTGGCCCGATACTTCGAGGTCAGCGAACTGATCATCGGCCTGACCCTGGCGGCGGTTGGCACCTCTCTGCCCGAACTTGCCTCGACGGTTGCCGCGGTGCGCCATCAGCAGAACCGCCTGATCATCGGCAACATCATCGGCAGCAACCTCTTCAACCTGCTGATGGTCCTGGGATGCGCCGCGGCGGTGCGCCCCTTTTCCGTGGGGCCGGAAATCCTCTACCGGGACCTGCCGGTCATGACCCTCTTTACCCTGCTGCTTCTTCCCCTGCTTGCCGGCAGAAGGGGAATCGGACGGCTGGCCGGCCTGTTTCTTCTTTGCGGCTACATGATCTATATTATTCTCCTTTATTAGAGCTTCCCCTTGCCGAATCATCACCTGTTCATATATAGTTTTCATCCGAAAGCGGGTCTCTCGACCTGGCCGCAACAAAAACCGGTCCGGAATCTGTGGCAACAGGGACAGGCTATTATTTTTTTTGGGAGGATTTCATGGAAGCAAAAAAGGTCTTCATCAGGCCGGACAACACGGCCATGATCACCTGCCCGGAATGTCAGAGCACCCGCACGGTTTCCCTGGATAAAATTCCCAAGGGAAAACAGTTTCTGAAGATTAAATGTTCCTGTGCGAACGTCTTTGAGGTCAAGCTTGAATTCCGGAAATTTTACCGGAAAGACACAAACCTCTACGGCACGATCAAACTGCTGGCAGCAAAAAACCCGAAAAAACCGGTTGAAGCGGGGGGAACCCGGTATGTCTGTTCAGTAACCAATCCCTGTGACTGTAAAATCGTGAACGTCTCCAAAACCGGGGTTGGCATCAACATGCCCGGTCGCCATGAATTTGAAGTGGGAGATACCCTGCTGGTGGAATTCAACCTTGATGACGCCAAAAAATCCCGGATCGAAAAAAAGCTCGTCATCAGGCTGGTCCGGGACAAATTTCTCGGCTGCGAGTTCATCGCCGTTGACCAGTATGACAAGGCCCTGGGGTTCTATCTTCTGTAGGATCAAGAGACGAGAAATCTTTCCCTTGACAAGACAACCGCAAAAGGATAGAAAAACGGGCGCATAAGGATTCAAGAGCAACCACCTGGAGAAGAAATAAAACTGGTTGAAGAAGATGATCGAGAAACGGAAGCACCGGCGAACTCCCTGCCTGAAACAAACCACAACCATAGTCACATCACCATCCGGAAGAGTGGTCGGCTCCCTGATCGACATCTCCAGCGGCGGCGCCCGGTTCAATTATGTTGATCTCGGCCGCCACCCTGACACGGATACCGACCTGAAAATCACCTTTCAGACGGAAAACGAGAAAAGGGAATTTTCCTGCCACCTGGTCTGGCAACGAACCAGCGAGCCGGTATCCATATTCAATGTAGTCCAGATGCGGGAGGGCGGGGTTTTTTTTGACAAACCGGTTGTGGAGAGTGCCGTCTCCTGCTGAGGGGAAAACCCGGTTGTCGCCAACAGAAGATAACTCGATTTCCTTTTGTTTCATCTATCAAAAAAAAGAGGCCCATGCGGGCCTCTTTTTTTGGGAACTCTCTTCCAAGTAACCCAAACTTAACTGGTTGAAATTACGTGATTCATTTTGTTAAAGAGAATTTCGAATCATGAAGTTTATTACGGCCTGTGGTTGCATTTTTTTATCTTTGTCACGGTCTCGACGTTTCGAATGATATGAACGGTAAATTCAATCATCTGTGCCTCAATAGTGAACTTCCTTCTTCCCCTTCGACATTCATTATTCATGATTCGATATTCTCTGATCTTTTTCAAAATTGTCTGTTTCCGGATTGAAAACAACCACGTGTAGCCATCCGGAAAAAACAGACTTTCCGGATGGACACTAATTACTCCTTATCCCACCCTATTTTTTCGCCTTTAATTCAAGAAACAGCTGATGGGCCTCCTGGGGAGCCATATCCTCATGGACCACCTTTTTTACCGCCTGGATCATGGCCACCGGATCTTCCGATTGAAATATATTACGGCCCATGTCCACACCGGCGGCTCCCTGCTGCACGGCATTATGGGCCATGGTCAGGGCATCGAGCTCCGGGATCTTCTTGCCGCCGGCCATAACGATGGGCACCGGGCAACTGGCGGTCACGGTTTCAAAACCGTCAGGGATATAGTAGGTCTTGACGTAATGGGCGCCCAGTTCGGCACAGATCCGGCAGGCAAGCCGGAAGTAGCGGGCATCACGGACCATGTCCCGGCCCACCGCGGTTACCGCCAGTATCGGGATGCCGTACCGGGAACCCATGTCCACCAACCGGGTCATGTTATGGACCGACTGGGTCTCATACTCGCCGCCGATAAACACCTGGACTGCCAGGGCGGCGACATTAAGGCGGATGGCGTCTTCCATGGCCACGGCTATCTGTTCATTGGACAGCTCCTTGAGCACGCTGGGCCCGCCACTGGCCCGAAGAACGATGGCCCGGCCATATGACGGCGGGACCATTGAACGCAGGGCGCCGCGGGTGAGCATCAGGGTGTCGGCATGGGGGGCAATGGGGAGAATATTAACGTCAATGCGTTCAAGTCCGGTGGTGGGCCCCTGAAAATATCCATGATCAATGGCCAGCATTACCGTCCGACCGCTTTCCGGATTAAAAATCCGGGCAAGACGATTCTTCATTCCCCAGTCAAGGTTATTGGATCCCTTGAGAAAAAAACCATCGTTATTTGCCGGCACGTCCAGGCTGTAATTTTTTCCTTCCTTGTCCACTTCAGGCATGCTCTTCCTCCTTCAGATTCTCAAAAATAGGTGCTCGTCCGGAAGTTTTTTCCCGGAGGGTTACACCAAACTGTTTTCAGTCCGGAAGCCTCGAATCCGGTCATCATTGATACTCCCGCAAAAAGCCATGGGATGGCCAAGTACACTGGTTCACAAATATGGTGACGAACCTCGAATCATGCTGCCAACTTCAGTTGCTCACAAAACATCCCAAGCCTTTCCGGCCGGCACCGCCGTTATTTCTGGGGATGGATAATCACCTTGATCGACTCCCTGGCCTCGGCGGTAAGGGCAAAGCCACGGCCCGCATCAGCCAGACCGAAACTGTGGCTGATCATCGGCCCGACATCGACCCGGCCGCGGCTGATAAGTTCAAGCGCGGCAACACAATCCTTCGGACCACCGGCATAGGTGGTGGTGATGGTCACATCACGCCGCCAGAAAAGATCATTTACCGAAACCGGAATGGTCACTCCGTCCATGGTCGGGGCGAACAGCAAAATTGTCCCGCCGCGATCCACCGATTCCATGGCCTGCCTGAAAACACTCTCGGCCATGGCGCAGACAATAACCACATCAGCTCCGCGACCGTTATTTGCCTCTCTGAAACGGGCGGCCACGTCCTCCCTCCCGTCAACAGCGATATCCGCTCCGAAACCGAGGGCCGCGTCAAGGCGGAACGGGCTGATATCAGTGGCAGCAACCAGGCCGCAACCCGTTGCCGCGGCAAGGTGGACATGGAGAAGCCCGGCCAGGCCGCTTCCCAGCACCAGGACCGAAGCCCCCGCCCTCATGCCGGCAATTCTCTGGCCCCGCAAGACACAGGCCAGCGGCTCGACAAAGGTCGCCTCGTCATATCCAAGATCTCCGGGAATCCTCCAGGTGCCCCGCTGGACATTAACCGCAGGCAGACGCACATATTCGCAGAAACCACCCGGATCAAAACGGGTGCCTGAGAGAAGCAGCTCACAAACCGTTTCATGGCCGTTCAGGCAGTAATGGCAGGAACCGCATGGAACATGGTGGGTGGACACAACCCGGTCGCCCACGGAAAATCCCCGCACACCCCCGCCAACCTTGACCACCTCGCCGGCAATCTCATGGCCCAGTATCAGCGGCGCCTTATGGATCCGGTACCACTCCATCACGTCGCTGCCGCAGATACCACTGGCATGGACGCGGACCAGCAGTTCACCATCCCTGATCACCGGGGTCGGCCAGTCCTCAAGCCGCACGTCCCGGTTATTATAATACATAGCTACCCGCATGAAAGACTTCCTCATTAAATCAAAAAAATCAGTGACCGGTTTCGGCACCCAACTATAGCGCAAGCAAGACCGGGAAACAATCGACTTTTCCCATGGCTGCCACGAATGTCCTGTCATGAAAAGGGATGCATCCTCCTGGGAAACATTCCCCATTCCACTGGCCGCAACCTGCGGCAATGCCGTTCTTTTTTCTTGAAGAAAAAATTGTTTTTGAGCAGCAACTCTGTTATATAGTTTAGTTTACCCCGTGGCTGGGGAAAAATGGCGTGCGCCAAAACATGTAACCATTAAATAACAAAACAAAACCAAAGGGCAAACACAAACATGACTAGCAAATCATTACACAACCCCGCCGATGATGCCGGCGGCTCCGAAATGGAAGAAATGGGCTTCGCAGACCTCTTTGAGATGGATGAAAACAATACGGTGAGCAAGGTGGGCGATGTGCTCATGGGCACCGTAGTCGGTGTGGTGGAAGACCACGTCCTCATCGACATCGGCGACAAGGCCGAAAGCTACATCCCCATCTCTGAATTCAAGAACGAGGACGGCGATCTCACCTTTAACATCGGGGATACCTTCGAGGTTTTTGTCGAAAAGAGAAAAGAAGAGGGTGGTCTTCTGCTCTCCCGGGAAAAGGCCATCGGCATCAAAGTGTGGGAAGAGATCGCCAAAATCCAGGCTGAAGACGGTACCATCGAGGGCCGGATTGAAAGCCGGGTCAAGGGCGGCATGTCCGTTGATATCGGTGTTCCCGCCTTCCTGCCCTATTCTCAGATTGATCTGCGCCCGGTCAAGGATCTGGACGCCCTTATAAATAAGACATTTGATTTCAAGATTCTCAAATTCAACCGCAAGCGCAACAATGTTGTAATCTCTCGCCGGGCCATTCTTGAGGATGCGCGTAACTCCAAGCGCGAAGAGATGCGCTCAAGCCTCGCGGAAAACATGACCATCACCGGCTCGGTCACCAATATCACCGACTACGGTCTGTTCATTGACCTGGGCGGCATGGACGGGCTCTGCCATATCACCGACCTTTCCTGGGGCCGGGTCTCTCACCCGTCCCGGCTCTACAAGGTCGGCGACGAGATCGAGGTCAAAGTCCTCAAGTATGACCGCGAACATGACCGGGTTTCCCTGGGCGTCAAACAGCTCAAGGCAGACCCCTGGGCCACGGTAACCGAGCGGTATCCCGTTGGCTCCAAGACCACCGGCAAGGTGGTGAGCATCACTGACTACGGCGTATTTGTCGAAATCGAGGAGGGCGTGGAAGGCCTTATTCACATCTCGGAAATGACATGGTCCAAAAAACCTCGCCACCCCTCTAAAATGGTCGCCGTCGGCGAGACTGTCGAGGTCATGGTCCTCAATATCGAGACCGAAACCAAACGTATCTCCCTGGGCATGAAACAGCTCCAGCCAAACCCCTGGGATCTGGTGGTGGAAAACTATCCCGTTGGTTCGATCATCGAAGGAAAAATTAAAAACATCACTGATTTCGGTATCTTCATCGGCATTGAGGAGGGCATTGACGGCCTGATCCACGTCTCCGATCTCTCCTGGACCGAACGGATCAAACATCCCTCGGAAAAATATGCCAAGGGTGAAACCATCCAGGCGGTTGTTCTCAAGATTGACCGGGAGAACGAGCGCTTCTCACTGGGCGTCAAGCAACTTGAGCCCGATCCCTGGCAGGCGGCGATGGAAAACTACCCGCTTGGCACCACGGTGGAGGGAAAAATCACCAATGTCACTGACTTCGGTGTATTTGTCCAGCTGGAAGAGGGAATTGAGGGATTGGTCCATGTCTCTGAAATCAGCAAGGACAAGATAACCACCCCCGTTGGCATGTACACGGTCGGCGACTCACTCCAGATCATGGTCATCAACGTCTCGGCAAAGGACCGCAAGATCGGCCTGTCGATCAAGGCGCTTGAAGAAGGCTCTGATCAGGGTTCTTTCGAAGACTACAAGAAGAAGCAGCCAAGCGGCCCCTCGACCATCGGGGACCTCCTGAAAGAGGCCTCGGAAAATCGGGAGACCCGGGCAGCGGAGAGCAACGGGGCCGGAGACGCATCGGCTGAAGCAGATAAAACCGAATAGGTGCGGCACCACATCGTGCCGATTCATTACCGCGGTTGACTGCCATGTCTTTTCGCCAGCAGCATCCCGTTCTGACGGGGATTTTCATATTGGCAGTGATATTCCTCCTCTTTGCAGGGGGAGTATCGCTGCTCATTTCATCACTGATCTCCCGAACCAGCGGAAGTGATCTTTTCGTTGCCGGCAGCGGTGTCGGCGTTGTTGAACTGAAAGGGTTGCTTACCTCCCCGGAGGAAATACTCGACGAGCTCACCTCCTTCCGGCAGAACGAGAACATCAAGGCAATCGTTCTCCGGATCGACAGTCCTGGCGGCGCGGTTGGGGCTGCCCAGGAAGTTTTCACCGAGGTAAACCGTACCAATGCGGTAAAACCGGTCATTGCCTCCATGGGTTCGCTTGCTGCCTCGGGCGGGTACTATGCCGCTCTCGGGGCGCGGCGGATATATGCCAATCCCGGCACCTTGACCGGCAGCATTGGGGTTATCGTAAAGTTTGCCAATCTCGAGGATTTCTTCGGCAAGATCGGCTATAAGAACGATGTGGTAAAGAGCGGCGCGCTCAAGGATCTGGGATCGCTGAACAGATCACTGACCCCGGAGGAGCGGACCGTTCTTCAGCAGCTCATCGACTCCGTGCACCACCAGTTTGTCCGTGACATCGCAAAAAGCCGGTCCATGCCCGAAGAAGTGGTCATGAAACTGGCAGACGGACGGATTTACAGCGGGGAACAGGCCAGGGACCTCGGCCTGATTGACGAACTTGGAAACTTCACCGACGCGGTAACAGCTGCCGCCGCCTTAGGTGGGCTGAAAGACAGCGCAGCACCAAACGTGATTTATCCACGGAAAAAAAGGTCGTGGCTCAGCCTTCTTGAAGGGCGGTCCGCACTTGATGCGCTCCACGCAATCATCCAAACCCATCCGGTGCTTTCCTATGAATGGACCGGTATACAATAAAAGTGAAAGATAAGGCCATGCTGAAAAGAGATCTGATAAACAAAGTCACCGACCAACTCGACGGCTATCTGAAAAAAGATATTGAACAGGCTGTTGATATTATTCTGGAAACAATGGCCGGCGCCCTCAACCAGGGTCGCCGCGTGGAAATACGTGGTTTCGGGAGTTTTTCCGTGCGCGAACGCAAGGCCCGGAAAACCAAGAATCCGAAAACCGGAAAAATAATGAATATTCCGGAGCGTAAGACCCTGCACTTCACCATGAGCAAATCCCTTAAAGAGGCTCTGGTAAAAGGCGAGGCCAAATAATCCGGCAGGCGGTCGCCGTGGTCAGCCGATAAAGGGGTCCACGGCGCCCTTTCCTTTCCGCAGTATCTCCGGTTGATCCCCGATCAGGGCAATCACGGTGGAGGGATCCGGATAGATTCTTCCACCGTCAATGATCAGATCCACCCTGTTTCCGAGAAGCTCCTCAAACTCAAAGGCCTCGGAAAAGGGCGGGTCATCGGGGTCAAGGATGGCGCTGGTTGTCACAATCGGGTTGCCCAGTTCCTCGACAAGGGCAAGGGAAATCCGGTTGTCCGGCACCCGGATACCCACGGTTTTCTGCTTGGTGACCATAATCTTGGGCACCATTTTGGTGGCAGGAAGCACAAAGGTGTACGGCCCAGGCAGGTGTTTTTTCATCAACCGATACGCATTATTAGACACGTATCCATAATCACTTACATTCTTGAGGCTGGAGCACATAAAGCTGAACGGCTTGTGCTGCGGCCTCTTTTTTATTTGAAAAATGCGCCGGACCGCCTTCTGATTGAATATGTCACACCCTATGCCGTAGACCGTGTCCGTGGGGTAACAGATAATCGCGCCGGCACGCAATTTTTCCACCACCTGGCGGATCAGGCGCGGCTGCGGGTTGTCTGGATTGATTGAGAAATACATGGCTCTCTGCCTCGTACCGGAATATTCATCTCTTCAAAATGGCCTTCATTAATACAGCGCTCGAACCACCTCATATTGGCATGAAAACCGGGCCAAATCCAGGATATTTTATATGATCGCCGCAGGAATCGACATTGGCAGCAATACATTTCGCCTTCTCATTGCCGACACGGAAAACGGGACCATCCGGCCCCTGGCCCGGGAACTTGTTTCTGTCCGCCTGGGAAAAGGGCTTTCCACGGGCAACCTCATTGAACCGGCGGCCATGGAAAGGGGCTTTGCCGCCCTGGCCCTGTTCCGATCCCTGATCGACCGCTTCGCGCCGCAGACGATCAGGGCGTGCGGCACCGAGGCCCTGCGCAAGGCAGCAAACCGTGCTTCTTTCCTCACTCAGGCCGAGACAGTTTTAGGCGCGCCCATAGAAATTATCTCAGGACTCGAGGAGGCCCGTTTGAATCGCGCCGGAATCCGTTCCGCACTACACTGCCAGGAACCAATGCTTGTTGTTGACGCCGGAGGAGGAAGCACCGAACTTGCCGTTGCCGGGACCCTGAACAGGGAGGAAATCATCTTCAGCCTGCCGCTGGGCGCGGTGAGCTTGAGCGAGAAATATCCCGAAAGCTCGCCGACTTTTCTCCCGGACATGACTGCGGCCATCGAAGAGGCCCTCCTTCCGGCACTGGAAAAAATCCCCCCCGGACTTCTCCTGGTCGGCAGCGGCGGCACGGCAACAAGCCTGGCCGCCCTTGACCTGAAGATGACCATTTATGATGGCGCGCGGGTCCAGGGTCACTGCCTGCCCGACAGCCGCCTGACCAGGCTTTGCGAGTATCTTGCCTCCCTTGCCGTGGAAAAACGATGCCTCCTGCCCCTGCTTGGCGCCAATCGTGGCGACATCATACTGGCCGGCGCCCGGATCTATCAGGTGCTTCTTGCCCGCACCAGCTCCCCGCACCTGATGATCAGCGATTCCGGTCTTATCGAGGGTATTGTGCTGAGCAGTGCCGGGACAGTATAAACGCGCGCCCCGGTTTCGCTCCTCCCGACAATGAGGCAGGGAAAAGAACTTTGCAATTCCGGCAATATTTTTGTATAAAAACAGGTTAACATTCTCAAACGGATCCCAAGCCAAAACCGTTTTTTGCCGGCGCTCCCGTCGCCGGCGCGGCTGGAGATTCCCGATGTAGGGGCTGCTGAGCCATAGTATGCGGAAGTACCTTTTTTCCCTGTAATCCCACATGCCGGTTTGATAACCTGAAAATCGGCCACCTGTCTGCACAAGGAGATTCCTGCAATGTTAGATGACGTAAAACCGGCCTATACCTTTGACGACCTTCTGCTCGTTCCGGCCGCCTCGGAAGTCGTGCCTTCCGAGGTTGAAACCTCCACCTTTCTGACCAGGGAGATCAGGCTCAATATTCCCCTGGTCAGCGCGGCCATGGATACGGTAACCGAGTCCCGCACCGCCATTGCCATGGCCCGGGAAGGGGGCATCGGTATTATCCACAAAAACATGACTGTCTCGGAACAGGCCCGCGAGGTGGAAAAGGTCAAAAAGTCGGAATCAGGGATGATCATAGACCCGATCACCGTCAATCAGGATCAGGATGTAGCCGAGGTCCAGGCAATGATGGCCACCTACAAGATCTCGGGCGTGCCGGTATTAAGCGACTCAAAACTTGTCGGGATCGTCACCAACCGCGACCTGCGCTTTGTCTCCGACGGGAGCCTCAAGGTAAGGGACGTCATGACCAGCAAGAACCTGGTCACCGCCCATGCCGGAATCACCCTGGAACAGTCAAAGGCCCTGCTCCACGAACACCGTATCGAAAAACTGCTGGTCGTGGATGACCAGGGCCATCTCAAGGGCCTGATCACCATTAAAGACATTGAGAAGATTAAAAAATACCCGGCCGCTGCCAAGGATGACAAAGGCAGGCTGCTGGCCGGCGCGGCCATCGGCGTGGGTGGAAATTTCCTGGAGCACACCGAGATGCTGGTCAAGGCAGGGGTCGATGTAGTGGTCCTTGATTCAGCGCACGGCCATTCCAAAAACATCCTCGATGCCCTCAGGGAACTGAAGGCCGCCTTTCCCGGCCTGCAGGTTATTGCCGGCAACGTGGCAACCGGCGAAGGATGCGCCGCCCTGATTGAAGCAGGCGCCGACGCGGTCAAGGTCGGGGTCGGTCCCGGCTCGATCTGCACCACCCGTATCGTCGCCGGGGTCGGCGTACCGCAACTCACCGCCCTGAAGGATTGTGTGATGGCGGCGGCCAAACGAGGTATCCCGATCATCTCCGATGGCGGGATAAAATATTCCGGCGACCTGACCAAGGCCATCGGCGTAGGCGCCCATTCGGTGATGATCGGCAGCCTCTTTGCCGGTGCCGATGAAACACCGGGCGAGACATTCCTCTATCAGGGCAGGACCTACAAGGCCTATCGGGGCATGGGATCGCTGGGCGCCATGAAACGAGGCAGCCGCGACCGCTACTTCCAGGATGACGTGGAAAACGTCAAACTGGTTCCCGAGGGAATCGAGGGCAAGGTACCCTACCGGGGAATGCTCTCGGCAATGATCTACCAGCTGGTGGGCGGACTTCGCTCGGGCATGGGCTACCTTGGGGCAAAAACCATTGCGGATCTCCGTCAAAACGCGAAATTCGTTCGGATCACCGCCGCCGGGCTCAGGGAAAGCCATGTCCATGACGTCATTATCACCCGTGAAGCGCCAAACTATCGTATCGAAGGCTGATCAATGGATATCCATAGTGAAAAAATACTGATTCTCGATTTCGGGTCCCAATATACCCAGCTTATCGCCCGCCGGGTCCGGGAGGCGCATGTATACTGTGAACTCCACCCCTTTGACATGGAAATCGAGCAGATTAAAAAATTTGCCCCCAACGGAATCATCCTTTCCGGGGGGCCCAAGTCAGTGTACGACCAGGGGGCGCCGGCCATAGAGGAAGCGCTGTTTGAACTGGGCGTGCCAGTTCTCGGGATCTGCTACGGCATGCAGCTTCTGGCCCGGCATTTCGGGGGCCGGGTCGTGCCCGCGGGCAAACGCGAATACGGTCATGCTGACCTGGTTGCCCAAGGCACACCAGGCCCGCTCTTTGACGGTTTTTTCATCGAGGGCAGGAGTCCGGCCTGGATGAGCCACGGCGATCACGTGGAAAACATATCCGCGCAATTCGAAGTCGCAGCGGCAACGGAAAATGCCCCGGTGGCGGCGATCCAGAACGTTGAAAAAAATCTCTACGGCGTTCAGTTTCATCCGGAGGTCAACCACACCCCCCGGGGCGAAACCCTGATCAGCACCTTTGTCCGCAAGATTTGCGGCTGCACCGGCCAGTGGACCCCTGGCCATATCATTGAAGACGCCATCACCCGGATCCGCGGGCAGGTCGGCGCTTCAAAGGTGATTCTCGGCCTTTCGGGCGGCGTGGACTCCTCGGTGGCCGCGGCGCTCCTTCATCGGGCAATTGGAAAGAATCTCACCTGCGTCTTTGTTGACAACGGCCTGCTCCGTCTCGCCGAGGGCGATCAGGTGATGGCCACCTTTGCCGAAAACATGGGGGTCAAGGTCATCCGGGTCAACGCCGAAGACCGTTTTCTGACAAAACTGGCCGGGGTTGTTGATCCGGAGCAGAAACGGCGGATCATCGGCAACCTCTTTATCGACATCTTTGAGGAGGAGGCCTCCAGAATAACGGACGCCGACTTTCTTGCCCAGGGCACAATCTATCCGGATGTCATCGAATCGGCGGGCGGCAAGACCGGCAAGGCGCAGAATATCAAAAGCCACCACAATGTTGGCGGACTGCCCGACTACATGAAACTCTCACTGGTCGAACCCCTGCGCGAGCTGTTCAAGGACGAGGTGCGGGCAATCGGCGAGGAGCTGGGCCTGCCGCACCAGATGGTCTGGCGCCATCCGTTTCCCGGACCGGGGCTCGGGGTGCGGATCCTCGGGGAAGTCAAAAAGGAGTATGCCGACATCCTCCGCCAGGCGGATGCCATCTATATCGAAGAGCTTTACTCAAGCGGCTATTACGACAAAATCAGCCAGGCCTTTGCCGTCTTTCTGCCGGTAAAAAGTGTTGGCGTCATGGGTGATGGCCGGACCTACGAGTATGTGGTTGCCCTCCGCGCCGTTGAGACCAAGGATTTCATGACTGCCGGCTGGAGCAAGCTGCCATACGAGCTCCTCGGCCGGATCTCGACCCGGATCATCAATGAGGTCCGCGGGGTCAACCGGGTGGTCTATGATATCTCCTCCAAACCTCCCAGCACCATTGAGTGGGAATAACATAATGCGAGCAGACAACCGGAAAAACGATCAGCTGCGCCCGCTCTCCATTGAACACGGCTTTCAACCCTGGGCCGATGGCTCTGTTCTTATAAAAATGGGCAACACCCATGTTATCTGTTCGGTGACGGTTGAGGAAAAGGTTCCGCCTTTTTTAAAAGATTCCGGCCAGGGCTGGATTACCGCCGAGTACGGGATGCTGCCCTGCGCCACCCACAGCAGAACCAGCCGCGAGGCGGTTCGGGGACGAAGCGGCCGCACTTACGAAATCCAGCGGTTGATCGGTCGCTCCCTGCGGATGATGGTTGATCTGAAGCTGCTTGGCGAGCGGACCTTTCGCGTTGACTGCGATGTCCTCCGGGCCGATGGCGGCACCCGCACCGCCTCCATTACCGGCGCGGCATTGGCAGTGCGAGATGCGATCAGGGGACTGGTTGGAAAAAATCTTCTCGCCACCATGCCGCCGCTCACCCCCATTGCCGCCATAAGTACCGGCCTGGTAAACAACCAGCCCCTGCTTGATCTGGACTACAGCGAGGATTCAGCGGCAGGGGCGGATGCCAATTTCGTCATGACCGCTGACAGCCTTATCATTGAGGCGCAATGCACTGCCGAGGGCGCGCCGCTCAGCCGGAAGCAGTACGACTCCCTTTATCTCCTGGCAGAGAAAGGGACCAGGGAAATCTTCACCCTGTGGCAGGACGGCGCATGAGCAGTCCCTTTCAGCTCCTGGCCCGTTCAACACAGTGCGAGGCCCGCCGGGGCGTGGTAACAACCCTGCACGGTGAATTTCAGACCCCGGTCTTCATGCCGGTGGGCACCCAGGCCACGGTCAAGGCGATGACTCCGGAGAACCTGAAGGATCTTGGCGCCGAGATCATCCTTGGCAACACCTATCACCTCTTTCTCCGGCCCGGCCATGAGCTTATCCGTGAATTCGGCGGGCTGCACCGCTTCATGCACTGGGATCGGCCCATTCTCACCGATTCCGGCGGATTCCAGATCTTCAGCCTTCGTGATCTCGCCAAAATCAGCGAACAGGGCGCGGCATTCAAGTCACACCTGGACGGCAGCGCGCTTTTCTTGAGCCCGGAAGACGCGGTCATGGTCCAGGAGGCCCTGGGGTCGGATATCATGATGGTCCTTGACACCTGTATTCCCTATCCGGCCACCCGGGAGGAAACAATCGAGTCCACGGCCCTTACCGCCCGCTGGGCCAGACGGTCACGGGCCGCCCAGAAAGCCACCGGCCAGCTCCTTTTCGGCATTGTCCAGGGCGGCATGTATCCCGACCTGAGAAAAGAGGCGGTGGATGAACTGGTGGACATCGGTTTTGACGGCTATGCCCTGGGAGGTTTAAGTGTCGGCGAACCCCGGGAGCTGATGGTGGAAATCACCGCATCAACCACCCGACTCCTGCCTGCGGAATATCCCAAATATCTCATGGGAGTCGGCACCCCCGAGGATCTGGTGGAGGGCGTTTTTCACGGCATCGACATGTTCGACTGCGTCATGCCCACCCGCAACGCCCGCAATGGAATGCTCTTTACATCCACCGGGAGACTTGTTATAAAAAATTCCCAATACCGGAATGATCAGCGGCCGATTGACGAGAACTGCACCTGCTCTACCTGCCGCCACTACACCCGCGGCTACCTGCGCCATCTCTACATGTCGCGGGAGATCCTTGCATACCACCTCAACACGGTGCATAATCTGTGGTATTATGTAAATCTGATGCAGGAGATGCGGCTGGCCATTGAAAAGGATCGTTTCCTGGAGTTCAGAGCAGACTTTTACAGCACGCGTGAAACAGCTGCCAACGGATAAATCCGCACCGGCGGATGACGCAAACAGCACCAGCGGATACTCAGCACACTGACCCGCGGGAAAAAAATTAAAACACTCGGAGGTTTTCTATGACTTCACTCGCCTATGCCGCCAACGGCGGCGCGGTCGGCGCCCAGGGAGGGATCATGTCTTTTCTTCCCCTGATCGCCATCTTTGCCATCTTCTATTTTCTGCTTATCAGGCCCCAGCAGAAAAAGGCCAAGGAACATCAGGCATATCTTGCCGCCCTGAAGAAGGGGGACCAGGTGGTGACCAACGGCGGCCTCTACGGCACCATCACCGGACTTACCGACCAGGTGGTCACAGTGGAAATTGCCGACAATGTCCGGGTTAAGGTTTCCCGCCAGCACATCCTCGGATCCGCCGACGCAATGAAGGCTGCGGCCGAAACCCCGGCAAAGGCAGGGGGATGAGGAGTGGGCGGCAAGTGCTGACCACGCTTCATCGGGTATGAAGTTCGACTTTTCGGAACAGGCCGTTTTCCTCGATCATCGCGGAAAACGGCCTTTCTGTTTCCAGAAGCACCTCGGTTCCCGGATGGGCACGATCAACCGGCTCCATTTCGGTGATCAGCCGGGCAACCTGTACCGTCTCGCTTGCCAGGCCCGGACCGAGATAGGTAAGGCTCTCACCGGTGTCGATCGGGTTGCGCACCGCGACAGTAAGCTGAGTTGCGCTGACAACCCGGCGCACAATTGCCGCTGGCACGGCATCGGGCGAAAGACGGGGAGCGGTGTAGAGCATCTCCGAGGCCCGGGGCTCGCCATCGGCAAAATTCTCAGTAAAGCCCCTGGTGCCTATTTTTTCTATCTCCGTGATACATTCTTCCGGTAGCTGTATTTCATGAAACAGGGCCCCGGCCCGTACTGCCGTGTCGATAAAATCAATGGCCGCCCGGTAGACCCGGACCACCCCGCCGACATAAAAAACCGACTTCATCCGCCCCTCGATCTTGAAACTGTCGACCCCGGCCGCGAACAGTTGGGGCAACCGGCGCAGCAGACAAAGATCCTTACTGTTCATGATATAGGCGCCGCGGCCATCTTCCTCTATTGGAAAAAACTGGCCGGCCCGTTTTTCCTCGACCAGGGCGTAGGAGTAGCGACAGGGATGGGCGCAGTCTCCCTGGTTGGCGTCTCGCCCGGTGAGATAGCAGGAGAGCAGGCAGCGTCCGGAATAGGAGATGCAGATCGCGCCGTGGACAAAAACCTCAAGCTTGAGGGGGGAGCCCGCCGCGGCAAGATTTGCCTTTACGGAAGAGATTTCCCCCACAGAGAGCTCGCGGGCAAGGTTGACCCGGTCGGCGCCGAGACCTGCCCAGAAAAGCGCGCTCTCACTGTTGGTGATATTGGCCTGGGTGGAGATGTGAACCGGCAGTGCGGGAACAATCCGGCGAATCACGGAAAATATGCCGGGATCAGCAACAATCACCCCATCCACACCGATTTTTTCCAGGAGCAGAAGATAGGAATCCAGATTGACAAAATCCCGGTCCTTGGCAAAAATATTGACCGTCACATAGACGCTCACCCCGCGTTCGTGGGCATAGGAAACCGATGCAGCCAGCAGATCCGGGCCAAAAGCACCGGCATTGGCCCGCAGGCTGTACCCCTCGCCGCCGAGGTAAAGGGCATCGGCGCCATAGTGGATTGCGGTTTTGAGCTTTTCAAAACTGCCGGCCGGGGCCAGAAGCTCTTTTCTCTTACCTGTTTCTTTTTGTCGCACAGTACCGTATCGTATATAAAGTTTTGTTGGCGCAGCACTCGATCATCTCTCAAACCCTTTGCATTTACCGCACCCGGGCACGCTTTGCAAGCATGGAAACAAACCGCAGTTCACGTGAAAAAAATCTGAAAACCATCGGCGTTGCCATGAGTGGTGGGGTCGACTCGTCGGTGACCGCTGCCCTGCTGCAGCAGGAGGGGTACACGGTCCGGGGCTTTTTCATGAAACTGGCCCAGCCCGATTTTGCCGCACAGGCGGCCCGGGTCCAGCGGGTGGCGGACCAGCTGAACATATCCCTTGAGGTACTTGATCTTGCCGAGCCTTTTAGCAGGGAAGTGCTTGGTTATTTTCGCAATTCATACTACCAGGGCCGAACCCCCAACCCCTGCATGCTCTGCAACCGGCGGATAAAATTCGGCCGCCTGCTCGCGGCCGTTTCAGACCGCGGCCCGCACCTCATGGCCACCGGCCACTATGCCCGCATCGAGCGCGATGAAAAGGGCTTGCCCCTGCTCTTCAAGGGACTTGATCCCAAAAAGGACCAGTCCTATTTTCTCGCCCGACTGCAGAGAGAACACCTCCACCGCCTCCGCTTTCCCCTGGGCGTCTACACCAAGGACCGGGTCAGGGAAATTGCCGCGGAGCTTGGCCTCAAAGGGCTCCACGGCCAGGAAAGCCAGGATGTCTGCTTTCTCCAGAACAAGAGCCTGGGGGAGTACCTGGACCGGGAACCGATTCCCGGACCGATCATGACCGCGGAAGGAAAAATTCTCGGCCGCCACCAGGGAATTCATACCTATACCGTAGGCCAGCGCCGGGGCCTCGGCCTGCCCGATGCCACCCCCTGGTATGTGATCAATCTTGATCCAGCGAACAACGCGGTGATCGTGGGCAAGGAAAAAGAGCTCTGGCAGGAGGAGCTTGTTGCGGAAGAGATCAACTGGCTCTCCGGGATTGAACCTCAGGCCGGTGATTTTCAGGTGAAAATCCGCTACCGCCACACCGCGGCGCCGGCACGAATCCTGGCCAACCCCGACGGGTCTGTTACCGTGAGATTCCATGAGCCGCAGCGGGCAATAACCCCCGGCCAGTTCGCGGTCTTCTATCTCGATGATCTGGTTGTCGGATCCGGTGAAATTCTCTAAGAGCCTGTCGGAGAATTCCCCAAAAAAATAACAGCCATCCTTTTCCACTATTCATGCTTATAGTATCCTTTAGAGTTGCCAAACAACCAATCACTCAGGAGCCTGCGGGAGAAGTCCGACAGACTCCACGGTCAGCACAATCTCACGCACAGGGGGTAGCGCCATGAAAAAAAATGTTGGAAACAGTGAAAGGGGTATCAGGATCGCGGTCGGGCTTGCCATACTTTCTCTCACCATTATCGGACCCCAGACCCTCTGGGGCCTTCTGGGGCTGATCCCTCTGGCCACCGGCATCACCGGATGGTGCCCCCCCTATCATCTTCTGGGTATAAATACCTGTAAAAACGGGGCGTCCTCATGCGACACCGGGGGCAAAAAGGGTGGTTGCTGCGGCTCCTGACTTTTGACTTCAGGCATCTTGAATAATCATGATTTTCAAGTGAGATCAAAGAAGTATGTGCTCAACACACCCCAGCAGGTCGAGCACATACTTCCGCGGAGCAACCACCGGGAATTTTAAAAACGGCGTTTTCGGGCAAACACGGGTTGCCGCCCCCGTGACAATCAAACAATTCTTTACAATCCCAGACAGGTATGTTTGCATTACCTGTAATTTTACTCTTCCAGAAATCACTGATCGGTACTGTACAGATATTCCGCACCACTATGCGGAGGGAAGGATCGGCAACATTGCCGCTCCCCTTCAGGAGTACTGAAACTGACCATGAATACCAGTCGAAAAAATTCTGCGAATATCGATTTCATCATTGCCCGGGAAAAAAAGAAACAGGCCATGAAAAACATCATGACCGGTATTCTGGTCGTGTTCGCCATTTCTCTGGTGATCACCGCCCTGGCCACCATCACCACCATTACCCGGGAATATATTTCCGGGCCGACCCTGCAACCAGGTCCTGCAAGACCTCCCGATCAACCGGATGATCTTACGGATATCCACCCTTTTCCAAAAGAAACACTCCTGGAAGAGATTGTGGTGCCGGATGGAAACATGCCCGGCCCTGCGGATGACCGGGCCTCACTTGATCCCATTGCCCGTATTCTCGCCCAAGGGCAGGGAATTGAGAACGACACCCCCTCTCCCGGCTATGATGCTGAAAAAGAAAAAACCCCTGCCGTCCCCGAACCGGTTCCGGTGCGAGAAATTGTTTCAACGAAACAGATAAACAAGGATGGTGCCCCGCAGGCTGCAGGCCAACGGCCGGAACAATCAGCCCCCCATCCGGCCGAGACTCCCCAGATGGAACCATCAGGGAAGAGCACGGACCTTCCGGGAAAATACCCCCTGGCCTCCACCCGAATCTTGACAGCGGCGGACCTCGCCGGCATACCCGCTTCTGAACTCAAGATAATGCGCAACGAAATATTTGCCCGCCACGGGTACATTTTTACCACCAGTTCAATGAAGGATTACTTCACCGGCCAGCGCTGGTACCAGCCGAAACATGCCTCTGTCACCGGGTTGCTTTCTCCGGTGGAGGTGGCCAATGTTGAGTTTATTCAAAGAACCTCTCAGAAAAAAACAAAATAACACCTCCCGCGCGACTCATTCCGGAGAAGTTCCGGCTGTCTGCGGGGCACCACTCACGACCCAT
This sequence comes from Desulfobulbales bacterium, assembly GCA_041598875.1. Classification (GTDB taxonomy): domain Bacteria; phylum Desulfobacterota; class Desulfobulbia; order Desulfobulbales; family BM004; genus JAKITW01. Next base: position 44,514 of record JBFHXP010000004.1, read on the forward strand.
GAAACCTTCAATCCCAAAAACCGTACTCATCAAAGGCCTTTGTCAAACAGTTCTCCAATAACCTCCGGGCCGATCTGGTCGGCACCAATGTCCGGGTAGTAAACATAGAGCCGGGCATGGCGGAAACCGAATTTTCCCTGAACCGCTTCAAGGGGGATGCCGCAAGGGCAGGGGGGGTGTATCAGGGAACCGAACCGATCACCGCCAGGACATCGCGGAAATCGTCTGGTGGATCACCAGCAGGCCGCCTCACCTCAACATCAACAGCCTCGAGGTCATGCCGGTCTGTCAGAGCTGGGGTCCCTTTGCCGTTCACCGGAAAGCCGAGTAGCTTTCATCCGGAAACAAGGGCTTTCCGGAAGGACACAAGACAAGCGGAAGCCCCTGAGATCTGCGCTACAAAACTCACTACATCACCCCCCAGCCGACCCTCTGGTTACTCTGAGATCCTCGCAAAGGAGAGTAGGCGGTTGTCCGGGTTCAAAGTTATCTCAAACAGCCCGGAAACCCCTTTTTCTGTTACAAAAGGCCGGAGGGTGGACGCGGGAAACATAATCCGCCTCCCGTCCACGGCCCGGGCGCTCACCGATGAGGCCCGGCCCTTGTAATAATCGAGATACTCTTCCGCTGATATGGCAAGCCGGACCCTGATTTTTTTCACCGCAGCCACGGTATCATTCAAAATGTGGGTAGACAGGCGCTGGGATCTTCACAGGGTTTTCCAAAAAGATACCCCTGGCCGTAATCCACCCCGAGCTCCTTGAGTTTTTCATATTCCGCCCGGGTCTCGATACCTTCGGCAATAACCTGGGATTTTATTCCCCTGGCCAGGCTGACCATGGCCTTGATAATTTCCTGCTTGATATAACTGGTGTCAATATCCCGGACCAGGGAGATATCTATTTTCATGTACCCGGGGTGCAGCTCCATGATCCGCTCCAGATCAGCATTGCCGTGGCCGATATCGTCACTGGCATGGACTATGCCGATATCCGAATAATCCTGCATCGCGTTGCGGAAGAGATCATAATTATCAATCGCCAGCTTTTCATTGACCTCAAAAACCACATTTTCCGGCTTCATCTTCAGGTCCGCAAGCAACTCCTTGAGATAGGCGCCGCGAAACTCCGGGTCGTGGATGGTCATGGTCAGGGTGTTGACAAAAAATTTCTTGTCGCTCTTGATCGGGCGGATGCTCTGAAAGGCCTGTTTCCGGCAGAGACTGTCCAGCTCAAAGGAAAGGCCGAACTCACTGGCCAGGAGAAAAAGAAGCAGCGGGCTGGCAAATTCCGTATCCACCGGTCCGCGGGAGAGGGCCTCGTAGCCGATGATCTCCAGGGAAGTTAAGGCAACGATCGGCTGAAAAACCGTCTTGATCTTCTCTTCAATGATAATCTTCTGCAGATTATAGCGACTGACATTTTCCTGCTTCATGGCCATGAAATCGCCCATTTTTTTGGAACTGGTGATGAGCTGCATGACCAGGCGCATATTGTTGATCATCGGATTGTTGATGACCAGGGCAAAACCCACCGACGGCCGGGAGTATTCTTTTATATACGGCCGGAACACCTCGAATATTTTCTGGTCAATGGTCACCCGGGTCCGCTCGGCAATAGTCTCCAGGTGGTTGAGAATCTGGGTCTCCCTCTCCCGGGGAGGCGACAGAAACATGATAAAGGTGTCCGAGTCAAAGAGATCAACAACAAAGATATCATCAGAACGGAACTCGTCTTTCTTAAGGGTCTTGAGAATTTCGCTGACATGATCAAGGAGGTTATTGTAGGCGGTGCTGCCGTACTGGTACTCTATCTTGTTCAGCTGCGGAATCTGCACGGTAATGCAGGCCATGAAACGGGAATCAACAAGAATTCTCTCAACAGACTCGTACTCCTTTATGACCGTCGAAATCCCAAGGTATTTGTTGTAGTAAAAATCCTTGTGTATGGAAACGGACATATAGTGCTCAATGAGCTTTTTCTCAGTTTCATTCATCCAGCCACCTCTTTGACTTCTCAAGGAAAATACAGAGCACAGTTACTTCATGAAAATACCTGGGATATTCTACCAGAATTGGTAAAAATTTCCAGGCCATCTTTGTATGGTTCTGGCCCAGGACACGGAAAAGAAAAGAAAAAAAGCACAATAAACCTTGCCCAGCGGCGGTGCCTCTGTGTTATAGTATATCATATCAGTGACTGCGGCGGACCACCGACCCAAGACCTCGGCAACAGGAGACCGCCACCATAATTGCGGACCCATTCCACCACAGGAGAGTCTCATGAACGCACTGCTTCGCTTCAAAAAAATCGCGGCCAAACAGAATATCCTCTTTGATGAATTCTTCCTGGAATACAACGACATCGAATTTATCGCCTTTAACTTTAATGCCCAGGGATCGGCATTGTGCCGATGCGACGGGGTGCTGCAGGCAATCGACAAGAACACGGTTGCCAAAATCCTTTTCGGTGTCACCACCGCCAGGCTCGATATTTTTGTCAGGGGGATTTATAATCCGGATTGCCACTCGGAAGACCTGAAGAAAACCGCCGGCGAACTGGTCTTCAACCAGAGCGAACTCAACGAACTGTCCAAATATTCCCTCGGAAACCTGGCCAAGGAAATTCACAAGAAGCTCGAAGAACACCATGAGGTCATGTTCAGCTATTATGAAGAAGAGATCGAGGGCGGACAGACCGGGGAAGAGCCCGCCCCTCCCCAGTCAAAGCTCCTGCGCGGCAACACCAAGAGCCTTCTTTTCCACAACCCGGGGTGCATCAACTACGACGGCAAACAGTGCACCGCTAAATTCGTAAGCAGGAAAGAGGCGGTGTCTTCCGGCTACAAACCATGCAAGATCTGTAATTAGTTTTCATCCGGAAACGCCACTTTTGAAAAATCTCGGTGTCAATCCGCAGAAGCATGTGCTCGACGTACCCCAGTACGCCTGCGCATACTTCCTTGATCTCCTGGATCTTTTTAAAAATTGTCTGCTTCCGGATTAAAAACAGCTAAGTGTAGCCATCCGGGGAAAAAAGACTTTCCGGATGGACACTAATAAATGCCCGTCCCGGAAGGTTGTTTGTTTCCGGATAAAAACTATTTAAGGAGTAGTATATGAAAAATATGTATTATTATGCCACATGCCTGGGCCTGGCCCTTTTTTTTATGGCGGGATGCGCCACAATAGAAATTGTGAAAGAGGGCCCTGCAGAAACCGCCACAGAAAAGCCCGTGGAAAAGCCCCGGGAGCTCTCCCCCCTTGACTCCTGTGCCGACACCCTGACTTCACTCGTCGAAGAGGCCAGAAAAACCATGCGCTCCACGGAAACCCTCTGCAGCGGCCTTCGCTTTGAGGCAACTCCCATGTGGGACATGAATTACGATGGCACGGTCCATGTCCGGGTATATGATACCGAGGGAAAAAGCGTGCTCGATGAAATGAGAAAACCGCAGAAATAGAAAAAATATGCAAAACACCGGCAGGCTTCCCTGGGAATCCGGCGCCACCCCCCTGATGCTTGCCCCGATGCAGGGCCTGACCAATCGGGCCCTGCGCGCCCTCTTTTGCGACCGCTACTGGCCAGACATTGTTTTTACCGAATATGTCCGGGTGCAATCCGGCGCGGCAAAACCCATTTCCGACACTGACCGCCACGAGGTGTCCTCCGGCGAGAGCAAAACTCCCCTGGTGGTTCAGTTAATCGGCAGCGACCCCGGCGCCCTGACCAGGGCCGCGGAAACGGTACAGAGCCTGGGCACTTTTCATCTTAACATCAATCTCGGATGTCCTTACGGACGGATGTCGGGAAATACGGCCGGCGGTGCGCTGCTCAACAACCCCGAGCCTCTTGCCCGCCTCCTTGGCGCGCTCCGCCCGGTCATCAGAGGAAGTTTTTCCGTAAAACTTCGCGCCGGCATCAACTCACCCGACGAGATATTTTCCTTGCTCCCCCTGTTTGAGGCCCATGATATCGACTTTCTCATTATCCACCCGCGAACGGTCCGGCAAAGATACTCCGGCCGGGCCGACCACGGGATTACTGCTGAGGCGGTCAAAAAAACCAGGCTGCCGGTTATTGCCAATGGAGATATCTTTACCACCGAAGACGCCGGGCGGATTCTTGCCCAGACCAATGCCGCCGGCCTGATGCTCGGTCGCGGAGCGATCAACGACCCCCTGCTTTTTCAGAGAATCCGGGGAAACCACAGGTCGGTCTCCACCGGCCAGGAGCGGATCCGTGAACTCCAGGGCTATCTGCAGGAACTTCTTCCGCGTTATCAGGACATCTTTTGCGGCGAACAGCAAATTCTTGCCAAGATCAAGGAGGTAATTACCCTGATACAGTGTCCAGAGAATGAAAAACATCTAAAAAAACTCAAAAAATCCGTCACCATAAAAAACTTCTCCCTCCTCCTTGCCACCATGACAGAGACCTGAAAACATCGATCCTTCCGGACCATTGTCCAGTCCAGCAAATAAACTTGCTATTAAATACGCTCCATGCTAAGATATCAGATGTTGCGCAGTGCCTGTTTGTAGAAAAATTCGAAAAAGAGACAACCGCACGACTGGATAAAATACTCGTGCGGTTTTTTTTATTTACTCAAACAAGCTGCATGCCGCCTCTTTACCGGAGATGCGGCGAGAAATCACACGGCTCCCATAATGGAGCCCACCACACAAGGAGTAGTAAAATGGCTGAAGGTACAGTAAAATGGTTTAATGATTCTAAAGGGTTCGGATTCATCGAGCAGGACGGCGGCAAGGATGTTTTTGTTCATCACACCGCGATCCAGGCCGAGGGTTTCAAATCCCTTACCGAAGGCGCCCGCGTCTCTTTCGATATCGTTGATGGCGCCAAGGGCCCGGCTGCCGAGAACGTCCGCCAGCTGTAATCCATCTGGTTAGTTCATGAAAAAAGCCCCGCTTGATGCGGGGCTTTTTTTTCGCCCGCCTCCTGCCCGCAAAAAACCCTCTCCGCGCTTCACCAACACGTCAGAATATGATACAGTAACCTGTGTTCCATATCGAATCTCTCTTTCCCGCTGTTTTCAACGGAAAAGAGAAGGGCCCACAAGATCCTGTCTTTATTGCTCGAGAGACCTGATGACCAGCAAGCTGACTGCGTTGTTTCCGAATCTGGCCGCCAATTCCACTTTAATTAAGCACATACTTGAAAAAGGAATCAATCAATCCTTTCCTGCGGCAACCCCGATATACTGGGAAGGCGATGCCTGCTCGCATATTGCCTTTCTGCTCAGCGGAGAAATCAGGGTCTATAAATCCGGCCAGACCGGTCGGGAAATCACCCTCTATGAAATCGGCCCCGGTGACACCTGCATTCTCAACGCATCCTGTATTCTCTCCAGTTCAAATTATCCGGCCAACGCGGTCACCAGAAGCCAGGTTGATGCCCTGCTCCTGCCGGCCCGTGAGTTTCAGAAATTAATGGCCGAATATGCAGAGATAAGAAATTTTGTCTTTTCACTTCTCAGCATGCGCTTTTCCGAGGTCATGGCACTTCTGGAGGAGGTGGCCTTCAACCGCATGGACGAGCGCCTCAATGAATACCTGGTTGAAAAATCGGAAAATAACCTCCTGGAAGCGACTCATCAGGCTATTGCCAACGACCTGGGCACCTCCCGCGAGGTGGTCAGCCGACTGTTGAAAGAGATGGAGCGCCAGGGCAAAGTGCAGCTGGCCCGCAACTCCATCAGACTGCTTGACCAATCAAACCTCACCGTCAGTGGTGACTAAGTCACAAAAGATCTGTGCCCAAGTCACAGCATGTCTCATTCTTCCTGTGTACAGTGCATCAAAACGTACTGACAGCACCGTGCTGTTACAACTGTCACATCAGGAGGAAGAAAATGAAAAGAAACATCGGAGATGGTGAAAGATTTATCAGGGTACTGGCGGGGTCCGCTTTACTGGCCATGACCTTTGTCGGCCCCCGGGCACTTTGGGGTTACCTGGGCCTCGTGCCGCTTCTTACCGGGCTTATCGGCTGGTGCCCCCCGTATCAAATTCTCGGTATTTCCACATGCTCCAGAAAGAAGGAAGGCCTTGTCAACAGCTGTTGCAGATCGACACCAAACCCCGGAAACACCATGAAAGCATCCCCGGAAAAATAAAGGAGCGTATCATGCCGCGATCAGTATTTACTGCCGTTTACTCTGCTATTCCCCGGCTGACTGTGATCCTGCTTGCCGCAGGTATCATGCTGTCACTGCTTGTTCCTGACCACGCCCAGGCACACCATGCCGACGAACTGCTCGCGCTGGCCGGCAAAAATCTTGCCTCGGCCCAAGCGGCACTGGAGCAGGGAGATGAACCTGCGGCCCGAACGCTGATCGCCAAGGCGGGCGATTTTCTGGAGCGGGCGCGCAAACTTGAGCCGCACATAGTTACAGACAGCAAGCAGGAAGCACTCTATCAGGATCTTGTTAAACTCCTTTCACCGCCTGATAAATAGTGTCCGCCCGGGCGCGACCTGACCCGACCAGCCCGAGGATTTCCCTCCCCAAAAAAAGTTCGTGCCATCTCAAAGGCCGTTGGACAGTGTCCAGCGGCCCTTGGTCGTATTCCGCCCTCATCTCCATCTGCCAAATTACTCTTTTGTCGTGCAGAGAGGTCCCATAAAAAAGAAAAACCTGGTATCATGAAACTCGCATGCCACGATACCACCTGACCTTTTTTGCGGAGCAGCACCATGACCTTTTCATGCGGCAACCACGATATTGAAACCGACAGATGCACCAGGTTGAAAAGACGGTGCATAATGGGTCGGCGCGGTTGTGTCCTTGAGGGAAAGGTTAAGCTGAGCGAGGAAATTCTCGCGCTCCTGCAGGAGCATGAGGAAACCACGGAGCCCCTGCCAGTGAGAAGACGAACCAGAAAATAGCCACCTCCCCACCCACCATCTCCCCCAAAACACATTCTTGTGGACTCGGAAGCTGTTTTTCATGTAACATACGGAACTATCAAAAGAAAGAGCCATTATCAATCAGATGAAACGTCTAACTACTGGTCAAAAAAATGAGTGACGCAAAATCCTTTAACCGGAACGGCAAGGAGCTTCTCCAGGCCGGGCAGATCGAAAATGCCATCCACTACTTCACCAAGGCAATAGAACTCGACAGCTCCATGGCCGAGGCCTACCAGAACCGCTCCAGCGCCTATGCCAAGCTCAACCGCATGGACGAATCACACTCCGACGCCCGCACCGCGGAACTTATTTTATTGAAAAACCCCGGCAGGGAACGATACACCGAGCAGATCGAAGATCTTTTTGGCGACTCACTTTCCATCGGCAGCACGGACCTCGATAAAATTGATAATCTATACGATGAACTCTTCTCCGACTCCGCCTCCCGGGGTTCTTCAGCCAAAAAAATCGTTGTCCTTGAACATCTTGACAGTAACCGGGAGGAGGTTTCCGGGGTCTCCCTCTTTCACCCCAGCTCCAATGAAATCACCGTGCAGGTCGAGGGAGAGACCGTTGATCGGGCCATGAACATGGCTCGATTCAGCTGTATTATCCTCCTGGAAAGGCCTCCCCAGTTTCCCGAGGATGAATTCTCCTGTGAGGCGGAAACCATCGAGGTGCGCAGCGGCAAAAAATATGATGTCATGGTGCCCCTTGCCCAGAATCATGACAATGGAGTCTTTGCATACACGGTAAAAAACAACCTCCTCGAAAAATACTTCTTCTTTCCCGCCAGCAGCATACGGATCAGGTTTTCACGGCGATATCTCGGCGAAATCCTGGTGCAGAAGGGGTTGATCGAGCAGACTGTTTTCAAACGTGCCCTGGAGCAGTTTGAGCAGTTGAAAAAGCTGAAACTGGGCCATTTTATCGCCAAACAGGCGAAGATCAACTATGCCAGCATTGACCGCGAAATCCAGAAGGCCTACAAGGCGAATATCACCCGCTTCAAGGTAGGCGAACTCCTTGTGTCGGCAGGCATTGTCAGCCCGGACCAGGTTGAGGCGGCCATCGTGCTCCAGGAAAAGATCCAGAAAAAAAGAATCGGCACCTTCCTCATTGAAAAGGGCCTCCTCGGAGAGGAACATGTATACATGGGCCTGGCGGAGAAATTCAGGACCCCGCTGATCGACCTCAGCAAGGTGTCCATCTCCAAAAAGGCGGTGGCCAGCATCCCCAGGGAAGTTGCCTTGAAACTCCGCTCCCTTCCACTTACTCTCAGTGATGAGGGCCTGGTGGTTGCCACCATTACCCCCGATGTTCCCGTCATCAAGGAACTTCTTGCCAAACACTCCCGGCAGGAGAACATCCGGCTCGTTCTTGCCCGTCCATCTCAACTGGCCATGGTCCTGAAGAAGATTTATCAGGCAGGACCATAAGCCAGACACAGGGCCCATCCCATGAAACCACCCATTGCCCCCCCGAAAAAAGACTGTCAGATACGCTGCTCGCGATTGGGACACCAGATCCACTTCACCTATTGCCGCACCGAGAATATGGGCGCGCCCTGCGGCAGAATCCTCGATTGCTGGCACCCCTATTTTCCGGTGGCAGAGTACCTCAGGCAGGAGCTCTCATCGGCGGAATGGGAAGAAACCTTTGTCAAGCCGGCCAAACCGAGAATTGTTTCCCTGATGGAACTGATCGACCAGGCGGGGAAAAGGGCGCAACAGGCGAGAAAATGACGCAGGAAGAAAGGAAGAAAACCGAAAACCCGACCATTGAGAAACTCCTCAAGGAAATGGAAAGCCAGCAGGATTTTCCAGCTATTTCCCGATACATATCCGAAATAAATGAAAAGGCCGCCCCGGGAAGCACCTCTTCGGCAAGCCAGCTCGCCTCGGTGATCTTCAAGGATTACGCCCTGACCACCAAACTGCTGAAGATGGTCAATTCCGCCATCTACAGCCAGTTTTCCGGACAGATCGCCACAATCAGCCGCGCAGTGGTTATTCTCGGATTTGAGCAGGTTCGAATGGCCGCCACCGGGCTTGTTTTTTTCGAACACCTGAAAAACCGGGCCCAGGCAAATGTGGTGAAAAAAAGTATTCTCGCATCTTTCCTGAGCGGTATCCTGGCCCGGGATATGGGTCTGCGGATGAAGCAGAACGATGTTGAGGATCTTTTTATCTGCGCCCTGCTTCACCACTTTGGCAAACTTCTTCTCATGTATTATTTCCCCGAAGATTTTGCCCGGGTAACCCGGCTCATAAACGATGAACATATCGTCGAGGCCGACGCAATCGTTCAGGTTTTCAATTGCAGCAGTGACATGGTCGGCATGGCGGTTGCCGAATCATGGGGGTTGCCCCAGAAAATAATCACCAGCATGAAAGGACTCAGCAGCCAGGAAACCCGGAACAACCACGGCTCAATAGATTCCTTTCGCTGTCTTGCCTGTTTCAGCAATGAAATCTATGCCCTTGCCGCCTCTGACCAGCCCTATTCCGGAAAGCGAACCGGCCTTCTCGCCATCCTTCGCAAGTATGAAAAGCTTGTCCCGGTTTCAGAAAAGGCTCTCCTTGAGATGATGGACCGGATCGGCGAAACGGCCAAGGGATACTCCTCGGTTCTCAACCTGGGCCCGCAACAGGATGAACTTGTCAGACAGCTTACCTTCAAACCGACCACCCCGAAAACTCCGGAACCAGCGCCGGCACCAGCAATTACCGACCTCTCCCGCTTTGCGGCAACCAGGGTTGAAACAGGCCCGGCCCAGCCCACCGCAAATCAGGACAGCCAACACCATATGGTGATCATGAACGGCATCCAGGAGGTCACCATGGCCATGCTGGACACGGCCTATTCCCTGGATGACATAATCAATATGGTGATGGAAACAGCATACCGGGGGCTTGGATTCTCCCGGGTGCTCATCGGGATCAAGGACCCGAAAACCGGTACCATTGCCGGCCGTTTCGGCCTCGGTTCCTTTATTGATGAAACCCTGCGCAAATTTCGTTTCACCGTTGACCCGGAGGCGGCGGATCTCTTCAATATGGCCATTGCCCAGGGCGAAGACCTGTATGTGGACCGGGCCGTAAATCCCGATGTCGCAACCGCGTTGCCCCCCTGGTACCGGGGCATTCTTGTGGCCCCGTCCTTTGCCATCTACCCGGTGATAGTCAAAAAAAACGGCATCGGCATCCTCTATGCGGACATGAAGGAAAGCGAAGAACCCGTAACCCTAGACAAACTCAACTACCTCAAAATGCTCCGCAACCAGATCGTTCTGGCCATTGTCCAGAAATCTTCCGGCTGATGACGTTCCCTGCTTTAACACTTTCCAGACACAACCCCAGACCATGAATAAAAAGAAAAAAAGGGTGGCCATAGCGACCCTGGGCTGCAAAGTCAACCAGTACGAGTCCGCCTCGTTTTTGAGCGGGTTCACCGAACAGGGAATGGAAATCGTTGGCCCGGGCGAACCTGCCGATATTTTTGTGATAAATACCTGCGCCGTTACTGCCAGGGCCGCGGCCCTCTCGCGCCAGACCATCCGCCGGGCCCAACGCGCCAACCCGGATGCGAAAATCATGATCACCGGGTGTTATGCCCAGACAGATCCCGATGGAGCGCGGAAGGCCGCTTCCGGATGCTCACCATGCATTGTCGATAACCACCGGAAACATCTCCTGGTGGCGGCATCGCTCTGCGAATCAAAAGAGGGCGCCCCATCCATCCATGATCCGCATATCCATCGGGAAAAGAAAATAAGCCCGTTACGGATAAAGAGCTTGAGTGGCAGAACCCGCCCGTTTCTCAAGATTCAGGACGGGTGCAATAATTTCTGCACCTACTGCATTGTGCCACACGCCCGGGGCCGCAGCCGCAGTCTTGAACCAGAGGCGGTCCTGGAACAGGCGCGGGTCTTTGCCGGTGCCGGCTACCGGGAAATAGTTGTCACCGGTATCCACGTTGGGGCCTATGGCCATGATCTTCCTGAAAAAATATCCCTGCGCGACATACTCCGCCAACTGGCCATGGAAAACCCGGAGATCCGCTTGCGGATAAGTTCCCTGGAGCCAAGCGAAATCTCACAGGAGCTTCTCCATCTCATGGCCAAAATCCCCAATATCATGCCGCATCTCCACATTCCCCTGCAAAGTGGTGACAACTCGATTCTCAGGGCAATGCACCGCCACTATACTGCGGAAGATTTTCGAAATATTGTCCTGTCGATCCGTAAAAACCTGCCGGAAGCGGCACTGGGCGCGGATGTGCTTGTCGGCTTTCCCGGCGAGGATGATCTCGCCTTTGCGGCAACCCATGACCTGCTGGCAGGACTGCCGATCACCTATCTCCACGTTTTTCCCTACTCGAAAAGACCGGGCACCCCGGCGGCAGAACTGGACGGACAGATAGCACGGCAGGTCAAGGAACAGCGGGTGGCCCGGCTTCGCGCCCTGGACCGGGAAAAACGGATCGCCTTTTACCAGAGTCAACTGGGTTCGATCCGGCCGGTACTCCTGGAGGGGCGGCAACGCGGCGGCAAAAAAATCCTCCAGGGATTCAGCGACAACTACGTGCCGGTGAAGGTGGAGGCGCCGGCGACACTTGCCGGAAAAATTGTTCCGGTTCTCCTGCACACCCTCCAGGACGACCTGAGCGTGGCCGGCTCTGTTGTCTGATCTGTTTTCTCAGCGCCGCCTCTGGCGGGACGCGAAACAGTTGTCATTTCTCCCCTGGGCTGCTAGTATATGTGCTGACGGGTCAATCATATTTTATCTTTAAACAATTCAAACCGTTACATATATTATTTCTTCGCCATGATAGGGGAAATCATTGCCATTGGAGATGAGCTGACTTCGGGACGGGTGCTGAACACCAACAGCCGTTTTGTCGCGGGTCAGCTTTTTTCAGCCGGTCATGAGATCAAGGCCATGATCACGGTGCGCGACACCGGGCCTGAAATCGGTGAGGCCCTGAAGCGGTCCATCAGCCGCGCCGATTTTGTTATCGTAACCGGTGGCCTGGGCGCAACATCCGATGACATGACCAATGAGGCAGTGGCCTGTGCCCTGGACCGGCCAACGACCTTTCACCCTGAAATTCATGAAAAGATACTCTCCGTCCCCGCTCCCCGGTCCTCATCCTCGGCTCAAACCCTGGAGAAACTCGCCTGGCTCCCTGAAGGAGCCGAGATCCTGAAACCGGAAGGGCGAATGGCCGGCTACCTTCTGGTCCATGACCGGATCCCGATCTTCTTTCTCCCGGGGGTGCCGCACGAAATGCGGGAACTCCTTGCCGATCGGGTTATCCCCAGGCTGAACTTCCTGGGGGGCGATTCGGTCCGGCAGGTACGGCAGAGGGTCTACAAAATATTCGGCCTGCCGGAAGTCGAAATAAATGACCGGCTCAAGGATCTCGCACCAAATGATACCCGGGTCCGGATCGGCTATTATCCTGTCTTCTGCGAAGTACACTGCAGCCTGACGGTCATCAGCGAACAGGAAAGGGAGGCAGACGACCTTTTCCTTCGTTTGGACTCCCTTATCCAGGAACGGTTGGGGGAGTTCATCTTTGCCCGCGACCAACAGACAATGGCGGGCATGGTCGGCACCCAGCTGACTGGAGCGCAGAAAAGACTGGCTGTGGCAGAATCATGCACCGGCGGGCTCATTGGTCACAGAATCACCACAACAGCAGGAAGTTCCGCCTATTTCTCCGGAGGGGTAATAGCCTACAGCAACCAGGTAAAGGAAAAACTTCTCGCCGTTGACCCGGCGATACTGAAACAACACGGCGCGGTAAGTTCCGCCTGCGCCAAGGCCATGGCCGCAGGCGTCCTGGCCCTGACCGGAGCGGACATCGCCCTTTCGGTCACCGGTATTGCGGGCCCTGATGGCGGCAGCCCGGAAAAACCGGTGGGAACGGTCTACTTCGGGCTGGCCGAGGGAAACATGGTTTCCTCCGCCCTTTTTCATTTTTCAGGAGATCGCTGGCAGATCCGGGAGCAAAGCGCGATGACCGGCCTCAACCTTGTCCGCCGCCACCTCCTCAACCTTCCATCTTCCCACGAATCCATCATTTAACCCCTCTCACAGGAGTAACACATGAGCAAAGAAAGTAAAGACAACAAGGACAGCAGGGAAGCCAAGAATAAAACCCTTGAAAACGCAATGTACCAGATCCAGAAACAATTCGGCAAAGGGGCGATCATGCGCCTGGGTTCCCAGGAGGCTGAAGAGATTCCCGCGATCCCCACCGCCTCCCTGAGTCTTGATATCGCTCTCGGGGTGGGCGGCATCCCCCGGGGCCGCGTCACAGAAATATACGGGCCGGAATCATCGGGCAAAACCACTCTGGCCCTGCATGTTATTGCTGAAACGCAAAAGAGGGGGGGGGTCGCAGCGTTCATTGATGCCGAGCACGCACTCGATACCACCTATGCCACGCAGCTGGGGGTCAATATTGACGACCTGCTGGTTTCCCAGCCGGATTACGGTGAGCAGGCCCTGGAAATCGCGGAGGTTCTGATCAGGAGTGGCGCGGTGGACGTGATTGTGATCGATTCCGTGGCCGCCCTGGTTCCCAAGGCTGAAATCGACGGCAATGTCGGCGACCAGCATGTAGGTCTGCAGGCCCGGCTCATGTCACACGCCCTGAGAAAATTCACCAGTGTTCTCAAGAGAAGCAACACCGCCCTGATCTTCATCAACCAGATCCGGATGAAAATCGGGGTTATGTTCGGTAATCCGGAAACTACACCGGGCGGCAACGCGCTCAAATTCTACAGTTCAGTCCGCCTGGATATCCGGAGAATCGCCACCATCAAGGACGGCCAGGAGGCGGTCGGCTCCCGGACAAAGGTCAAGGTGGTGAAAAACAAGGTCGCGCCGCCATTCAAAACAGCGGAATTCGATATCGTTTACGGCGAGGGAATTTCCAGGGTCGGCGATATTCTTGATCTTGCATCAGAACTGGACATCGTCGAGAAAAGCGGCGCCTGGTACTCCTACAACGGTGAACGTATCGGCCAGGGGAGGGAGAATGTAAAGGTCTTTCTTAAAGATAATCCGGCAATTACCGATGATATCGAACACAAAGTCCGATTGGGCTACGGCCTTGTTGTCGATAAAAAATCAGCTGCAGCCGCGGACGAAAAGTGAGGTTCCGCAGGTAAGCAGGAGGCCGCAGGCAACCCCAAAAGGGGGGCTGACTGCAGCGGACTCGCATATCGAACTCACGGAATGCCACATGATGAAAATTAACCATACCCCTGCGGGTTGGCCTGTTGCCAGCGCCAGGTGTCGGCGCACATGGCGGCCAGATCCCTTTCGGCCCGCCAGCCCAGGCTGGCGGCAGCCCTGGCGGGATCGGCATAACAGACAGCAATATCACCGGCTCGACGGTCGGTGATACGGTAGGGAACGGGCCGGCCGCTTGCCTTGGCAAAGGCAGCCACCATCTCGAGAACACTGTAGCCCCGGCCGGTGCCGAGGTTATAGGTATGTACCCCGGGACGGCCGGCAAGGGCGTCAAGGGCCGCAAGATGACCCCGGGCCAGATCCACCACGTGGATATAGTCCCGCACCCCGGTTCCGTCAACCGTGGGATAATCATTGCCAAAAACTGCAAGTTCAGGGAGTTTGCCTACAGCCACCTGGGCGATAAACGGCATGAGATTGTTCGGGATACCACGAGGGTCTTCCCCGATCCTGCCGCTTTCATGGGCCCCCACCGGGTTGAAGTAGCGGAGCAGGGCCACCGACCAGGAGGGCTGGGCCTTGTGCTGGTCGGTGAGTATCTCCTCGATCATCAGTTTGGTGCGGCCATAAGGATTGGTCGCGCCCACGGGAAAATCCTCGGTAATGGGCACGGTATGAGGATCACCGTACACCGTGGCCGAAGAACTGAAAACCAGATTGGCAACCCCGTGCTCCTCCATCACCTCGGCCAGCAAAACGGTTGCGGTGATGTTATTATGATAATAGGCAAGCGGCATGGTCACGGATTCACCAACGGCCTTAAGCCCGGCAAAATGGATCACCGCGTCAAAGGAATTGGCGGCAAAAACTGAGGAAAGCGAGTCCCTGTCCCTGAGATCAACCTGATGAAAAAGAAGCGACCCGCCGGCAAGCTCCTCGACCCGTCGCAGGGATTCGGCCCGACTGTTGACAAGATTGTCAATCACGACCACCTGGTGGCCGGCAAGCAGCAACTCCAGACAGGTGTGGCTGCCGATATACCCCGCGCCACCGGTAACAAGCACTTTCATAAAAAGTGTCCCCTTTGCGGAAATAATTGGATTTATTTTTTCGATAGAGCATATTGAAGGTGTCTGCTCTGTATAATAGTGTCCGTCCGGAAAGTCAGTTTTTTCCGGATGGCTACACGTGGCTGTTTTCAATCCGGAAACAGACAATTTTGAAAAAGATCAAGGAGATCAAGGAAGTATGCGCAGGCGTACTGGAGTACGGCGAGCACATACTTCTGCGGATCAACTACCGAGATTTTTTAAAAGT